>JAIYDC010000074.1 GCA_027487685.1 Pseudomonadota bacterium | reverse complement strand
TTTTTCTTTGTTCGAAAAAAACTTTAGGTATAATGATTCTAAGATGTGACAGGATGTCACTCTCAAAGGCAAGATGCCGAAAAGAAGGGAGCCAAGCAGGGGCTCCCTTTTTTTATGTCTTCTGTTTAAAACATACTCCCGATTTACCATGAAATTTGGCCAAGGATATTTGTTCTGCCGTTTTTTATGACCCTAAGGGCAAAGTTGGAGTTGGAATATAAAGAGACTCTTTCAAGAACTAACTGCAATCTCTGGGCCCGTTATAGACTCTGTTCTGTTAGAGAAAAGGTTAAAGCGGAGTTCGCAATCTACCAAAATGGCATTAGATCATTTAAAGAGGCGGCTTAAGTTTAATGTGGATCAAAAAACGCTAGATGGCCAAATTGAAAATCTCATGGTCGCTCACTGGCGTGACCATTAGATCTTAATGCACCTAAAGCATGGTTATGCTTTTATTTTCGTAAAGGGTCGTCAAAGACGAGTTCTCGATTAATGCCGTCTGTAGATTTGATGCAGTGGGACCGAATGCAGGTCTTTGGTTGGCCCTCGTGCCACCTTTTCATTTGAAATCGACTGAAGTGCCCAAGGATACCTCCAAAGTATCAACCGATGAAACGCACTAGATTTTTCCATTGGGGTCTTCTCACCTTTTTTGTTTTCTCAGGGAGCGTTGTCTAATACTCCCGCTCCGATAGAAATTTCAAGAGAGGCATCGTCGGCCGTATCGCTCACATCAACAGAGGCAGCTGTTCGGAAGGAATAGCTCTTGATTGATTGCCGTTTCGCCGTCTGTGACATCAAAGCTCATTACGACGTGGAATCAAACGGATCTCTTGAGTTGGAATTCCAATTGATAACACCCATGAACACTCGAATTTGTCCTCAAATGAATGGTAATGACATCTTGGTCTTCTTTGAACTCGATATTGAACTTTCATGGTCTTTGCCAAAGCGAGGAGTCTTGGCCTGATTGTTTAGATTAGGGTTAAGAGACATAAGCTGTTTTGATTTGCCGAGGGGAGATTTCTGTCGAGCTCAGTAGTATCTACGACGGAAACACCGGAAAATTTGCCCATGACTTTGAGCTGGAGCAAGGAAATAACCTTATAGCAGGTGTTCAATCAGGTGAGAGGGAATTCTGAGAAGCTGGTACATGATCTGCTTGTACAGACCCGCGTCTGCATGGATATCCTCGCAGTCTTCGGCGTTACCTTCGGCGTTAAGGCGGTAGCTGTTGTTCATCCGGATCTGGATGTTGTCCCGAACGTCCCGGGTCAGCTCAGGTGAGCCAGTGCAGAAGACTGCGAGCTCAGTGTTATAAAAACTCGAGCGGTTGTCGATGTTGTAAGAACCTATCATGAATGAATCGTTATTAAAGACAATTGACTTGGAATGGATCCCCCAGGTTCCGTTCCGGATGGCCTCATCCGGGACATGGCCCTCGCCCGAGTAGCGTCCACGGTAAACATAGGCGCGGAAGTTCTCGAGGGGAGTGAACTGACGGACCGTCGTTGTAAAGGTAGTTGAGATAGGAACCGCATCTGACGAGACAAGGCTATTGGTGAAGAGACGGACGCGGGCGTTTCTTTGTTGGATGAGCTCAAAGAGGCGGTCCGTGATTTTACTCCTGAGAAAATAAGGAGATTCGATGACGACTTCATCACTGATCTTATCCTCCATCCAGCGTGCCATTTCCTGACGCAGGAGGCGAAAGCGCCGCTGATAGTCCTCACTGTTTCTTGCCTCGCGAGAGGTCGCGCCTTCACGGTCCGAGGCGAAAGAAACCTCAGGACAGGTGCGCTCGGGTGTGTCGTTAAAGCTTCGAAGACCATCGACTTCCACAACGCGACGGACTCGGTCCACCTCTGGATCAGGAGCGAACACCCGGCGTGCCTGCTCCCGCTGCTGGTCAAACTGGAACTGCTCGAGGCTCTCACCGTTCTCCGTATTCGTGGCCACAGGTCTTACCGGAGTCGTTGGTGTTTCGACGATGGGAGATGCCCAGTAGTTTTCAAAAGTTTGCTGCATGTGCCGAACCACGTCTCCTCTTACGATAACGTCTCGGTCGAGGTAGTTGTACTGACGGTGAAGGTCAAAGTACTCGTCTGCGATGTTTCTCCCACCGGTGAGTGCCTCTTCACCGTCCATGACCATAAGCTTTCGATGATTCCGATACTGTGAATCGTTTACGCGGTAAAGCGGTTGAGGATTGTAATACCGTATCTCTATGCCCGCGGCGCGTAGTTCTTCTGCGTAATGCTCGTTAAGCGCAAACTCACCTGGAAACTTATCCACCATGATCCGAACTTTTACTCCACGTCTAGCAGCTTCGCGCAGTTCCTGGAGAACCAGACGTCCCGAGACATCAGGGTCAAAAATGTAGTACTCCATGTCGATGCTGCGCTTCGCTCGGCGGATCATATCGATCCTGGCGTAAAGAGAGCCCATGCCAGAATTGAGGACTCGCATCTGGTGCGGGTTGCGCGAGGACACGCGGTACGGAGGTTCGTCACCCTGTATGGGTGATGTCACTGGAAGGTTCTGTGATGAGTGTGCGTACCTTCCCGGTAACATGCGCAAGGGCTGTCGTGATCGAGGTGGAGTCGTTGCTGTTGCCGTTTCTGCCGCTGGAGTTGTTCCCGTTGCGGTGGGTGTCGAGACGCCGTTGCCAACAGGGGTCGCTAGCTGAGTTGACGCAGTCGAAGGAGTCTGGGGTGAGGGAGTGACTCCTTCTTGGGCCATCACCAAATGGTTCAATGAAAGTGTCATCAGTAAAAAAAATTTTTTCATAAACATAGCACCCCGAAAAGACTTTCGGATTAATGAGTGAAAATCATTAGAAATTTACCATGTGTCCTCCCTTCCAAAATTAAAGGATTAAGGTCTAAAGATTCGGAATCAATGATCTCAAGGTTCAAAGGATATAGTACTTTTCTATACTGCTCAGTTATTTTCCATAAGCTGCCACATTTTCCGACTGCAGTTTGCAGCTAAAAGGGGAAGCTCTTCCCAAATTCAAATCTTTATCCTTAGAATGAATGCTACCCATTCTTATCAAGGCCAGGTACGTGTCTCCAGCGACAAAAACGACGGAATTTTTAAAGATCGCTCAGGAATTTAAACTGGGTCATCTCCAGACCGAGGGATTTCATCCGAAAACCTCAAACCTCTCAGACCTCGTGAAGCGAGACGTCGGTGAGGCCCTTCGTGTACTTCAGGAGGTTGACGCTGATGCACTCGCTTTGATGGAGGACCGGGCCCCGCTGCTTTGGGAACTTGCCAAGGAGATCCGCGATACGCTGAGCGCAGGCAACAAAGTCTTCATGTGTGGATGCGGCGCCACTGGCAGGCTCTCACTTGTGCTTGAAACTCTTTTCCGGCAGAAGTTTGGTCCCACGGACCAAGTGATCTCCTTCATGGCCGGTGGAGACTATGCTCTGATCAAGTCTGTCGAAAGCTTCGAGGATAGGACTGAGTACGGGGAAAGGCAGCTTCTTGAATTAGGTTTTGGGCCCGAGGACCTTTTGCTTGCCTCAACGGAGGGGGGGGAGACTCCCTTCGTCATCGGGGCCGCGCAGAAGGCCGCCGCAACTTCTCGCCGGCGACCTTTCTTCCTTTATTGTAATCCAGACGAACTCCTTCATCCGATCACGCGCTCTAGGGAGGTGCTCAAAAATAATGCCATCCAGACGGTGAACCTTTCGGTCGGGCCAATGGCGATCTCGGGCTCCACCAGGATGCAGGCTTCAACAGTCCTTATGCTAGGGATTGGCGTGGGACTTCTTTACACACACCCAGACGCTGCCTCGTTCCGCTCCTTCTATGGTGATTTTCTAAGTCGCCTGACGATGACCGATTATGCGGCACTAAGACCATTCACAGAAAAGGAGGCCCGGAGTTATCAGGTAGGACGCTACGTGAACTACGTAACAGATCCCACTCTCGCTATAAGTATCCTGACTGATACTACTGAACGCTCTCCCACTTTTTCTCTGAGAGGTTTTGAAAATCGTCTGGATCATGGGAGTTTGCATGCTCTGGCGTACCTCTTTATCCCTGAGGGAGAAACTTCTGCTTACGCCTGGAGTGAGCTTCTTCAGCGGCCTCCAAGACCCGTAGAGTGGCCTGAGCTGGGGGGAAGAATCAATCAAGAGCGTCTCTTGGGGTTTGATATTTCGCGCCAGGGCCTGGGGCACCGTTCCCAGCTTGTTCCATCCGATGAGTTCGCCATCATCCACCGGAACGGGTCAGTGACGTTGACCTTTAGCGAAGCTCATGTGGAGTACTCCTGGGGAGAGGACCCGCTCTTCAACCACCTGATGATCAAGATGCTCTTAAACGCGCACTCGACGTTGATCATGGGGCTTCTCGGGCGCTACGAAGGTAACGTTATGACGTGGGTCAGGCCCTCGAACAATAAGCTCATCGATCGGGCAGCCCGATACATTCTTCAGGTTTTGCATCGGCAGGGGAAGAGCGCAAGTTATGAGGCGGTAGTCGGAAAGATTTTTGAAGAGATCGAGGATCTAAACGAAAACGAACCGGTGGTGATGAAAGTCGCCGCAAGGTTTTAAGCCTTCTTGTCGGTATCGTCTTCCTTCATTCCCTTTTTAAAGTTCTTAATGGACTCGCCCAAGGCCGACCCGAGTTGTGGAAGCTTGCGGCCCCCAAAAAAGAGGACGACGATCGCTAAAACAACTAAGAGTTCCATCATGCCCAAGTTCATATCAACCTGCCTTTTCTCTCACCATTGTAGCTCAGACCCTTAATAAAGGCGAGCCAGGTCCATTCCATACTTACCGGGTGCATAGTTGGCCATGCGGGTGGCCTTTAAGTTATCGTATTTCTTCTGGCCATTCGTCATGGCGGCGTAAGGGAATATGGCGATTCCGCCGCGTGGAGTGAAGTCCCCCATAACCTCGATATACTTCGGCTTCATGAGCTTCACCAGATCTTTGCAGATCTTCTGGACGCAATCTTCGTGAAAGTCGCCGTGGTTACGGAAGCTGAAGAGGTAGATCTTAAGTGATTTTGACTCCACCATCTCTTTATCTGCGATGTAGTTTATAAAAATTTTCGCGAAGTCGGGCTGGCCTGTTTTCGGGCACAGGGAAGTAAATTCAGTGCATACGAAGGTCGTCCAGGCGTCATTGTCCGGGTGCTTGTTCGGAAATTTTTCTAGCACCGCTGGAGAGTAAGAATCCGGGTAGTCGGTCTGAGTGTTTCCCAAAAGAGAAACCGTCTTTAAATCTTTATCAGCTCGTCCCTGGGACTTATACTTTTTGGCCATTGTCTAACCCTTGAAAACTTTTGATTCTAGTCATTTAGGGTCAGTTATGACAAAAAGTAGGGAATCTTTCAACACAAAGAAGCGTATGGCAGAAAAAATCAAAGTTATCTTGGGTCAGCTCGGTTCACCAAAAAGTACGAAGGTTTCGGATGTGCGCAAGTACCTCCGTGAATTCCTCGGTGACCCCCGGGTGGTTGACATCAATCCTCTCCTTTGGAAACTGATCCTGAACCTCTTGGTTCTCCCTTTTCGGCCCAAGCGATCGGCCGAGGCCTACTCCCGCATCTACGCCCCAGAGGGGTTCCCACTCGTAACGAACACGAAGAAAGTTGCCGACGCGGTGAGGCCCCAGCTTGACCCAAACCTTGAACTCAACCATATCTTTCTCCTCTCAGAACCCCGTGCGAATCGGGTTCTCGACGATTGGGAGAAAGAAGATGTCGCAACAAGAGCACAGCGGGTCCTGGTTCTCCCGCAGTTTCCTCAGTACTCAGAGAGCACCATCGCCGCTGTTGTCGACGCTCTTGGAGGGGAGTTTAAGAAACGTGTGAACATACCGACTTTCACTGTCGTGAGTTCTTACCACCGCTCCAAGGCCTTCATTGACCATTCGGTAAGAAAGATCCGTGAGTCCCTTGCGACTCACACCGATATTAAAGAAATCGTGATTTCCTTTCATGGAATTCCGCTCCGCAGGGTATTGGAGAAAAAGGATCTCTACCTCCTTCACTGCCTCGAGACTTTTGAACTGATCCGCGAGCACCTCAATGCATCGATCCCCATTTCCATGACTTTTCAGTCCCGCTTTGGCTCTGAGGTTTGGCTCGGGCCCTACACCGACAAGATCGTGATGAAAAAAGTCGAGTCAGGGGTTGGGAAAATCGGCGTTTACTGCCCGAGCTTCGTGGTTGACTGCCTTGAGACGACCGATGAGATCGGCAACGAATTGGGCCATGAAGTTCATGAGGCCGGGGGAGAGCTCGTCCACATCCCTTGTCTTAACGACGACCCTGAGTGGATCGCAGACTACGCCAAATTTATCAATGTTTACGCCAATGGCTCCGAGGCCCAGCGCCAGGATCTCTTCTATTTCATCGACGCTAAAGAAAGGTACACCCACGTGATTAAAGAACAAGAAAAACTCGCTCCGGAAAAACTTCCTGAGGCTTCGAAGAAAATCCTCAAGCTCATGTTCCTCACGATGTTCCTCGACCTGGTCGGATTCTCGATTATTTTTCCCATGTTCCCGGCCATGGCCAAGTATTACCTTGAGGTTGATCGGGATAATTTCTTCCTCTCCGGAATGATGAACCTCATCTCTAATATTCAGTCGATCTCTTTAGGCGCCGACGGATCACCTCAGATGAGTACGATTGTTCTCTTCGGGGGCCTCCTAGGTGCTCTTTATTCCCTCCTGCAGTTCCTGGCAGCACCTCTCTGGGGAACGATCTCAGACCGTGTTGGTCGGCGCCCCGTACTTCTTGTTTCCGTCTTCGGTCTATTTATAAGTTACGTTATCTGGATGTTGTCAGGTTCATTTACTCTGCTCATCCTCGCACGCCTTATTGGTGGCCTCATGTCAGGAAACCTCTCAATTGCAAGCGCTGTCGTGAGTGACATCACAAACGAGAAGAACCGCTCTAAGGGTATGGCCGTGATCGGCATTGCCTTCGCCCTGGGCTTTGTTATTGGTCCGGCCCTCGGTGGAATTCTCTCCCTGTACAACCCCATTTTACATTATCCGGACCTCGAGGCCTTCGGGGTCAATCCATTCTCGACGCCTGCGACCCTGGCGGCCATTTTGTCACTGGTCAACTTCGTCACGATCTGGCGCTCGTTTCCTGAAACCCTAAGGCCAGGTATGAAGGCGCATGTCCAGCGCAGTATGAATCCTCTGAAACTCTTGAAGCCCTTACCTTTTCCCGGGATTAACCTCACCAACATTTCATATTTCTTTTTTATTACCGCCTTCTCGGGCATGGAGTTCACGCTCACGTTCCTGGCGGTTGAACGCTTCGGTTATACCTCCCTCGATAATGCGTACATGTTTATCTTTATTGGCTTCGTGCTTGGTATGGTCCAGGGCGGATATGTCCGTCGGAAGGCGCATTCAGTAGGAGAGCGGAAGATGGCCTTTCAGGGTCTGATCGCAATTGTGCCTGGACTTCTCTTGCTTGCTTTTGCCAGCGTTCCTTGGATGCTCTACGGGGGTCTGTTCTTTCTGGCAGTTGGCTCTGCGATGATTATACCTTGCCTCACATCCTTGGTGAGTTTCTATACGCCCGCTCATATGCAGGGACAGGGGCTCGGGATCTTTCGCTCACTCGGCTCATTGGGCCGCGTTCTGGGTCCGATCTACGCCTCTTTAGTTTACTGGAAGTTCGGTTCCATGAATGCGTACCTCATAGGTGCGGTACTGATTATCATCCCGGCCCTCTTGGTCCGGATGTTACCAGAGCCAGTCTCTAAGGAAGAGACCTCTGAGGGTTAGTGGACCGTTGGCTTCATCTTGTGAGTGATGGCGAAGATCACTGAGTCCTTAAAGAGGTCCCAAAAGCGCTGGGTTTCTTTCGGGTCAGAATTGGGAAGTTCCAGGGTGTAGGTCGGGATGTGATTCTCTTTCCCGGCCCAGTTTCCGAGGCTTCCAGGGAAGATAGGGTAGTTAGAAACCTTGTAGCCGGAGGATTTCTGGGACATCTGCTCCAGGAGTTCCTTGGCCGATTTGCCAGCTTCGGCCTTCAGTGAAGGGCCGTCGTAATCCAGTAGAGTGAGTGGGGCGTGGACACTGATGACCTTATTGGGTTTGTAGCGTTTAATCAGGTTCATCTGAAAAATGGTCTCCTGCTCAGAGGCCGGAGTCGGTCCAGGAAACTTACGTTTATCTTTCCGATAATCTTTAACCCATTTTTTATGGGCCTCTCCCTTCCAGTCTAGCGTGGGGAAATTCCGGTTGACGTCCACGCCGGCCCCATTGGTCCGTGTTGGTTTAGGGATAATGAAAGAATCGGGAGTCACTACAGGTGCGACCACCACCATTTTGTCTTTAAACTCATGATTCGCTCTCAGTTCATTCATCAGGTCCCAGCAGAACTTTACGGGGGTGATCTCATCACCATGGACTCCGCAAAGAACCAGGGTGGTATTCGCGGCACCGGCGGATTTCTCCTCCCCGAAGGTGGTCCAGACCAGGGGAGTCCCTTTGGCCGATTTCCTTACCGTGAGCCATTGAAAATGTTCACAACGCGGCTTTCCCCAATTATAGTCAGCAAACTTTTTCTCGAGTTCCTGGCAGAAACCAGCAACCGCTGACGGAACCGGGTAGACGGCCAGAGCGGCAGTTGACCCGTGAGCGGAGCTCACAAGTGCTAGAAAGAACGGCAAGAAGAAGTGAGTGAGTAATCGTTTAGACATGCGCTCTATTTTATGGAAACATCAGGAAACTGTCTTTATGAATAAGATCATCGTCTTAGCAAAAAATAAGCAAACCCATTTTATAAAAAGACTGATTGAAGAAGTCGGCGAGGGGGTTGAGCTATTTGACCCGTGGAGCGACTTCTTACTTCCGGATGGTCAGCGCTACCTGGTTCGTACGACAGGGGTTTATGGGAGCGACCTTGACCTCATGATGCTGAAAACCCTCCCTGCTGGCGCAGTGTTTAATTCGCCGGCCGTCCTCCGCCGTTTCCGTAGTAAAGATGAGCAGTATAGCTGGTTCGAAGAGCGGGACGTGCTTTGTCTCCCATGGATTCCCCTGCAAGGAACGGACATTGTTACCGTAGAAAAATTTTTCCGCCTTTATCCCAATGCCGTGGTGAAGCCGCTCCGGGGGCAGGGTGGCTGGGGGATCGAAGCGCTGACTTGGGATAAATTCAGGACCTGGAAGAAACAGCGGGGCACTGATCAGGCGTATCTTCTTCAGCCTTTTATCAAGAATGCTGTTGAGTTCCGTTTTTTCTTCCTGACCGGGGAAGCGCCGCTAGTTCTCGAGCGCCGCCCAAGGTCCGGAGTTGCGGCGAACTTCCGCCGGGATAGCGAGGCCCGGGTTTCGACGCTTCCTCAGGAGTTTCGAAAGGGAATCGAGGATTTAGTGGAGGCATCCGGGGCAAGCTACGGAGCAGTTGACTTGATCATTTCTGATGGGCGCGCCTATGTCCTCGAACTTAACACTGTTCCTGGAGTAGAACAGTTGGAAGCGCTGACGGGTGAGAACGTCGTCGGACGTATCGTTCGCCGCCTATTGAGCTAAGGCCTCTTGAAACCTAAGACCGCCAAAATTAAGTGGCAGAACCCTCAAGCTTTGGAGTCCCGGACCGATAAGACGAAGGTCTAAAGTTTTGAAAGGGAGCTCCTAATGCTGACGAGTTTTTCCGAGTTTAAGTACTACCAGTCTTTTCGGGTCCCGGTGGAGTCACGGGACGATGTCCAGTTCCTGGTCGAGTTTGAAAACGCTCAGGGCCGTCTGGAGTTCGTCGAGCAGGTCAAGCTTCTCGACGTGAGCATGACGGGAATCGGCTTTACGACCCCAGCGCCTCTTCCGATCGGAACAACGGTGCGCTGTTCGCTCCACTTTAAGCGGCTTCGATTCGACTTTGGGGCCAGTATTGTCCGCGCGTTCCACGAGGTCGGGGCGCCAACTGCAGATCTCATGAGCTATGGTGCCGAGCTTGATGCCGAGGACTACGGCAACATGAAGCGCTTCATTGAACAGTACATCCACTCGCTCCCTCCAGAGCGTCTTAAAGATTCTTTGATCCAGCTTTCCCTCACTCAGCACTACGCCTCTGAGAAAGAGGGATTCGAGATGTTCTCGCTTCTACTCTCATTGTTTAAAGACATCACTCAGTTCGGCAATAAAGAGAAATTTGTCGAGTCCATGCTCGAAGAGATCGTGCGGATTTTGAACGGCCAGCGCGCTACGATTTTTCTTATTAACACGGAGACTAACGAGCTGGAGGCCGTAGCGGCCTTAGGGATCGAAAAGGAACTCCTGAAATTTGACTATCGAAAGGGAATCGCAGGCTCTGTCTTTACGACTGGTGTCTCGCTCAATATTGACTGTAAGACGGACAAGGTCCGCTTCTCCGAAGAAATCGATAGAATGACAGGGTTCGACACTCGATCAATCCTGTGTTCGCCTATCAGTAACCGCGAGGATAAGATCATCGGTGTCATCGAAGTTCTGAACAAGCGTAATGAGGACCGGTTCACGGTTGAAGACGAGAAAACGATGAAGGTCCTTGCCCTCATTCTTTCTTCAGTCTTTCATAACTATAATCCTATCTCTGAGAAGTCGCTTATCCGCCGCTTCTCCACTCCTTATGACCGAGAATATGCCTGGATCGGGCGCTCGGGGCAAACCTCTGAGCTTCGTAAGGCGATCGTTCGTCTGAAGGACATTGATTCTCCACTTCTCGTCACAGGGGAACCTGGCGTAGGGAAGAAGCTGTTCGCTCGAATCGTCCACAATGAAGGTAAGCGCGGTCTTGCACCCTTTATCGTTGTTAAATGCAAAGGCGTCGACGAAGGAACCCTGTCGCGGGAACTCTTTGGAGATGGAGCTGAGCGCAGTAAACTTGAGGAATGCATCGGAGGTTCCGTTGTTTTTGAAGACATCAGCTTCCTTTCACTCTCGCAGCAGCAGCGGTTAGCGAAGGTGTTGCTTGAGCGCCGGATTCCGGACTCGCACATCTCCCTCGACATCCGACCGATCTTTACGACCTCGCGCGATCTGCGGGCCATGACTGAGACTGAGGGCACGTTTAATCCAGATCTTTACCACATCCTCTCAGTCACCGAAGTGCACGTCGATCCGCTCCGGAAGCGTCCACAAGACATTGAGGACCTGCTTTCAACATGCCTCCGGAAGGAATGCCGCAAACAGGGCCTACTCCTGAAGGATTTTTCAGAGGTCGCCAAAGAGCAACTCGTTAGCTACTCTTGGCCTGGTAACGTTGCCGAGTTGGAGAAGGCGGTTGAGAAGGCCGTGCTGTATAATCCGAAGGCCCACGTCATCTCCGACCTCGGAACGAAGGCGGCACCCATCATCGACATCTCCAAGAGTGGAAACTGTCTTCTTGAGAGCATCCCTCACGCCGATGATCCTGCGATCCCTCTCAAGGACCGGGTCGCTTTGGTTGAACGCGAGCTCATCCTTGCGGAGATCAAGCGCCACAAGGGCAACAAGTCTAAAGCTGCCATTGCGATGGGAATCTCCCGCGAGGCACTTAGGAAAAAAATGCTCATGTCGGACGAGATCCTCGAGGGCCTGCGCCAGGGCAAGGTGTCCACAACGGCTGCAGAAATAAAAGCGGCTTAAGCAAAGTTACCGCGGGGAGAAGTAATCTTCTCCCCAGTTTTTCTCTCAGATTCTTCCTCTAATCGCCGATACCAATTCTATAATCATTTTCGTGGAGAAGACCATTGCAGCAGCTAGGCATACTCCTGGCCAATTTCCGGTTCCTGGACCTACTGGACATCGCTGCCGTAGCGGTGATCGTGTACCGCTTTCTTTACATCGTCCAGGGAACTCGCGCGTACCAAATGCTCTTTGGCATCTTGGCCCTCGCCCTTGTCTGGTGGAGTTCGCAGT
The DNA here is from genome assembly GCA_027487685.1 of Pseudomonadota bacterium. Lineage (GTDB taxonomy): Bacteria > Bdellovibrionota > Bacteriovoracia > Bacteriovoracales > Bacteriovoracaceae > Peredibacter. Next base: position 1,409 of record JAIYDC010000074.1, on the reverse strand, counting down.
ATTACGAACTCTACGCTCTCTCGTGGATCCTCCAGAATTTTTTTGATTACCTTTTCATCATCCTCATTGTGCTTTTTCAGGATCAGATCCGAAGCGCATTGGTATCGATTACGACCACTCGCTTGCTAGGCCGTGGGGGACGCTCAAAGTTCGATCAGCAGATTGAGGAAGTCGTTGCCGCGTCTTCCGCACTCTCCCGTGAACGCACCGGGGCATTGATCGTCTTCGAAAAGAACCAAGGACTGCTTAATTATGCCTCTTCAGGAACTAGGCTCGACGCTAGGATTCATTCAGATATCATTTACTCGATCTTTCAGCCCAAGTCTCCGCTCCATGATGGCGCCATCATCATTTATAATGGGCTTATCCAGGCGGCCGGTTGTTTTTTGCCACTCTCTAAAAACGTGGAGATCGATCGCCATTACGGAACGCGTCATCGCGCGGCGCTAGGGATTACGGAGATCTCCGATGCTGTAGTTGTGACGGTTTCTGAAGAAACGGGACGGATTAATATCTGTTACAACGGTGTCTTTCATTTTATGGAAAACGAAGAGCTTCTCCGGAAATACCTTCGCAAGTTTCTCCTCGAGATCGATCGCGTGGGTCTCGACACCGCTGGTGGGAGGACGCTATGAAAATGCGCAATCGGATGAAGAAGCATTCACTGAAGTTTCTGTCGGCCTTCATGGCCATTTTTCTGTGGGTTTATGTTCTTAATTCCGAGAAGGTGAAGTTCGAAAAGACTGTGGGGCTCGAGTACATCCTTCCGGTCGACATGATGTTTGCGCAGAGGCCACCCCAGGAAGTTATTTTTCTGATCGAAGGGCCCAGGGCCTTCGTGCGGACAGTCTCTGAGCGCGAGGACCGGCTAGTGATTGACCTCAACCGAGCTAACGCCCGTCGTGCTCTGGATTTTACAGTGGATATTAACCCTGCCCAGCTCAATCTCCCCTTCGGTATGGTAGTTGAACGCGTGATCCCCCGGAAGCTCCAGATCCGGCTTGAGAAGAAGGCCAGTAAGATTGTACCGCTTAAGCTGCTTTTTGCGGGGCAACTACCGGACCGGCTCACCCTGTTAAACCCCGAGCTTGATCCCGCAGAGGTTGAGGTATACGGGCCCCGGTCTCTGATCTCAAAGCTCAAAGAGCTTCCCGTGAGGCCTGTCGAACTCGAAGGCCTCATGGGCCTTGACCAGGTGCCGGTGGAACTCCAGCTTCCGGACGATAGGTTGACTGTTACCGGTGGCTCCGACCTGAAGCTGCGCTATCAACTTAAGGCCTCGACGTCTAACTTTACGCTTTCCGAAGTCCCCATCCGCTTCCTCTCAGAGAAGCGCAAGCTTTCGTCTAACATCAGAGCGGCGACTGTAAAGCTCAGGGTCCCGGAGCGCCTTCTTAAAAACCGAGCAA
>JAIYDC010000021.1 GCA_027487685.1 Pseudomonadota bacterium | reverse complement strand
TCAATCACACCTGTGCAACACTTAGGGCGAATATCAATCGATTGATAAGGAAAACTTGGTGTACGACTAAGGATCCTAGAAGACTCCAGGATCATTTAGATATCTTTATGTATTACTACAACGCCATTCTGCTACCCCAAGGGTAACACCAATATTCGAGGGCAGTTTTCAAACGTTTGAATTTCTCGTCTATCAGTCAGGCCTAAAATTCCTAAAGCTAAGAGAATTCTAGTTTCTAAATTTTCCAAGAGAGAGTGTCGAAGAGTATCATTGTGAAAACAATCTACCTCTTAATCCTGATCTCCCTCCTTGCCTGCTCGAAGTCACCGGAGACGAAGCTTGAAGTCAGTACATCCTATCTCATGGCGGGTACCTCTGGGGGGGCGGCCTTGTATCTAACCAACCTTGATCGCAAATTCACTCGCACGATAATTCTCGAAAATAACGAGACCACCCTCGCCGTTGAAAACGGGAACTGGGAATTTGTTTCAATTCTCTGGGACGGCAACGAACCCCTGACAGGTGACCTTAAATGTGACCGAAAGACGGCGTCGTTAACTGGCACTGCGACGCGAATTGAGCTGACCCCTTCTCAAGTTAATTGTGACGATGATTTCTACTCTCCTCCTGAGTTCCGCAAGGACGGAGACACCCGATCGATTCGGCTAGTGAACTGCGCTAGTACTACGAGCATCTCGGCCGGAGTAAACTGCGATGATTCCGCTCGTGGTATGGCCGAATCATACCGGATTCGCTTGGTGAACTCTGAACCTCCTGTAGGGTTTACCGCAGGGGCAACAGGATTACGTTTATCTTCAGACTGCATCCCTGCCGAACCTGCCCCTAACTCAATTACTGAAACGAATCTTCAGCTCCCCTTTGGAGGCAAACAGTTCAGACCGGCCTATGCCGTGGATACATTTCAAGACTCTAATTGTACGACTCCCTTATTATCCTTCAGACTCATCGATGGTCTAGCAAGACTTGTGCCTGGTTCATCGGTGACCTTTCCAAGTACGGGAACAGATCCCTTCTCAGATCTTTTCCTCGAGACTTCGATTCCTCAGATTGGGAGTTTAAGTTTTACGGGTACTTTAGGGACATCGTTGACGAACACTGGGACGCTTACCAATAGCACTTCGAGACCAATCACTGAGCTTAAACTCAATCTGCCACCCGGCTTCACCTACCAGGGGGGAGTATTTCCAGGGACCGGTGCCCTTTGCGTTCTGCCGCTGGATCCAGGAGATAGCTGTACCTTCTCACTCATGTTCTCCCCGGCCTCTAGTGGCCTGAAGATCATCCCCATGACTATCGACTTCAACAACGGGCATCCCAAGAAGACAGTCAAAAACATTAGTACTTACTCTAATTAGGAAGACTCGAAAAAAACAAAGAGGGGGACGTTCTAACGTCCCCCTCTTTCAATTCAAAATAAATCGACTATCTTCCAGCGCCACAGTCAAAGCGTAGCTTGTTTCGGCCAAATTCGGCCCATGATTGATCCAACTCATCAAGGTAGATCATGCCAGTAACTTCTCCTTGGCGATTTGAGAATGAGAACATGACATCTTCAACCTCGACATTAACACGGGCAGCAAAAAGAACCGTACCTGTGCGGCGATCACGGAGTTCAAGCCCGAAAAGGTGCTTAACCCCTTCCTGAACTCGACCGGAAGACAGCTGGGTCAGAGTCATTGTACGAGGTGATGTGCGGTTACCTTTTTCCTGACAAACATACTGTTCTCGAGCGAAAGCAGTTGTTACAGTCATAAGCACAAGAAAACCAATAATTGATTTCATAAAAGCTCCGGGTTGTGGGTTGGCAGCTTATACGGCAGAATGAAATTAAAAAAAAGTACCCCTGAAAAAATGTAGTCACATCCATGCCCCAAGATTTTAAAAAGCTCATGTTCGCCCGATTCTTCTTTACCTTCGCCGTCCAGATGCAGGCGATCGTACTAGGTTGGCGGATGTATGAGCTCACGCAGGACGCGCTCTACCTGGGACTCATAGGCCTCGTCGAAGCTGTTCCCGCCCTGGGTTTAGCACTCTTCGCTGGCTATATCGTCGACCGGAGTCGACCTCTAGTAGTGTACCGACGCCTCACCTTCGTTAGCCTCACTTCGGCCCTCCTGATGCTCCTATCTCAGCTGCCAGCTTTGGGAGTCGGAGTGCAATTTCAGGTGAAACTCCTCTTCCTCTCATCCTTTCTCACGGGCTGCGCGCGGGCCTTCTCGCAGCCCTCGATGTACTCGCTGGTCCCAAAGCTTATTCCCCGCACCCTCCTCCCGAAATCCTCCGCGTGGATGTCATCGGCCATGCAAACCGCTCGCATGGCGGGCCCGGCAGTGGGAGGAGTTCTTTACGGCTTCCTTGGGGTCTCCGGAACAGCCGGCGTCGTCTCCGCTTGCCTTGGGGTCACGACCATCAGTCTTTTCCTCATGAGTTTTAATCCACCGGCAAACGTGCCTGAAGTTGGAAAATCTATTCGGGAAGATCTCCTCTCTGGAGCGCGGTTTGTGTTCCGTCATCCGATTCTCTTTCCGGCCTTGACGCTCGATATGGTTTCCGTACTCTTCGGCGGAGTGACGGCCCTTCTCCCGATTTACGCTGCGGAAATACTCTTCGTCGGGCCCGAAGGCCTGGGCGTTCTCCGGGCAGCACCTGCTATCGGCGCCTTCCTCATGAGCGCCTGGCTCATCCGCGGAGGTCTTAAGAAAAGTGCAGGAGTGAAGCTTTTTTGGTCGGTGGCGGGGTTTGGCGTCTGTATCCTCATCTTCGCGGCTAGCCGAAACTATATCCTCTCCCTGATGGCACTCATAGGGAGTGGCATGTTTGACAGTGTGAGTATGCTGATTCGTACGTCGGCCGTGCAGCTCTCCTCTCCCGATCAGATGCGGGGACGGATCGCGGCAGTCAATTCGATTTTTATTGGTTCCTCTAACGAGCTCGGTGAATTCGAGTCGGGCCTGGCAGGGAAGCTCCTCGGGACCTTCCCGGCAGCGGTGTTCGGTGGGGTCGTCTGCCTCTTATCGGTCGGGGTGATCTGCCTGGCGGCGCCAAAGCTACGCCGTCTCGACCTCGGAGAGCTAGAGAAAGGAGATGGGTAATAAACAGATCAATAAGATGAAAATAAAAAAGGTCAGACGCATGACCGCCTGACCTTCGTACTTAAACGTATCTACTTTCTACAACGCTTACGGCTGGGCAGCTTTAGGGTTCGGACGAATATTTCTCACGCGACCAGCATAACCTTGAACTTGCGCCGTCACTTCCTTCCAAAGACCGAAGAAAACTGACTCGGACTTCACGATGTACTGCGGCGCCACGATAACGTCGGCCTTATTCGGAACCACAGCGTTGTAGGCCGCAGCGGACTTGGCCTCATCTTCCATGCCACCGCCGAAGAAAAGAAAGCCTCCACCACCGGCATCATACCCAACACCGTCAGCGAAATAATTTGGGTGACGAATTGGAATCCAGAAAAGGCGAGTTGAACGGGACTGACCCTGGATCTTCTTAGTCATATCAACATCGACATCGGCGAGAAGATCAGAACGCAGGCGCACGTCGAGGTTAGAGCTCTCTTGCGAGCGATTAGTTGTATGGGAGCACGACGCGAGGAATGCGAGGGAGGCAGCAAGCGCGAGAACTTTCATGAGAATCTCCTGAGAATTAATATTCCTCTAATTAAAAATCAGATTGAGAAAAATTGATAGCTCAGAAATTGCAACATCTAGGAATAAATACTGGTATAAGAAGGTCGGCCACTAGCGTGGTTTCTGCTTCCTTGCCTCTTCTTCAAAGAGGTAGATGCCAGCACAAACCTTCTGTTCAGGTCCAGATTCATAGGCCGCGAAGCTCTTACCTATGAGAAAACGTAGCTTCAGTCCTGCTGGAGCGGTCAGAGTCGCAACCCCGAGTTCCGATCCACCTGCAAACGTTTCGACCTTCTTGACAGCAGTACCTCCGGGATCAAAAAACTCGCACCTAAGGTCAAGCGCGCGATCGGTTCGCTTGCAGTGTAAATCAAAGGCTTCTGAGGCGGCCTCCTTGAGCTGCCCTCGCTGAAGGTCGACCGACAAGGTCTTGCACCGTTCGAAGGCAAAAAGAACTCCGTCCTTGAGAGGGACTGGCGCGCCGAAAGCGCTGGTCTGAAATAATAACAAGAATAAGCTAGCACTTCGCAAGTTCATGGGGCATGGCCTTTGTGAGCAGATCTTATAATCATCCTCCAAACTGGCATGTCCAGTCTTCAAAAAATTGCCATGACCAACCATCTTTAAAGGCCGCTAAGTGGCTTGAACATTTGGTTAAAACGTACATGGGTTTTATTTTCTCAGATGATATTCCGAAAGAAGACCTACAGCAATTTAGTGTCATAAAGAAGGAGTCATCGTAATGATTAAAATTTCAACTCTGGGTATCATGTTTACCCTAGGTCTTTCGCTTTCTGTAGAAGCAAGAAGCAATCAGACTAACTGCAAAAACGGAAAAGATGGAACTCTAGTACTGGCCATGAACATTGAGGGCGCTGATGCGGCAGCTGCCTATAACCATGTTAAAAAGCAATCACCGAAAAGTTACTCCAAATTTGTGACCCCTAATGCCATATTTGAGCATGTCCGAGGTAATGAGATTTTCTGCGCTAGGGATTCTTTTCGGAACATGGCCACCAAGAAATTTAAAACCAGGATACGATGCGATATCTATATTTCAGGTGCTGGAAATATTGAAAACAGCTTGGTCTGCCCAGAATATGGCGACGGCGGCGGTGGTGATGGCGGCAGTGGTGACGGCGGCGGCGGTGGAGGTAGCAATGACGGCGGTGGACCATAGAACATTCCACGATGGCACCAAGAAGTGCTTCCGTTTGAATAATCCTTGAAACGACCGTCTGTTAAAGAATAGGTTAAAAAAATTCTTGTTATAATCATAAAAAATAATGCTCTGGTGTGAGAATACTCTCGACCAGGGCATTATTTAATGAACTTCATCATTAAATACCCCCACCACTCAAAGTTGATATAATGCCCTCAAGAATTGGTGTTACCCTTGAGTAGGACATGAAGAAATTCAAGTAATCCTGGAGTGGCCTTATCCCGCAACACAGGTACGTTCACTTAGAATATTCTGGTGCTTCCCTCGGCAATAGAACTTCTAAATGTAGTACAGGTAGCGCCTGGGATGCCCAGGAATGCATCCCTCTTTCAACCGTCCTTGTAAGACAACTAAGTGGCTTGAACATTTGGTTAAAACGTACATGGGTTTAATTTTTTCAGATGATCTTCCGAAAGAAGACCTACAGCAATTTATTGTCATAAAGAAGGAGTCATCGTAATGATTAAAATTTCAACTTTGGGTATCATGTTTACCCTAGGCCTCTCGCTTGCTGTAGAAGCAAGAACCAATCAGACTGGCTGCAAAAACGGAAAAGATGGAACGCTAGTACTGGCCATGAACATTGTGGGCGCTGATGCGGCGGCTACCTACAACCATGTTAAAAAGCAATCGCCGAAAAGTTACTCAAAGTATGTGACCCCAAATGCCATTTTTGAGCACGTACGCGGTAGTGAGATTTTCTGTGCTAGAGATTCATTTCGGAACATGGCCACCAAGAAATTTAATACAAAAGTACGATGCGATATCTATATTTCAGGAGCTGGAAATATTGAAAACAGCTTGTCCTGCCCAGGTTCTGGCGGAGGTGAAGGCGGTGGTGGAGATGGCGGCGGACCGAATGACGGTGGTGGTGGCAGCAATGGCGACGGAGGTGGCAGTAGTAGCGAGGGCGGCGGAGACTCGGGCGGCGGCGGAGGAATGTAGACCTATGCCGCGATTGAACTCAAGAATTGGTTTCGTTTGATGAGTCCATGAAACGAGAGTCTGCTTAAGAAACTTATTAAACAAGTCCTGATTTAAAACTCTAAAAAATTGCCCTGGCCTGAGAGTCATCTCAACCAGGGCATTTTTTAGTAACTTCATCAAAAAAATCCCGTGCAGAAAAAGTTTAAAACAAATACTCATACCTATTCATCAGAACAAGGCTGCTGTGGCAAAAATTTCCCATTTTATAAAAATGCACATGCTAACTCCTCTGATAAAAACCTCCTCTTCCCAGCGAAGACCCTACTTTTTTAATCAAGTTCATAGTTAATCTTCCGATATGGTCTCAGTTGCACTTAAATACTTGGCATTCATCAACAGTACCTCTCCAGTACTTTTGAACGACTACTCAAGTATTGAAGAGGTTACGGGTTAAAAATGGGGAATTTTTTTTCTCTTCTTCGCAGTTAATGCGTACCTTAGAATTAGAGAGTGGAATTGGAGAGACCTATGCGTTTTTTATTTATCATTCTCTTGTTATTAGTTTCTGCATGTGTGGGAACAGTACAGGAAGCGGCAGCACCTCAAAGCATAAAGTTTGAGAATCCTCCCGCTACCTTCAGTTATACGGGATTGACCGCGGCTCGCGGCATTTCTCACAATCGGATTGAGCTCGAATTCTTTCCTGCTCCTGGAGGGAATGATATCCGCTACAAGCTGTACGTAAACAACGCGGCTAATCCCATTGAGATTACCCCGGAAACGCTGGTTCCTCTGGCCGGAGGAAAGCTTCTCTACACTTTAGAAAATTTGACTCCAGATCGGGAATATAAGATTAAGTTGCGTGCTTTCAATCAAAAAACGGCCGCGGAGTCTGTTGGCGAAGCAGAGATGTTCGGAAAAACATTCGATAACGTCGTGGCCAACTTTAAAGGTGTTGCTCGCTTATCTCTAGTCCCAGGCAAAACCGACCGTGCGATCAAAGTGGATTGGATCGCACCGACCATGAGCGGAGTCTTTACATCTGGACCGTTTGATCCAGCTCGCTACGAGATAACTATCGTTAGTGAAATTGGCGGCCCAGCGAACCTGAACAACTCCACCTACAACGGCACGGATAAAAGAGTTATCCCCCTACCCATGGCCCCAGCGCGGATTACTCCGCTTAGCAATCAGAGTTCAACGGAAATCGAGGGACTCGCTGCAGATACCACTTACTATGTTCAGGTCCGAGCGATTAATACCTTGTACCAGGATTTCGATGATAACCCTGCATTTTCAACAATACCCGTCTCCCGGGAGCTCAACACTCGCTACCTCTCAATCAAAACTGACTCTGGTGCACAAATGCTCGACTTCCGCCGAGATAACATCGTTTTGGCAAACGCTTCCGGGGTCGACGCATACGATAAAGTTGATGTCTTTTGGCAACCCGCTCGCGGCAGTTTTAACCGATATAAAGTGTTTTATAAAAAGTACACAGGAACGGGTGATCCAGCGGTTGATGACAAACTCACCGGATCCGGGTTTGATTCTGCCGATGTTCGCGAAGTTGATTCGGGAACCACAACGCGTAGGCTTACAGGTCTTGAAAATAATTCAGTTTATCAGGTAAAGGTAGTAGTTTGTAAGGAGTCCACCTGCCCGCTCTCTTCAGCGGACACAAACGCTGCCATCATCTCCGATGTGAAATCCATAAGAGTGCGACCGTCTCTCGCACCGTTTACAGGCATAAACAACATCGAACCTCCAGCATTATTCTCAGAGCGCGACGTAGTGAATCTTAAATTCGATCCTCCTCTCTTAGCTACAGGCTTTGCTACCGGGCTAGAGTTCTACTGTGTCGACCCCGCCGATTACACACGAAGAGTACGATTTGTCGGGACAACCCCGATCAGCGCAACAGGATTTGGCAACTGCTGGGGTCTTGCCTTGCAAGGAACCCCCTCTCCGATCGCCAACTACAGCTCCCAGAAGGTCAAGGGCCTCATTGCAGATGGCACTAGACAATACTGTTTCGCTGCTACACCTATCATAACCGGCTACGGAGCAGAGATTCGTTTGCCACTCGGAGAGATGATTGTTCGATGTGGATATCCAGAGATTTTTCCGCCCGTTATTAATCAATTCCCAGGCGTTAACAATACTTGCTCTGTTACAGGCACAACAGCGAACCTTTCGTGGACTTTACCGACCGGTGGTATTTTTTCGGGTTTTAAAGTCTTTTGGCGCGAAAAGCAAAGCGCAATAAAATTTTCACTTCCTAGAGCTGTGAGTGACCTTGACAATTATTCATCAAGCCCCACTCTTGCATCAAACGTCGTTACTCATTCGATCCCAAACCTGGCACCTGGTCGAACTTACGAGGCGGCAGTTCTTGCCCAAGTTGAGCTGCTATCGACGGCAGTAGGGAACATCACTACGACCCTAGGACAGACGACGATAACATTGACCGGTGTTCCAGCGGGATTTAAAAACAACTGGTATTTGTCCGTTCCTGGTAATGGAGTCAGTATCCCCATCTCACGCAACGGAACCAACGCCAGCGGCACCTCCTTTACTCTCGCACGCAGTCTTCCGGCTATCACGTCCCAACCTGCCTTTATAGTTGAAACGCTGTGGAGTGAATATAACATTAGAGTTGTCGACTGCACCATTCCTCTACCGACAGCAAATTTCAAAGGTTTTACCCGGATTTTTGCCATCGGCCCTAAAATTGACGGTAGGGTACCAAACATCAGGATGGCGACAACAAAAGAGCCTCCAGCATCGGCAGCTTTATTTGAGGCGATTGATAGCGATGGAATCCCCTACGAAATCCCCCTCCTAAGCCCTGCGGTCCCGAGCTTAACTAACCGCAGACTTCCCCCAGGTCGAGACGCTGGAACGATTTCATCAAATTTTCAAGAGGGCTTTGACGGAGCTTCCCAGGGTAGCATGGGCGCTATGAGCAACACAGGCATAGTCTCGCTGGCCTGGGAGGAAGTGGGCCTCTCCTATGCCGAAGCCCAATCCTTGTTCACAGCAAATCAGCCGACCGGCGCGCCACGCCCGTCTCGCCAATGGGGGTATAAAGTCTTTCGCTCCTCGGATAATCGTCTGACTTGGCAAGAACTTACGGCGGAGCACGGTCATATCTACTCGATGAATTTCACCTACCGTAACCGACCCAATTCTACAGACGTGACGAAGCGGATGGGCTTTTTTACAGACTATTCTGTCAAATCCCTCAGTCAGGTACATAACTCAACTCTCGGTCAAGACATAGAACGTGCAAGAACATATTTTTATCGGATAGTTCCTGTCTTCGATGGAAAAATTCTTAGTTATTCGTCCGGCAGCCAGCATATTGTTCGTGTGACTCTGCCACCGCCTAACATGGCTCTTGTTCACCGCTGGATGGCGAACCGAGCGCATTGCCTCACCTTTAACCGAGATCCAGACATCGCTCGAAACTACTCCTGCACATATAATGGCATCGGTGCTCGACCAAAAAGTCTTCCTCATCGCGTTGATGATACAATGCTTGATCAGGGAGGAGACTTATTGGTCGACCGTTTTGAATTGGGATGCAGATTCACACGAGGGCACGCGATAGAGAATGCAGCGTCTGGATTTTCAAATTTCGAAATCGATAGAGAAAGGCCACGACCCGACGTTAACCATTTCCCGACATTCCGAGGTGTTCGGACTATAGGAGACAGTCTTACTGCAATTGAAGATGAAAATGGGAAGTTTATGGGCTGTACAGGGCAGCACTCAGAATCAAGGGACAACCCTTCAGATGTTACTGACAGTTACCCCCCATCATCACCAACACTAGATATTGTACAACAAAGCCACTTTCGCTTTATCCAGGGTGACTGCATGGGGAGTCATAGTGATATTATTGCTACAAAGCAATGTACATCACCTCAATACAGTGGTAACAGGTTCGATTTTGTCACTTTTTCAGTGCCTGGACCAAACGAAATTTTCAAGACAAGCCCTCAGGATTGCTCTACTTCTGTATCCTCAGAACCATCACATGCAGAAAGTCGGTACCATGGTGTTTGGGCACCAAATAAGATTATGCAGTCAGAATTTCTGGCCGTATTTTATAATCGCCATGCAACAAGCCTCATAAGTACCAGCTACTTTCCATGGATTGAGGGGCCAAGCTCAACATCTTTATCTGACACTAACCGGCTCAATGAACAAAATTACGAAAACAATCTCTCGGCCTCTCAATGTTCCATTAATCTTGCTGCTATCGACACCGAGGGTTACATGAAACCCCGATGGATAGACGTGAATTCTTTGGGAAATAAGCAAATCAAATTCAAAGGCAATAACCCAGTCTTGAACGATCTGACCGTTTCTCAGCTCACGGAAGTCAATGCATCTACCACTGGGCCATTAACCTTTTATAACGGTCGCGAGGAAGATTCGCCCCCCACTGCAGCAGCCTTTAAGCTTCCTAGAGCTATTCTCCGTGAGTCAAACCGCTATTGGGATACCACTCGAGTCGCTAAAATCTATTCTTCCAACTCGGCCAAGCTTCCTCCACTAGGGCGCCTCAACCCAGATGTGGCGCAGACTATTTGTCGCAATTATTTCGTACAGACGGGAATCGCAAGTAGTGACGGCTCAACATTCGCACCAAATTCTCCCGTCCTGCCAAAACGACTTATGCGCAGATGGGATTCAGTCATCGCATCCTCGTGGCCTGAACACTTTACAACAACAACGATCGACTCCATTGAAAAGTTCTCCAACCCTGGAAGCTGTAATAACTCAGATCGAAATTACCGAGGAGAGCAGATTAAAAGAGGCAGTATCATCAGAAATCGAATTGGATCAACGGATGGTAGCGTCTTAGACTCGCCCATTTTAACAGGCAGCTCATTCTATAACGGTTTCCAGTCTCATACAGATGGAAGCAATACCGAGAAATGCATAAGTCGCTTCGGAGTACAGGATATCCCAGGAAACATGGCGGAAGTGAACTCTGATCGAATCTTTTGTGACTACAAACAAGATGAGATTCGCGTGGGCGATGTCTCTAATGGCTGGGCCGGTGGCGTGAATGCGGTCGACAAAGGCGATCCCATGGGTGTATCAATTCCTTACTTTAATGAAACTGATCATCGTGACAAACCACTACTAGAGTCAGGTAGACTTATTACTGACCCTTCGACTACGGTCGGTTTCGAGATTCGTTTCGCCAACGGGGACCCTCCTCTAACTTCTCCCCCCAAACCATTTGTGAACATTAGTACTGACTCTGGTTACTGCTCCGTAGTTGACAATGATTCAAATCGTAGAGCGGAAGGAGAGGACGTTTTTAAGGATGCTGATGGGAATTGGATGTCAGTGATTAATCCAGGTGGTGGAGTCAATACCACTATTGTTGAGAATCCCCAGGAGGATCAAGACGTAATCTATACCTGGAGGAATGGAGACGGTCGATTCCTGGACTTTGGGACAAAAGGAATTGGGGCCCCATTGAATTACAACAACACACTCTCGCTTTCGAACTCGGGCATCACGCCTATCCTAGGAGTTACTACCCAATCGAAGTACTTCTCACCAACGCTGGGAATTCCGCTCGTATGCCCAACTGGAGCCTGTGACAACAGTTCTTCAGATACTACAATGGTGAGAGCTGATAGTCTTACGGCCATTAACCCTGCCCTCGACACAGCACCAAGCATTACTGACTTCCCACTTGGAAACTCCCAGATTTTCAACCAGGGGATCTCCGAGTTCCGTTTTGACGTAGATGGGTACTACGAAGAACCCGTTCCAGAGCTTGACGAAGAGAGTCCAAGTTACTCTAAAATTATTGAATATGTAACAGTTCCTTCACGGGCGGCAATGGCAGAGCCTAATTTTGGCAAGCGAAACAACCCGAACGACTTAGTATTCCAATATCGTGATTACCCAGAAGACTTTATCTCTGGAGATACCATCAGAGTTTACGATCTTAGATGGTTAACTCCTCGGAATACTACATTCGGCTTGGTCTCCGGTGGTGGTGCGAGTACACCCTTTTCTGGACGCTTCACAGCGAGTGTCAGTAGGGTGACAGGCGCAATTTATGGGTCAAGAGAGGTTGATCAGGGCGGAAGATGCGCAGTCATGATTAATCAAGAACCTTGAGGACATTATGAAAAGATATCTCCTACTTCTCCTATGCCTCGTTATTTCCTGTAACCCAAATGAATCTGGTGTAAAGATACAAACAGCTGGACTGTTCGCGCCTATTCTCTTCTCGATTGATGGTCAAGATGGCTCAGGCAAAACTCTTGACCTAGGTGAGCATTTGCTCACGGATGAAGCGCGGAGGATTAAAGTTACAGTTTATAACGATACCGAATACCCTTATACCAACCTCTCACTTGAATTATCGGCAGCAGGAAGTACAGCACCGACTTTGAACTATGTCCCTTCACCCGCTGGCGAGATCGCCTATCCAGGGAACGACGGAACCTGCGGACCAGTCCTTGACTCTAAAAAAGGCTGTACGATCAATCTCCAATTCGCCCCGAGAGAGCAGCGAATCCACCAAGAAATACTCACCCTCAAATTTAAGAACTTTGTTCAAGAAGAAATACACGTCGCTCAGCTAGACATCCTCGCCGGTATGCCAGCTTCTCTCGCCTTTACCAACGACAAAACTCAGTACACATTTGGGCAACTCATTGGCCCGACAAACATTCCTATTGTGGAGCGAAACGAGGAAAACACATACACCGAAATCCTAGAGGTAATCAACGGTGGAGGCCTCGTAGCGAAGAACTTAACAGTCTCTATGCTTCAGTCCTGCACACCGGTACTGACACCAACGTGCCCCAGCAACGCTGGGGGTGCATATGAAATGGTTAATAATTGCCCCAAGAATCTTTTGCCAGGAGCAAAGTGCACAGTCGAAATCACTTACAAACCCAAAAATGCAGACGGCACCGGAACTCCCAATCCAGTCCTCAAAGAAATTAACTACCGATCCTCAGTTAATTTTACTTTTCTGCGGGATTCAAAGGGAAGTCCAGGAGCACTCAATGGCTTCTTCCGATCCGTCTCGACTGATATCGAAGCTCGTTTTAAATCTCAAGTTGCAGTCGTCAACTTTGATAATCCTGTGGTTTCCGGAAACCGTGACGTACGCACTTTCCGAGTCTCAAACGTAGGTTTCCGGGCCGGGAACATACGAGGGATCGACTTCCGAGACAGCGGTGGCTCACATATTGCCCGTTGCCGAGCAGCAGTAGGTATGACGGTGCTTGAGTGTAAAAATATGGCCGGAGCAGCGGTAGGCCTAAGTACACTACCATTTACCGTTAAAGATAAGGACTCTTGCTTGGCACCAGGAGGTGGCATATCCAAATTAATACCTGTTGCCGACGGGTGTGTTTTTGAAGTTAATTTCCAGCCATCTATTACATTTGTAACGAACAAAACTACAGAATTTCAAAACCTTCGAATGGAGGTTTACTTTGATTCCATGTGGAAGAGTATAGAGACGCTTCAGACTCAGAAGCTCTTCGATCTCTCGGCGAAGTCTAACGCCCCGGCAAGGCTCGTTCTAACCACTGTCAACTTAGGTTCTCAAGGTTTCTTAATTAGTACCACGGCACCATTTGTAGTGGATCTAGGTCGTTTGGCACTTCAGTCCTCCCTAGGAATCAGTAGTAGACCAATGCTTTTAACCTTTCGTAATATGGGATCAGTTGCCGCGACTAATCTTCAGTTTCGGGATGGCTCCACACCGCCGATTCCTATTAGTTCCACGGCGACCTCTCTTGGGAAACACATACCCTACTACTTCAATGACGTAAGAGTCGATTCGACGACTTGCTCCGTTGTTCAACCAGGCGGGACCTGTACTTTGACGGTTGGAGGATTTGCACCGATAGGCCTGCCACCGGTCCCTCCCCAATCTTCTAGCGACCGAGAAGAAGAAAACATGTTCGATGGAACGGACACAGATGGTAGCCGTTTTAAGTCATTTTCAGTGTCTTTCGCGTCTGGCTCACTCTACACCGATGGGAACTACGATGGTCCTCCTGACATGACGGCGGTCACGACCCAGGTTCGACTCAAGGCGCGACTCGTACGAAGAGGACTCATGCGCAACATCAGCGAGGATCTCCGGAATAACATCTCTAACGTCCCGGCAGTTATTCATCCAGGCGGGGCAAACCCTAGCCATTTGGTCCATGGTGATACCTATAATACTTTCCTGTATTTTCAAAATACTGGAACAGGACCGATTACCTATATGCGACTCAACAATCCTCCTGCTCCGAACACCAATGTGAGTGTGGTTCCTGTTTCTAACCCTAGCTCCCTCGGAGCGGACTTTGACTGTCGAAACATCTTCGACTTTCCTACGGGGACTGTGAATGTTAATACCCTTCCTTCTGATAGACTTTCAGCGTCTCCGCCGGCCGTGTTTCAACCTCTCCCGGCGGATAAAACTTGCGTTCTTGGACTGCAGTTAAAGATTCGAGATCAGTCCCGAGTTCTTAACTCTACTATTTGCAACTCGTCTTTCCCACCGGCATCGAATTTAGGCCTTTCAGGTGGACTAACGAACCTCGAAGAAGGCACGCGACTCTTTTCGGGATCCGAATCGAGTGCATTTTTAATGAGACCCCTCTGCAATGCTGCGCACGGATCTGTCGCTTATCAGGATATTATAGTGCAGTACTACGATGGCGACACGAGTGGAGGCGCAACCTCCTCTTACGGAAACAGATCCACTCTTACTCCATACACCGTGCGTTTGAACCAATTGAATGAAGCAAAGCTCCAGCTCTACAATTTTACTCCGTCCCTTACAGCGACGCTTTATCGACGAGAATTCACTTACCCTATTAGTTCTTCTACAGGACACACTGCTCGGCTTATACCCGCACAGTGGTTTTATGGACCTTTGACAAGCTTCTTTCGACTACCGGTTGAGGTGGGCCAGAATTCCCCGTTCCTCCAAGGCGATGACTCAAGACGTGTGCTTGAGGGTGTCACTGCCATATCCCAGCCGCCGCTCCCCGCCTGGAGCGAGCGAGGAAACTTCGACTACATTCTTTTTTTGGGAAGTTTTCCGCAGGGACTCCCCCAACAAACTATCACTCTTGGTATCCGAAACTTTGGGCAGGCGAGGGGAAGAGTTACAGATTTGCAACTGAATCCCGATGTAGACAGACCCACTACTGCTAGTACTGGCTTTACTTCGGTGACTCGTCCTACTGTTAGCCCTTCCAATCCTTTAGGCGTTAATGGGGGTTCGGATGTAACACCCTTATCCTTTAGATTTAATTCGACGACTCCCGGGGAACACAGGATGGTGCTCGATTACACTTATCGCACAGGAGCGAAGACAAATCCTTTGGATTTCCATCCGGCCTCTCCTCCAAGGCCTAGTAATATTTCTTCGGTTGGACTACGTGAGGTTCGGCAACGTGTTCTCGTCGTTGCTGAGGTAAGGGGATCGGGCACCATGGGGACAATTGGGATGCAGTCCAGAGACTACACTGTCACACCTCAAGCCGGCGGCTTGCCGCCAACTGCTAATCCGAGCGGTTCTCTGGTGACACAACCACTCTCTTGGTTAAATTTTAACACTCAAGCGACACTCACCTTCGATGGGATTCGTGGTGGAGAAATCTATGCTCAGAAGGAGCTCGTTTTCACCAACACTTCTTCCGTTACGATTTCGAATTTTCAAGTGTTGTTTCGAAATTCAGTGACAGATACTGCTCTTAGAGCCCTTCCTAGTTCATTTGCTGTCCCTAGCGGAGGAAGCAACCCTGCAAACTGTCTGAGCAATAGCTCCATTATGCCGGGTGCGAGTTGTAGAGTGATTTTTAGGTACACACCAGTACTAAGTGATACGAGTCAGAATTTCGTGATGACACTGGTCTACAACGCCGGTGGATCCCGTTTTATGAATCAGAATATCGGGATAAACCTCATGGCCCGTGCTCCCGGACTTCTCACGATCCAGAGCGTTGCCTCAGACAGAGTTCCGGAGCAAATTCGGCCGAGCTCTTCAAGTCCTACGACAGTTCCGTCTTTCCGTTTGGATTTCGGAACAATTGCGCTCACGAACAGCCTAAGAGAAATTCATTTTAATGATAACACCCCCAGTGGAACCTTCCGGCGGATTACCGTAACCAATAGCGAGGAGACTAAAGCATCACTTCTCCTTGCCTATCACCGCTACCTCCAGAATGCCAGGCTTTATGGCTTTACCCCATCTATTCCAGTTCCGACTGATTATTTACCGCCCAATATTGATTACGTCCCTATTGGCGGTGAAGAATATATCCCTATTTTTAATCGCTCCTACCCCGGCGGGGGGAATCAGCCGATTCAGCTCAGGATTATGGCGAGCAAAGGCTGCTTGTTTGGTGACGATGAATTTAATGCTGTTGTGGCAAGTCAAAAAGGATTCAACAAGTTTACAACAAGGCGCTGCTATTTAACGGTGCAGTTTAATGTCGATTTCTCATACCTGAATAAAAAGATAAATCCCACTAATGGGCTGGACATGGAAAGGACGTCCGCTCAGATTTGGTACTTTTCTACCGCCCGATCTGCCACTGCCTCAATTTGGGTGCACGTGAAGGGGACTATAGAACCTGACGCCACCGTCTCGTCGGGAAACTATGGTTCAGTACAATCACTCGATACGAGAGAGGTTTCCTTCACTCTTCCGAAGTTTACACCGGCCAATGCCAGTGTAGGAGCAGTCGTTGGAACGCGGGTTCTTATCTCGACAACTGCGACCACTTTATCGAAACCATATGAGCTGGGCATAACGACTTTTGTGGACATCAGAGATTACACTCCCTCAGATCTCCAACTAGCGATCATCTCTAGTGGCCTTAATCCAGGCCAGTTTTACTATTTCAGGGCCGTTGCTATCAGACAAGACTCCCGCTTCGTCGATGGGACGCCGGCAAGGTTTAACAGCCTTCTTGCTGGAGAGTACTTATCGGCTTCGAACCTATCGGCCCCAATACGTGTGTTCGTTCCTCCACCCAATCACTGGTATTTCCACTCACAGAGACTCGTTGTGGAAAAAGAACTCACAGATGGAATAAGAAACGATCCCTATAGCCTATCATCTAATCGGTGCTTAACCAAGACCGCACTTACAGTGCGTGATCCGGGTCCCATCAACTACTCGTACCGGTTAATATCCAAGGCGGCCTGGGCACAGATTTTGGCCACCCCGGCGGCAACAAACTACTCAAATGTGGACCTCATCGCCCATTGGTTGAGTGATGCACCTGTGAGTGTTGACAGCTGTTGCAGTATGCTTCCCGAATTTGTTCCTGCACAGACCACTCAAATGCTGAACGGAAGCAGAGTCTTTTATGTGAGAGGCCCGGTTTCGAATGCTCCGGTGAATCAGGCCATTGGGGGAGTTCCCGGTACTTTAAACTCTAATTACGAATCCTTCGTGGACGGAACCATTGGATTCGGGGCCAGTCGGTGTATGGTTGCACTTCCCTAGCCTCCTTTTTTGCCTGCTTGAGGGTGCTTAGGAATGCTCATAAAATGGGGGGATGAATAAGTTCTTCGTTTTACTTGTTCCGGCCCTCTTGGCGACCGCAGTTTCGGCCCAGGAAGTTCGTCTCGCCGTTATAAAGCAGATCGGTGGAATCGAGTTGCTGAACCAGGTCCTCATGCGCCAAATCGAAACCAGCACGCTGCGGGTCGTCTCGCAGCAACCGGGAATAGAACTGCTTTTGTCAGGGAGCTCAGGCGCACCGGATATGACCAACATCGATGCCGTCGCTGTCGAGGGTGAGATCCTTAAGGGATCTGCTGGATACAGAGTCGAAGCTCGTCTGATAGACCTCAAGACCAAAAAATTGATCGGTAAAGCTTCTGTTGACCGGATCCGGGAAGAGGATTTACTGCGGATCTACGAAGGCGCACTCCAGCTTGCCTTTGAGCCGTTTACTAAATCGAGAAAACAAAAAAAAATGCCTACTCCCGAACTAAAAAATTTCTCTCCGGCAAAACAGCCCCTATCCTCAAAAAACTTGCCCTCCACACTCCAGGTAGCGGCCCCGGATGAGACCGCAATTGACTTCCGGGAGCTCGTAAGGGGCCTCAAATCCTCCGTCGATAAAGGAGTAGCTAAGGTCTCCGCTGATCGAATTGCAGAAAAATCAAAACAGGCCAATGAATCTGAGGTGCAATCCAAATCCCTGGCGGAATCAAGGTCAGGAGAATCAAGCCTTACAGCTGGAACAAGCCGCTCGGAGCTTCCCAAGCTCATGCCAGAAGCTACGAAGGCAGGACATCTCCAGCGCCATCGCCTGTCACTTGGGTATAACACCCGGGAAATCTTTTCTAGTTTCTATGTGGACTCTACGGTCACAGCAAGCTTCTTAAACCTGAGGGCCGACGGGAGAATTCCCTTGCTGCTCAAGGGAAGACTTGGTGCCTCTTATGACCTCGCCGTCAACCGATCTATGGCGGTACCTGCAGAGCTCCCGACCCTTTGGCACGCCGGCGGCTTCCTGAGCTATTTGGGGGACTACGTAGTGATCGACGGCGGTTTCTTACGGGACACAAACTTTTTCATGAACCTTCCCGCTCCGGGTGAAGGGATAGTACCCAAGACTATCGTCACGACTCATCTTTTAGGACGGATCGAGCTTAATTTTCGTCTTCTGGGGCCATGGCGCATAGAGGGGTTCTATGGTGTCCCCATGTCAGTTGAAACAAATTTTAGTCCCCTGAAGAAATCGACGTCCTGGTCCGGAAGCTACACCCGTATGGCAGTGACCCCACCAGTGAGCTTCCTTGGCATCGAAACGAATTTTGCGATTGAACGGATTGCCTTAAACTCTCAAGGAGATAATTTATTCAAACTCACCGACTCGCGCTTTGCCTTCTCTCTCCAGCGCTCGCTTTAATCCTGGCGACATCCGTTGGTGCGACGGAGATCCTTGCCTTTTCGGCACCGAGTCTTCGGACGTCGAATGAACTTTCGGCCATGATTGGTATGGCCAATATTGGATTCACAGAAAATCAGTCGACGCTACAGGGGGAAAACGTTCAGGTAGCAGCATCTGGATCAGTAGCGAGCATAGCTGGCCAGATTCATTACCGATTTCATACTAATGAAAGAATCGCGTGGTTCGGCCAGTTCACCTTTCCTATGATGGCCTCACAAGGCTCGTACCTATCAGGAGGAGGAGGGATCGAATATTACTGGGGCAAGGCACCGGCCAAGGTCACTTTGCGGGACGCCACGAGTTCATTTACTCTTCTGCCAGTAACACGATTTTTTTTTAGTGGGGGGATCAACATGGCATACCTAGCTTACCTCACTGAAACGGCCCAGAAAAACGATACCCTACTTGAGATTGATATCGGTGGGGGGATATCGCGGAAGATCGGTAAGTACACCATCCGGGCCTCGGCAGGAATTGCCCGTGGAGTAGGCGTGGCGACGACAACAATGGGAATGAAGGCGATGGTCGGGGGCATTTTTTTCCTCGATTAATATTGTGTTCGTCGTTTTTTCTATTCGTCAGATAATGATGGTAACGGAGTGGATCATCTCATGAAGAAGTTCCTATTTATCCTCGCTATTATCCAGATCTCACTGCCTGCCCTGGCGGGCAAATTAACTATAAAAAGTCAGCCCGTTGGGGCCGAAATTTTTATTAACGTCGGAGGTCGTCCCGTACGACTTGGGGTCACGCCCTACGAATCCGACCTCTCAGAAGTCATCCGGACTTACGTAAAAAGCAACAGCTTCATGATGGAGATGAAAAAGGCAGGGCATCTCCCCTTTCGGATTCTATTGGCGAAGACTGAGGATGTGGACCTTGAGTTGTCGGCGAACCTTGAGCTCGATCCGGCCGTCTCCAACCACAAGGAGCACGATCTCCTAATGAACGAACTTTTCGACGTTCAAAAAATGATTCGCGGCCGAAACTTCCGGGACGCCTTAGGGAAACTGGACGAGCTCGAGAAGAAGCACCCAACTCTTTCAATCATCCCCGAACTCAAAGCGACTTCATATTACATGAACAAAGAAGTCGAAAATGCTCTCAGCTACTACCGGAAGGCCTTTGCGCTCAACCCGGATAACGTCGACGCCTACCGGATGAAAGTTTATCTTGAAAAGAAACTCGGCGTCGATTCGGAGGTCAAGTGATCTGGAGACTCATCACCGCAATTCTTCTTTGCTATTGCATAACGGCCATTGCCTATACTGGAAACTCGCTAACCTGGCAGAAGCTTGCCCTGGAAGAGAAGGTCCAGCGTAAGTTCAACGCTACACTCGGGTCCGTCCTGAAGGATAACCAGTACCTGGTCGAAGTCGAAGTCGAGGCCGCAGAGCCGGGCGCCCCAAATTTTGGAAATGATGATAAGAAGTCAGGACCAAAGGTTTCTGATCTGACGATGGGTGACTCAAGGGGCGATTACATCGCATTCTCCAAGGTCGGACTTGAGGTCCCGGTTCTCGAGAAGTTTCTCGATGAAGACAGGACTAAGCTCATGAACATGTACCGATTCAACGAGGCCTACGACCTGTTTAAGAATATCTCTGGGGTTAGTGTAACAGTCCATCTCTCGGATAAACTCCCCCAGGACCTGGTAGATATCGTCAAGAAGCTAGTTGCAAGCTCGAAGCTCTCTGTGTCCGGGATCAAGCCACAGGTAAAATTTGAATCCATCGCAATGGAGTGGGTAGATCCTGAGGTGCTAAAGAAACAAAGCGATGAGGCGAGAGCACGACGCCAGTCGATATTGGAAGAGCAAAAAAAATCTCAGGAAGGTCCCAAGATATGGGTAAAAGACTGGTTTGAATGGGCTTCACGTTGGGGTAATGCGTTCGGCCTCATTCTTGCCGCGATCATCCTTGCCTACATCTCACTCACTCTCTTCCGCGAATGGAAGTCCTTCATGGAAAAATACGCGGCCATGCAGGCGGCGAAGGCCGAACCTGAGCAAGATAAAGATAAAGAAGAAACTGGAAAGGACTCTTCAACGGTTGCCTCGAGCACCGGAGGAAAAGAGGAAGAAGAAATGGCCATTTTACAAGGATTCGATCGCTTTAAGCAGTGCTTAGAGCAACACCCCGACGATGCAATTACCATGGTTCGTGCATGGCTCAACGAGGCCGAGGGAGATGCACTTCTCGCCCTCCGCGGAGTTGCCCAGAAATCGCAGCCTGAAGACCTTGAGAAACTGATGACTGGACTTTCAGAAGCTCAACGCGACAAGTGGAAAGGCCTTCTCGGGAAACACCTCGAATTGCCGGAACTCAATGCTGCCAATAAGCACATTTTCCAGGAAGTTGTGAAATCCTTCCTCGTTCCCTCAAGGATCCGAGACGGTGAACTCCTCAACCTTATAATGGAACTCTCACCGCGAGCAACGGGTGAATTCCTGGCCAAGAACACGACTCAGGTTGGGATTCTCATGAATATCCTCTCTCCCGGAATCGTCGGTAAAATCCTTAGTGAGGTTGATGACCAGACTGCGGATAAATGGCTTATGGAAGGCGCACAATTTGATCTGGTCACGATGGAATCGAGTGTCCCCTCTCTCAAAGAATCTCTTAAGGCCTTTAAGCTCGCCAGCACTCCGGCCCCATTTGCCCAACGCCTCATGTCTATGATTCCACTGGCCACGCCGGCGAGAGAAGGAAACCTCTACCGCGCGCTCGCAAAATCTGGGAACCCGACCATGGTGCTGGAAGTGGCCTCGAAGAATTTCCCGAGCGAGCTTATCCTCGAGCTCCCTCGCACCTTCATCAAAGAAGTGCTCCAATCCTATCCGGTCGCCAAGCGAGTCGAGATTCTTTACTCTCGGCCTGAAGGCGTCCGCAGTACCCTCCTCGATGTTCTGGCCGAATCGGGTACCCCTGCACGGGACCTTCTGGATATGGAACTTGAAAACATCAGCCGAGACCCCACCAGAGGGGCCACGATCGAATCCCGGGCAGAAGAAATCTGGCAGGATTTCGTACAAAACTCGCGGACTATTCTCAGTAAAAACAATAGCTATGCCTCTTTCGGTGAGCAGCTGATTAAGGAATGGTCTGCCAAACTTGCCCCAGGCCTTCAGGCCATCCGTGGAGGGCGCGCGGCCTAGTTGGAAGGAAAAGTATTCCTCTGGAGCGCCCCGCCCGAAAGTAATCTAAAATAATAAGTGTGGTTGTACTCAAAGACAGGAGGTCATGTGAGTCTACTTCAGGAAGCGCCATCATCCATCGAGAGATTTGAATCGAATCAGACGGCCAGACCCTCTGAGAAAGAAACGATGGTCGAGCGCCAGGTCCCCTGGGAGACCATCCTGAAAATCTCCTTGGCCTCGAGTCCTGAGGAAATCGCTATCCAGAGAAGTTGGGGCGCATTTTCCTCAAGCCTGCGCGACATCGCTCCTGAGACAGAATGGCTCTTCTTGCGGGAAGAGAACTCACACCCGAACGAGGCGGTTCTAGTGGCCCGCCTTCAGCGATGGCTTGAATCAATTGTGACCAGTGTCAGCTGGCCTTCACCACCACGAGTCATCATCACCGCGGAAGGCAATGCCCAGGAGCGAAGCTGGAAAATTGTCTTCGATAAAGCGAGCGGATCATTCCCCTACACCCAACCACCGGCCTCTCTTAACGTGACTCCTTATAAAGACCAGCACCTTGTCGGATGGAAGGTTCGTCCCATCTATTCGTTTACCGTCAATAAAGCGGGTGAAGCATGAAACTCTTTGCAATTCCTTTTCTCACTCTTTTTCTCTCTACAGATATCAGCGCCTCTGACCCGTCGGCGCTAAGAAAAATTGAGGACAAGCTTCGTGTCTTAAACGAAGAAATGATTCAAGCAGATTCTAAAACTGCCGCTGTACCTTGGAACATGATGGACGAGAGGGAAAGTGCTTTTTGGGCTGCTGTGACTGAGGCGTATGATTTTCTCATGGCCAGGAATCAAACGGTCAGGCATCAATTCCTCTACGGTGCTGCAGTAGCGGCACAAAGCGGGCATCCCGCTCGGCTAGAAGCGATGAATACATGGCTTAAGAAGGAAAATAACCGGGTTTATGCTTTAGGGCTCTCTTACGCCTTTTACGACGTGTGGAAAGAGAAAATGTTAAAGATCAACGAAGCGGTTGCGGGTCTCGGTGCTTATAGGCCGGAGACGGAAGCTAACCCTACCGTCAATGGGTCGGCCACAGAAATGAGGGACTTCCTTGCCGGGCTGAGGGCCGATCTGAAGGCGACGGCCGCGGTAGAAGCGGATTCTACAAGTAAAGCACCTAGCAGGTCAGACACTCCTACGACCACGGATATGGCAACTCTGGGATTAACCGCACTGGTGTTCCTGGCCGCTGGACTTCTTTATCCCCGAAAGAAAAAGTATATTAAAGTCAGAATGAAAGAATCCACGATGAGTATTCCTCGTTTTGAAGAATTACCACCTCTTCCTGTCATTCTCGAAAGGCCGGCTTTGACCCAGGAAAAAGTACCGGTCTTCGCTGTGAACCTTGAAGAAGAGTGCCGAAAAATCCTTGATGGGAATAAGCACCTCCTAAAGATTGCCAATTTACGCCTTGAGCCCGCCCCTCGATCACCGTTTAGAACGACGGTGAACATTTCCGAGGACAAGGTCGCAGAGGCCCTTCAATGGCTCCTCAAGGGAACTCTGGCCATCGCAAATGGAACCGCTGCGAAAGCTTCTCACCTCGAATGGAGTTGCCAGGAGCAACAGGGGCGAGTCTCTTTAGAGTTCGTTCTCCATGGTGTGGAATGTGACCAGAAAGCTCTCTATATGAACACCATCATCGAACAGTCGGGATCTGCGACGGCCCATTTCGGAAGAACGGAACGAACACTCGAAGGTCATCTCCCAGTGGTCGCCTTTAAATCCGGAAACCGCAAGACGACTGTTTCGTTGGGGCTTGATGCAGCAACACAGAACCTCACTCAATAGCCCTCATTTGAGGTTAGGGATTCACAAAACAGACAAGCCTACGAGTGGCACTACAGTCAATTGTTCCATTCGACCATCTCCCTGTCCCACTGGTATTTGTGAATCCATTTTGTCCGAAGTTGCCGGCGACGGCCGTGGACCAATTAGAGCAGGTATCAGTGGCGGATGTAAGACCCCAAAGGGTGGAGCCGCCGAGAGATCGCCCGGTGTGAAGATTGTATGAAGCGCCAAATCTATCGCTCCTGGACCACTGATTGCCGGCATCACCGGGTCCTGCAGCTGTGGCATCGGTGACCAACTCGGCGCCCCCGAAACTACTGCCAGTACCAGTCGCATAGAAATAGAGGGCATTAGAATTAAGATTTTGACAAGTGGTACTGTCACATAAAAACGCTCTCACCTTAGAAGCGATTAACAGCCCCCGCGCGGTAGCCTCACTTTTTCCAAGCCAAGTATTAGCGATGAGATCTGACAAGCATGAGGAATTGGCCCCAGATAGACCGCCCAAGTTCCCAGTATAGGCCGTGGCCGTCATGACAAAGTAGCCATGATTTGAGGTTGCATAAATCCAAACTGTTCCATTACAAAATCGCAGTGATTTTGTTGTGGCAAGGAACTGGAGCTGTCCCGCCGTGGTACAAGTGGTTGCACTCGTATACGTCGATAAACTAAGCCAGTTGGTCCCGTTGCAGTATTGGTAGACGAATGCACCCCCGTTATACTGAATTTTGCCCTCATCGGAACCAGTGCAAGAACTGACGACTGAACCACTCCCAAGAGAGATCCACGCCGCTCCATCATAAAGCTCGAGGACTTTAGTGGTGGAATTAAACCGAAGAGCGCCTGATGTTTGGGCATAGGCAAATGAACTTAGGGTTAAAAAAGACATGACAAGAATGAGGCGTAAATAACGAAACAGCTTAGAAGCAGGAATCACTTTGTCTTCCTGTTAGGATAAGAATCAAGTCTGCGCAGGATGAGGTCAATCTTACTTTGCATCAATTCATTATCTTTTTCGAGTTTTTGAATCCGTTGCCGAAGAAGTTTATTCTCGTCATTGACTTTCGTATTACGGCGCTCGAGTTCCTGAACCGAGGCGATAAGGGGTGCAATGAATGAGGTATACTTAACGGAGAGGCGGCCATCGACACCCTCGCTGACAAGATCGGGAAAGATAGGGCGAACTTCTTGTGCAATCACACCCTGGTCTTGAGTATCGTTATGCTTCCACGTGAAGGCGACAGGGCGGATCTGAAGGATTCTGCGTAGGGCATCGTCGCTCTGTAATGACTCAACTTCAGTTTTGGCGCGGACGTCAGAAGTTAAGAGAATATCAGTTGCTCTGATTGTTCCAGCAACATCTAATGTTTGCGTTGGTGTTGCGGTTCCAATTCCCACACTTCCATTTGCTCCTACCCACAAGAGTTGTGATGAACCTCCATTTGACTCGACTTGTAATGCCGCCCTAGTCGATAGGGTGTCGGGAGAAGTGAAACGGACGAGAGGAGCAGCATTTGTAACAACTCGAGTAAACGACAGGCTTTGCCCATTTTGAATCAACGTAGAAGTTGTCGTACCGTTGGTAGTCACTGATCTGAGACCTAAACCAACAGAGTCAGAGACATCGAGTTTATACGTCGGTGCTGTTGTGCCGATTCCTACGTTGCCAGATGAATCAATCCGAAACCTCTCAGTCATAGATCCACTAATTGGCCTGGTAAAGAAAGATAGAACCCCACCAGCAGTTGCGTCAGTTCCTCCATCTTGATTGACAGTTATACTTGAAAGTGATCGTGAGCCGACATGAAATCCTAATGAACCTGTCTGAAATCCACCGCCACCAGTTGTTCGCCTTAATACCATCGCAGAGCCATCGTTCTCCTGCACAATACTTCCTGATGTGTTTGAAAATACATGCAAGCTATTCCCAGGGGCCGTCGTGCCGATGCCGACGTTGCCGCTTGGTTCTAATGTCATTCTGATGTTTGCAGCAGTACTGCCAACTGGTGTTGTGCTTAGGAAAAGTCGTGTCCCTTGAGCTGAACTAGTCCAATTCTCAGCAGCTTCGGCCGCGATCCCAGTACTATTGTTTGTTGTGAATCCTGTTCCATTGTGACCCTGAAAGGTGAGCATTCCCAAATTACCGCCTGATAAACTAGCGGTAGGTGAAGCTTGAGTTCCGTTGGCAGTGCGAAGCATGATATGTGATGCTGCAGCACCGAACCTGTCATACACATTGAAATTCGTACCCGAAATATGAAGAGTCCCTGCTGGGGACGTGGTGCCGATGCCGACGTTGCCACCTTGGAAGTACGAACTACCATTAGCATTTAAGAGTACGGTATTCGCATTACTTGCGTTTGTGAGATACATCTGAATATCTCTCTGTGTTGAATCTGCGTTGTAAACTCCCTTGTAGTAAATCCTTGCCGGCTGGTCGTCTCCAACTCGAACTGTTTGGAGGCTATAAAATCCCAAAGGATCAAATCCGAAACCACCTGAAGCACTCGCTCCAACAACTTGAAGCCTTGAACTAGGGACCGTCGCGCCGAGCCCGATGCCAACGTTACCAGATGAATCAATTCTCACACGCTCTATGCCGCCGGTACTTGCGGCCATCGTGTTGGCCGCAGGACTCCACCAGCCTGTATCAGAGTCCCCAGCAAAGCTGTAGGTTGGTGCTCCAACAACTCCAGCAGCAGTTGTGACGTTGGCCCCGCCTGCTGTGGGGGACACGATACCGGAACTAGACATGTCAAAAATCTTTGTTCCGTTCGTCGCAACACCAATTGTATCTATAGCGCTGCTAAAAAATCCTGTATTCGTATCTCCAGAAAATGATAAGGACGGGGCCGTGACTGATCCAGTTCCCGCTCCAAATGTTCCACCTGACGCTCCGATGGCCACCCATGCGGTACCATTATAATACTCAACCGATGTTGTGGTAGTATTCCAACGGATCATACCTACTAAAGGAGTTGAGGGCTGCTGAGCAGTTGTTCCTGCGGGCATGCGAATCGCATCTGTTTTTGAACCCAGATCCAGAGAAACAGTGGGCGAAGTTGTCCCGATACCGACGTTTCCAGAGGAATCGATTCGGACCCGTTCAATGTTAGTCCCTCCTGAGTTGGCCGTGTTCAAACCAAGGGCACCTCCGGTGCCGGAATATCCCGTGAGAGTAACTAAGCCTGAGTCTTGCGCAGCTACAGTCGCCACCCCGGTAAGGCTGACTGAGCGTGCCATGAAGGTACCGCCAGCCTCTGCACGAATAGTTCCGCTGACATCTAATTTTACACCTGGACTTGTTGTGCCGATGCCGACATTGCCCACATTCGAAACGCGAACTGCTTCAGCAAGAGTACCAGCATTTGAAACCGAAAATGACAATCCAGCAGAATACCTTGCGGACTGGTTGGACCAGCCACTTCCAGCGACATTATAATTAACTCCAGAAATCTTAGCGAAATTATAGTCAACTCCACCACCGGTCGGAACATAGGAAAAATTCAATGATTTGATCAGGGCCCCAACGGCGGTCATAGAACCCGTTCCACCTTCGCCATCGGCCTGGTTTGTGGTAACGATACGAGGTCCAGAAATCGAGGCACCAGAAGCAATGT
>JAIYDC010000018.1 GCA_027487685.1 Pseudomonadota bacterium | reverse complement strand
TTATTGGGGCAGGTAATTCTCATTCCCTCAGCCCTGCAAAACCTCATCCCACGAGGGGAAAGCTAAGTCGTCGTTTATGAACGAGATCGACACTGGTGGTTAAAATTTTTGATCGAAATAAAATCCTGCAATTGAATCGATAGTCACCAATTCATGATGGCAGTTAGTAAGTTTTAAAATGGCCTTAAGGAGGAGAACTTTCTTCGTGAAGGAGATATCCAAAACCAAGTATGCCGAAAAACAAGTAGGCGATCCATGGACTGTAGAGCGAAGTGGTAATCGAGATCAAGTTCCCTAGGGTGAATGCCAGTGATGCCTTGAATTTAAACGCGCCAACGAGGCTTTCCATAAAGAAGAAACTCATAAAGCACGCAAGCAAGGCCAAGCCATAAAAAAACCTGGACCAGATGCTCTCTGGTGCTTGGGTTGACCAGCTTGTAACGAGCGGAATGAGTGAAAGGCAAAAAAGAAACAAGTGATTCGCCCAAACAATCCTTCGGTTTATTGAACTGAAAGAGGAGAGCAGTTTATTGTGTTTGTACCAAAAGATACCAATCAAAAAAAAACTCTCTAGGTAACAGAGGATTTGGGGAACAAGCTTTAAAATCTCTTCGGGCCCTGATTGAATAGGTGGCTTCAGGTTAAAAATCATGACTGTAATAGTGATGGAAATAATCCCATCACTCAGTGATTCAAGCCGGACCTTATTCATGACTTACTCTCTAGCAAATATGAGCATTAGTACGTGAGGAGCTTCCGAAGGGCCTCCACCACATCACTTGTCTGAGGCAAAATAACCTCTTCAAGATCCGGGCAGTACGCCACATGGGTGTCTTTAGCACAAACCCGCAGGATCGGAGCGTCGAGGGTCTCAAACGCCTCCTCATTCACCCGGGCCGCAATCTCACCCGCGTAACCAGAGGTCTTATGTTCCTCGTGACAAATGAGGAGCCGGTGAGTCTTCCGAAGAGATTTAAAGACCGCTTCAAAGTCAAAAGGTGCAATCGTTCGGGGATCGAGGATTTCAACCGAGAAGCCTTCTTTCTCCAGCTCCTTAGCAGCCTCAACAGACTTCTGAACCAAAGCCCCCCAGGCCACGATGGTCGCATCTTTTCCTTCCCTCACCAGTCGCGCCTTCCCGAACGGGATCATGTAATCCTCACCCGGATCAGCACAACGATTATAGCCCTGGTAGTAGAGGTGCTTATGCTCAAGGAACATCACGGGATCATCGCAGCGGATGGCCGTGCGGAGAAGGCCAATGGCGTCCAGCGCGTTGGACGGATAAACGACGCGAATCCCTGGATTATGGGTAAAGAGGGATTCACCACTCTGAGAGTGATAGATGGCGCCACCTCGGAGATAGCCACCAATGGGAACGCGGACAACCATCGGGCACTTAAAGTCTCCGCCAGAACGGTAGCGCGTAGTCGCCATCTCGTTTTTAAGCTGCATATAGGCGGTCCAGATATAATCAAAAAACTGGATCTCCACGACGGGCTTAAGACCCCGCATCGCCATGCCGATTGCCCGGCCAATGATATTGGCTTCGGCGAGGGGTGAATTAAAGACCTGTCCAAGCTTGGCCGCTTTCTGTACGCCGTGAGTGACTTTGAAAACACCGCCCTTACCTTTGAGGTCTGGGTTCTCGTATTTTTCGACCTCGGTGAAGTCGGCGACATCTTCGCCGAAGACCATCATCAAGGGGTTACGGCGTATCTCAGACTTAAGCGTCAGGTTGATAGCAGTCGCAAGGGGCACATCTTCTTTACCTGAAAAACTCGGGGAGGTCTCAAAAGTTGACGACGTCGGATCAACATCCGGCGAGTAAAGGTGATCAGCGAAAGTTGCCTTAGTAGGCCAAATAGTCTCGATGGCACGAGTCATCGCCTCGCGCACTTCCTTCGTCGTGTCATCGAGGAGTGTCTTAACCTCCGCTGAGGTCATGAGACCAGTTTCTGTCAGGAACTTTGGGTAGGAGTTAAACACATCTCTCGTCGCTTCATCAGCGAGGTCTTCTTTCGTGCGGTAGTAAGAGTGATCATCAGAAAGGGAGTGGGAGTAAGGTCTAGTCACCGTCGCGTGGACGAGGACCGGACCCTTTCCGGCCCGTAGGTACTTCTCAGCTTCAACAAGTGTAGCGTAGGACTCTACCGGACAGCTGCCGTCGCAAGTGAAGATCTTAAGGCCCGGAAAGTTAGCCAGTGCCACCGAGATGGATGCTCCAGGAGTCTGTACTCGCACGGGTACTGAGATCGCATAGCCGTTGTCTTCGACCATAAAGAGAACTGGAAACTTGTTAACACAAGCCGTAGTGATGGCCTCCCAGAACTCTCCCTGAGAAGTCGTTCCGTCGCCGCAAGATACGTAGACAATTTCTTGCTCGTGATAGACCGGTGAGTCCTTAAGCGCCATCTGTTTAAGGTGAAGCCCTGCTTCAGCAATACCCACGGCCTGAAGGAATTGAGTCCCGGTACAAGAAGATTTTGAGACGATATTGAGTTTAACGTTACCCCAGTGGGCCGGCATCTGGCGGCCATGGGATGCAGTATCCCCGGTGTTCCCATTTGCCTGGCACAGCATCTCGTAGGGGGTGACTCCTAGACCAAGACAAAGAGCGCGGTCACGGTAGTAAGGAATAAAGTAGTCATGCTTGGGCTTAAGGACCTTCGCCGTCGCCGACAGGATTCCCTCATGTCCCGCGCCGGAGATCTGGAAAAAAGCCTTATTCTGCTTTTTCATGGTGATCTCTGCATCATCGGTCTTGCGGGAAACAAAAACGTTTCTTAGAAACCACGCAAGGTCCGCTTTCGTAAGCTTGTACTTTTTGATCAGGTCAAGCTTTCGGTTGTAGTCGGCGTTCGATTTAGAGTTCACGGCGGTAGCCTCGTTTTCTGAAATATTTGTGCGCATGGTAATTCCCCTGAAATAGTGGGGTTATCTTACCCTTAGGGATCAAGAAAATCCACAAAACCTAGTTCTCTATGTGTTGATGGCGCAGAAGATTGGGTAGTACAGTTCCCATCGCCCGAACAGAAAGGTAGAGGATGCAGTTATCCTGGGGGTAAAGAAGCACAATTTTCCAAACTCCGGCCCCAAGGTGCTCAATCGATTCTAGTTGAGTCAGATTATCGTCAAGGATCTCCGGTGACTCAGGCAACTCGACCGGACGACCATTTTCGTCCCGGAGTTCAAGTTGAAGGGTAAGGCGATTATTGGTGTTGGTGATGATCCGCAGGTGAGATGTCGAGCGGTGAGGTCTCGCCAAACGAAATTTGACCTGATGCTTTAGAGGCTTTTCATCGAGATAGAGGTCAATCTCAGAAGATTTTATTCCTTCCACGTTGTCGATCAAAAGGTAGTATCGACCGGTCAATAGACGATCAACCCTAAAAGAGATTTGCTCACCATGCTTCCCTTGAATCCGAAAGGACTCAGGATCACTGTCGGCGTAATTTCCTGCGATATCCCGAAGCTGAACATAAAGGTAAGGGGTCACTGCTCCGCCTGCCTCACCAGGGAAAATTTGCACCGTACTCTTCAGGTAATCGATTTCTGCCACGCTCACCGAAGAAACGGAGGCGGGTGCCCGTTCCACCTTCTTTTGGGAGGCGCAGGAGACGAAAATAATTAAAGAAAATGGTATTAGCCAGCTCATTACTTGAGCTTATCGGTAGGCTATTTTGAATCTGAAGTTTTAATTAAAGATAAAAGGCCCCCAGAGGATCGGGGGCCTTGGAAACATCGTTATTTCAGAGCTTTAGTAGCTTCAAACACATCCGTGACTGACCCGTAGACCGAAAGAGTGCTGAAGAGCACCGGAGTTTCAGTCCCTGGCAGGTGAACCCTTAATTTCGGGTACCGACGAGAGGTATCGATCATGAGCGAGCGGACCGCCTGAGCGTCCATAGATGAGTCATAGGACAGGAGCAGAGTGGCCACACCGGCAGCTGTCGGAGACGCCATCGAAGTTCCAGAGAAAGTGTCATACTTGTTGTCCGGGGTAGTCGAGAGGATGTCGACGCCAGGAGCGAAGAAATCCACAGACTTTTTGCCGTAGTTAGAAAAGTCAGCAGGAAGGGAGAGACCCTTTTCAAAAGATGAAGCACCGATCTCGAGCCAGTTGGTAAACTCTTGTCCACGGGCGCGGTCATTGCGGTTCGGGAAGTTCGCAGCAAAATCGTTATTCTGGTTCGAGTTCCCAGCAGCGTGAACAAGAAGGACTCCTTTCGACTCTGCGTATCTTACGGCTTCATCCACCACCCGTTTAAACGGTGAGTAAGACTTACCGAAGCTCATGTTAATGATCTTCGCTCCGTTATCGACAGCGTAACGGATGCCGTTAGCAACGTCCTTATCCCGCTCATCACCATTCGGAACAACTCGAATGGCCATGATCTTAACGTTTGTAGCCACACCCTTCATACCAAGGCCATTGTCACGGACAGCGGCGATAATTCCAGAGACGTGAGTCCCGTGGGAGGAGTCGGCACCAATGACGTCGTTGTTGCCATAAAAGCGCTCAGCTTGATCGGCGTAGTTATCACCAACAATGGTCCGAGGATTAAAGTCTTCGTTGTACATGAACTCGAGGCGCTCACCGTAAGCATTGATGATTCTATTCATCCGGGCCTCTGTCATGTTGGTCGACAGAAGCCTGATCATCGTCGCCTTAGCTTCAATGACGGCAGGATCATTCGACTCGAGAGCTCTCACGGCCTCGATGCTCATAGTTGAGACACCAGCTGAGCGAAGAACTAACTCTGCAGCTTTATAAGCTTTAAGGCTTGTGGTAAATCGGGCGAGTACATTCCTTGCCTCGATCACAGCGTCACCAACTTCTTTCGTCAAAGCTTCGAGGTACTCCTCCTGCTGGGACGTAAGCTCTTCACCAAGCTCAGCTAGGCGAAGCTTAAGTTTTTTCATCCGTACAAGTTCACGCGTCACTTCGAGCGTATCGGCCTCAACCTGAGCGGCCGGGTTCCCTTTAACAAGACGAACCCCGTTCTCGAGGGAGGCGTCTTTTACTATTGTGGCCATACCGTTAGCCCCCCCAATGAAGTTCCAGCCAAAGACATCATCGACGTAGCCATTACCATCATTATCGATACCGTCATTAGCGAGCTCGCCCTGGTTAATCCAGATTTTTCCCTGAAGGTCCTCGTGGTTAACATCAACTCCGGAATCAATTACAGCAACGATCACGTCCTCAGATTGCGGGAGCCCAAAGGTGCGATATGTTTCTTCGGTCCGTACCCCTTCAGCACCATCAGCAGGTGAGAGGTTAAACCAATTTTCTGGCCGAAGGTTAAGGATGGCACTGGCGGAGAGGATGGTTCCTTTCGCGTTTTTCAGAACAAAACGAGATTCGTTCTTCCGTAGAAGCTTAAGGTCAAGCTCTGCCTTCGGGATCTGAAGTGTACGTGCGAAAGCGGTGGAGAATGAAAGCGGGAGTGCGAGCACGAGGAGTGCTTTTTTAGACATCATGGGAATTCTTCCTTTTGTTGATGAACTCGGGAGGATTTAAACCCTAAACGAGAACACTAGACAAGAGAGATGGGACAAGTGTCAGACAATTTATAATCACTGGTGTAAAAGTTACACCAGTGAACGCAGGCCATCGTAAAGCAGTTAGGCGCTTAGTACCGCGACTTAGACATTCAGCTCAATCGCTACTTTGATCGGTCTTTCTACCTCTAGCCCTCGGGAGACCAAAAGCTCCGTCAACTCCGACGGCCTGACCCCAGACCCCTGCTTCACCGCGGTCGTGACGTAGATCCCCGAATTCCGGCAGGGAGAAACCTCGTCAATGATCTCGAGCTCCTTCTCCGAAAGCTTAAGCATACCGATGGAAAAATCAACGATCATGGGGCGTATATCCTTATCCAGGAGCTTCTCTTCTTTCTTGGAGTAAGACTTGATGATGATCTGCTCCAGTCCCTTGAGCTCTCCGACAACACTCTCCATCTGGGCCGTTGACCGCACCGGAATGAAGTACGTAAACGCCTTGGCGGAGTCCTGGATCGAAGGGGTCTTGCTGGTGATGACTGATACTCCCTTGAAGTGAATTCCAGGCTCTGAGTGGGACTGAAGCTGGGCCATTACTCCCTCAAAGTCAGTCCACGGGGAAGGAACCCGGACGTCAAAGTATTCAGTGAGTGAGCTAATTCCTAGAGTAAGTGCTGGACCAAAAGAAAGGAGTGGTCGGATGTTGTATCCCTCAGAGTGAAGTGTATCAAGTGCCGCGCGCTTAAAGATCCGCGACATGACTTTTTGAAGGTCCAAATGAGAAATAAAAGTAATAGGACCGATCTTCGAGAACTCTATCCGGTAGCGGTACCCGACTTCCTGATTGCGCTTCTCGCGCAGCTCAACAATATCTTTTTTAAGTTTCTCAGGCTGGACATATGGTTGGTCTTCGATCGAGTTCATCCCCTTGAGGAAGTCCCGACGCTCTTCAACCATGCCCTTAAGGTCACAGGCCACACCACAGTGGTAGCAAACGAGTTTCTTCTTATCGATGTCGAAGGTCTTCTCTAAGGCCTCGAGATTTGAGTGGTGAACGATCATGCCGTAGACCTTTCCACACGGCGGCGACAACCGATTGTGGGTCGCCTTCTTCCACTCAATCTCCAGGAAGCGTTCGGTGAGCCCAACGTCGATGTGATCCCAGGCAAGCTTGCCGTTCATCGGAATGGTTCCAAGGAACATCTGGGTATCAAGGCCAGAATCTTCAACGCACTTAACCCACAGGTCATACTTAAAGGTCTCGTCCCAGCCGTCAAAACGAGCGCCGCCTTTCCAGGCATTATAGATAATGTTAGCGATCCGCCGATCACCGCGAGCGACGATCCCCTCTAGGGCAGAGATCTTGGAGAAGTGCTTCCGGAAGTTCAGGCGATGCTTTTCCGCGTGGTCTTTCAGAAGATTCTGCTTCCGTTCAATTTCCGGCAGCGTAATCATGGCCGCCCACTGAAACGGCGTGTGAGGTTTCGGGACAAACGACGAAACCGATACCGTCACCGTCGGATTCCGAACGCCACACTCCATCGCTTTCCGGCGTGCTTTCCCTGCCGTCTCCATAATGGCAACGACGTCTTCATCTTCCTCTGTCGGAAGACCAATCATGAAGTAGAGCTTCATCTTTGACCAACCACGAGAGAAGACATTTTCCGCAGTCTTTAAAAGGTCCTCTTCAGAGATGTTCTTGTTGATCACGTCCCGCATCCGCTGGGAGCCGGCCTCAGGTGCAAACGTAAGAGAAGTGTTCTTCACTTCCGAAAGCTTATCGAGAATTTTCTCATCAAGGCCATAGGCCCGGAGGGAGGAGATTCCAAGTGTCGCATTCTCCTTCTGAAGCTTATCCAGCAGTTCGATCACCAGCGGAGTCACGGCCGAATAATCAGCAGTGGAAAGGCAAGTGAGTGAGGCCTCATCGAAGCCCCCGTTCTTGAGTCCGTCCATCATCATCTGAACGACGTTTTCTGGATTCCGCTCTCTCACTGGCCGGTAGATCATCCCTGCTTGGCAGAAGCGGCAGCCCTCAGTGCAACCTCGGGCCAGCTCAACTGAGAAGCGGTCAAAGATCGCCGTCATGTGCGGGATCGGTGAGCGCGTCGGGAACGGGTAATTAGCGAGGTT
The DNA here is from genome assembly GCA_027487685.1 of Pseudomonadota bacterium. Taxonomy (GTDB): domain Bacteria; phylum Bdellovibrionota; class Bacteriovoracia; order Bacteriovoracales; family Bacteriovoracaceae; genus Peredibacter. The sequence goes on along the minus strand of JAIYDC010000018.1, from coordinate 46,019 downwards.
ATCCACAAAATAGCGCTGGACCCGGTCTGGGATCACGCCTGCAAATTCTGCCTTGGGCCCAGTGACGACTTCCATCTGTGTCATGGGATCGATGGCAGTATCATAGAATTTTGGAACATAGATCCCCTTCCATTTGGCGAGCTCAAAAAGGATCTCGTCCCGCTTTAGCCCCTGGGCCCGGGCCTCGCCGATGAAGTGGGTGATGCGCGCGAAGAGCCTTTCTCCGTCTCCGATAACGACGAAGTCCATAAAAGGGGCCAAGGGCTCTGGGTGCGTGGCGCAAGGGCCTCCGCAAATGACGAACGGCTCATCTTCCCCACGCTCTGCGGTCCAAAGAGAAACACCGCCGAGGTCAAGCATGTTAAGGATATTGGAATAGCTCATTTCATACTGAAGAGAAAAGCCGACGATATGAAAGTCTTTCAGAGGCTTAAAGTTCTCTAAGGAGACAAGCTTCAAATCCCGCGCTCGAATTTCTTTTTCCATGTCCACCCAAGGGGCGAACACGCGTTCTGCGAGCATACCAGGATGCTGGTTAATTTCGTCGTAAAGGATCTTCATCCCAAGGTGACTCATTCCGATCTCATAGGTATCCGGGAAGCAAAGAGCGACTCTGGACAGGCATTCGTCCCAGTTCTTCCGGACCAGGAAATGCTCACCGCCAATGTAGCGCGCCGGCTTTTCAACTTTTTCTAGAAATGAAGCGTAAGGATTGTGAGATGCCACTAGGACTCCTGATCAGTTGTTTGTTTCACTCTAAGTACGGGAGCGGAGGGATTCGAACCCTCTAATCGAATGGGTCTTTTTAGCAGAAGTACAGATTAAAGAAAAGCCTTAAACGTCGATGGTTTAGCCCCTGTCCAGCGTTTAAAATTTTCAATGAACGGCGATAAGGAGTTGTAACCACAATCGAACGCAATTGCGAGCAGTCCCTCCTCCCCGGCGTGCATTAGTCCTATCGCCATTTTGATCCGGTAATAGGTATGGAGCTCGTGGAGGGTAAGACCTGTCTCAGATTTGGCCAACCGGCTCAAGGAACGAAGGGACATACCTGAGCGCTCCGCCACCTCAGAAAGAGAAAGACTAAGGTTTCCTTCAAGGATGGAGATGACTTTCCGGAAGTCGGGACTCCGGACTCCAAGAAGTGTTTGCTGAGTGATAAAAAGCTTGTTTTCGGCCTTGGCCTCACGTCCAAGGTCGGCTTCGATGATCTCGAAGATGACTTTCACCAGAGTGTCGGTGTAGGGCTCACCTGAGTGCACAAAGAGGCTCAAGCAGATGTCTCGTAGGAGCGAATTCAGGGGCAGTAAAGCAATCCTCGAGCGGTGCCGGAGGCCTACGAGCTTCAAAATGAGTCTTTCCCCAGCTTCCCCCATGGCGGCGAAGCTGTGACCGACATCGCTTCCCACGAACGCCATCTCTCCCGCCCCAATGCGGTAAGTCCCTCCAGAAACCTCAAGCTCCAGGGACGCTTCAAGGGAGATAAAGAGGTGCGCCTCTTCGTGAGCATGCTCTTGAACACGCCGCTTGGGGAGGTTCTGGTGGTAAATGATAAGGCGTTTGCTCTTAAAAACGCGCTCGCTTCCCTTGATCATGAATGTCTCATTTTCGTTAACCTTTGGCCAAAATCAGAAAGCTTCCACATACGAGATCGCCTATATTCACGAGCGTCGCAACAACAAAGGAGCTTCCCATGAACACTTTTATGACTCTTATCTTAGCACTTTTCTCTCACATCGCCCTCGCTGGCGAATGGAAACATCTTACCTACCGGATCGACAACTACCAGATCCGCTTGAGCTACACCACCACGACTTCTCCAGCAACCTATGGTTCGGCCGGCGGTGCTCACGATGGTTTGTTTTACGTCGATGTTCATGCCCCAAGGGCCGCACGGGCCCAGGAAGTCGAGATCCGCGAAGCTTCCGGCGATCGAGGAATCGTGGCACGATTCCCTCTTCAGGAAGTCTCAAGCACCCAATCCTTTGGCCAGAAACAATCGGCGAAAACCTATGCAGAAAAACTATGGCTCGGGAAGCCTTTCCGATTGATCGTCACCATCGATGGCAGAACCATCGAAGGAATCTTTACCCTCTAAAAACCCATGGAGAGGGAGGAGACCCAACGTCGGTCTTCCTCTTCTCTGAAGCCCTCAAGAGAACGGTCTACGGCATAGGTAGTTAGGTCGAGGATAAATTGATCATTACGCACCCCGATTCCTCCAGAGCCCCACCCATCTCCGAAGCCACCCCGGAGAAAGATTCGCCGGTTAAAATCAAGCTCTACACCGGCCGCAATCCGCCGCTTAAAACTTGTTTCATAGGAGTCACTTGCATCTTTGAGATTGGTCTCAAAATGGATCCGAGTTCGGTTACCGATCTGCGGAGTAAGGGAGAACCCCACATCCACTGTTTGCTTTATCCGGTCGGGAGCGCCTCCCATAGTCTCACTCTCAAAGGCATTGTTCGTGGAATTCCGAAGGACAGCAGAAAAGGTAGGTAACAAGGCGATTGGAAGGGTCAGTTTCGCTGCGGCGGTGACCTGAAGACCACTCCCCTTTTTGTAATCACTGTAATATATAACCGTCGGATCTGCAGAATCAAAGCTCTTATACAGATCCCGCCGCGTAAGATAGATCGCTGTCGCACCTATTTTAAATACGCCCCCAAAAAGCGAGGCCGTAAGGGACATCACAGGGCCTTGATCCTGGCGCTCGGCGACCTCAAAATTATTGTCCACATCGTCGTTCACAATAGCGCGGTTCCGTTGCGAAAACATATATCCGAGGGTTAGACCCCTGACAGTAATATTAGGAAAAATATTAAACCTTGAGTGAGTTAACGTTCCCTGATTCTCGGAGAGCTTTTCACGGAAATCTTCCATATCAAAAGAATCCATCCAGTTCCCAGGAACCTTGTAGGCCGGACCCTTTCCAATCACATCCAAAAGACCACTGCTCGCTTCCATATGAGCGTTAAAAAGATGAAACTGGGCCTTCCGAACGGATCCTAGACCTGCGGGGTTATAGAAGGCGGCCCATGAATCGTCGGCCTTATTGATGTAGGCGTTTCCCATCGCCAAGGCCCGTGCCGAAGTCACGAACTCGGGGAACGCATGATCTTCGAAATCAAGCTTCGCTAAGGCCGCCTTTGAGGCAACTCCAATCGAAAGTAGAAATAAACAAATTCTGGCGAAAAACATTCTCACCATCGTATTTTAACTAACTCAATCAACACCTCAAACACGGGTCAATTCTGCCCTTCTCAAATCAGGGAGTTAGAGTCTTTTATTCACTTGTTTTTGGAAAAAAGTTCCTTTGAGAGGAGAACCTTAAGCTTTTAAATTTATTAGACCCTTGTGTCGATAAATCTAAAGGATGAAGTCTATCTTAATTCTTTTCACACTCCTGGGCCTTTTAGGGTGCCAAGCCTCCGGAGGCGGAGGCGGGGGTGGCATCTTGACGCCATCCGGGCAGACGAACCAGCTGACTCTGAGTACGACGTTAAATAGAACTTATAAAGCGGGCGATACGATCGACCTTCTGCTCAGGCACTCAAGGGTGATCAATGTCACTGGTGCTCCAGAACTCGATTTGGTTCTTGGAAGCAACTCTCGCACGGCCAGCTATATTTCTGGCTCCGGATCCAATGAGCTTCTATTTCGCTACCTCGTGGTTCCTGGGGATCTAGATCTCAACGGAATGGCAGTGAATTCTCAGGTCAACGTCAGTGGAGGGACCATCACTTGCACGAAAGTCGACGGTACAGCTGAAGCTTGTCCATCAAATGTTACGATTCCGACCCTGACTTCAGTTCGCGTCGACGCAGATATCCCGGTAGTGGTCTCGGTTACAGCACCTACGAACGGAACTTATTATTTTGCCCAGACACTACTTTTCCAAGTGACCTACAGTGAAGCTGTTAATGTCACCGGATTCCCCCAGCTAGCACTGAATCTAGGGGGAGTATCCCGCACGGCCAGCTACGTGTCCGGATCTGGTTCGGCCACTTTAAACTTTGCATACGGCATAACGCTGGCCGACGTCGACTCAGATGGTATTGGTCTTTCAGGGACAATCACTCTTAACGGCGGATCAATCCGAGATGCATCTCATGCCGCTGAACTGACCTTGGTGACTCCCGATACATCGAGCGTACTTGTGTCAGATGCGCCGGTCGTTACTTTCGTCACTCCGCCAGCAGCAGGTACTTTTAACTTGGGTCAGGATCTCAACTTCACCTTAAGCTTTAGCAAACCCGCAACAGTTTCTTCAGTACCGCGTCTTGTTCTGGATGTCGGAGGAATAACTCAGTACGCTACCTACGTCTCCGGTTCCGGCTCCGCACTTCTGACCTTCCGTTATACAGTGGTCGGTGCAGTCAGCGATACTGATGGAATTGGTCTCTCAAACACACTCGACCTAAGTACCGGTACAATCACAGACGGAACTGGTCAATCGGCCCGCCCAATCTTCCTGGTGCCCAACCTGGCCGATGTGGATGTACAAGGGGATGGAACCCCCATCATCCTGAGCGTCTCTGGACCAATTTCTCCTCCAGTGAATGGGTATAAGACTGGGGATTCGATCCCTTTTATTGTCAACTTTTCTCAACCAGTAACTGAGACCGGCGGAACTTCCAGACTTCTCATCGACGTTGGGGGGACTTCACATTATGCGACCTACTCGACGGGCTCTGGAACAGCATCCCTCACTTACGCCTACGTCGTTGGCGCTGGAGACTATGACTCAACTGGCGTCACCTTATCGAGTCCTTTGCAGCTCAATGGATCAACCATCACCAGTGGGTCCAATCCACCGATACTGAACTTTACTTCACCGAACACGACGGCCGTTAAAGTCGACGCCCAAGGGCCTCTTCTTACGATGAACACTTTGCCCTCTCCTCGTACTTACACCGACGGAGAGGATCTGATCTTCGACGTCACCTTCGACGAGACCGTGATTGTAACGGGGGCGCCTAGACTCCAGCTGGATATCGGAGGCAATACCAAACATGCAATACTCCTCTCTGGTTCAGGTACATCTACTCTTCGTTTTCAGTATCAAGTAAGTGCAACAGATGAAGACCTGAACGGTATCACCCTAAATGCGGCCATAGACTTAAATAGTGGTTCCATTCTCGATGCGAACGCAAACATCGCTGCTCTTACACTGGCAATGAGCGACACATCGGGAATAATTGTCCAGTCACCGACTCCAACAATTGTCTCAGTAGCACTGCCTGGTGCAGCTAAATATGAAACTGGTGAATCTCTCAACCTCACAGTTACATACTCCGAAGCAGTGATTGTCACCTCGGTCCCACGGATCGAACTAGCTCTCGAAAGCGGTACTGTCTACGCTGATTATGTGAGTGGCGGCGGGACGAATACACTTCTCTTTCGTTACGTCGTGGCCGATGGTCATTATGATACGAATGGGCCCTCGGTCTCATCACCCATCGATCTTAGTGGGGGAACGATCAAAAATATCTCTCTCTCAAGGGACGCGCTCCTTACGTTTACACCACCTGTGGATTCGGGCGTACTCATTGACGGCATCGACCCGTTACTATCAAGCGTCACCGAACCTGGGCAGAATATCTACAAGGTAGGCGATGCACTCAATTTTACAGTCACCTACGATCATCCGGTGACGGTAACCGGCGCACCGAGATTTGCAGTCAACATAGGTACTGGACCGGTTTCCGCTGTTTACTTTGCAGGGTCCGGAACGCCCTCACTTACCTTTCAGTATGTCGTAGCCTCGGCAGATGAGGATACGGACGGCATTGATTGGCAGTCCCCGATTGATCTCGCGGGAGGCAGCATCACCGACGTCTTTGGAGACGCTGCTCCACTATCATTTACTAACGGAAACGCGCCAAACGTTAAAGTAGACGGAATTAGACCTACCATAACCAATGTGACGGGCCCTAGTGCCGGGACCTATGATTCTCCTCAGAATCTAGACTTCTCCGTCACCTTTTCGGAGCCTATCGACATCGTTGGCACGCCTCGAATATTGATAACTATCGGAAGTCAAAGCCGGACAGCAGGCTTGGTTTCCTTCTCGGGAGCCACTGCGAACTTCCGCTATTCCTTACTCGCTGCCGATACTGACGATGACGGAGTCTCAGTAAATTCTTCATTGGATCTAAATTCCGGAACCATTGCCGACGAAAACGGAAACCAACTGACAAACTTAAGCTTCACGGCACCAGATACTTCATCAGTATTCATCGCCGGAAACTTTCCCGTTGCAGCGAATTCCCAGATTACGGGAACAACACCCACTGTCGCCGATGGGGCCTCAAATGCCATCGTGACGATCGAGCTTCGGAATGCCTCGAATAATCCGGTGACAGGTGTCGTGCCTACTTTCGCCGCCACCGATACCGGAAGCACAAACAGCTACGGTACCTGCTCCGCTTCAGACAGTTCAGGCATATCGACCTGTACTTTGAGCTCCCTTGCGGCGGAGTCGAAGGTGCTTGAAGTCACAGCTCCTTTCTCTAAAATGGGTCAAACTCTGACCTTCACTGCCGGTGGTGCGGTCGCTTCGAACTCTTCCATAACCGGATCTAGTACTGTCGTCGCTGACGGCATGGCCACTTCAACTGTTACCATCACTTTACGCGACGTAAACTCTAACCCTGTCATTGGGCAGACTCCCACTTTCTCGGCCACAGACACAGGCTCAGTGAATAATTACGGTGCCTGCTCCACAACTGATTCAGCAGGGTCTGCAACCTGTACCCTCTCATCAACCAAAGCCGAAGTGAAGACCCTTCAGCTTCTCACCCCTGTTTCGAAAACAGGTGGAACCGTCAGCTTTGTCCCAGGCGCTGCAGCAACAGGAACGACAACAATCACTGGAACCTCTCCGGTTGCTGCCGACGGAGTTGCCACCAGTAATATTACGATCGTGGTAAGGGACGCCAATAGTAACCCGATCAGTGGAGAGACACCTACTTTTAGCGCCACGGACACGGGAAGTACAAATGTCTACGGCGCTTGTTCGGCCACTAACTCATTGGGCTCTTCAACCTGCAGCATCTCTTCTCAGAATGCAGAATTAAAAACTCTCTCCCTTGTCACTCCGATCTCGGTGACAGGCGGAACAGTCACTTTCACTGCCGGAGCGGCAGTTGCAGGGACTTCTACGATCACTGGCACTGGCCCAGTCATTGCCGATGGAGTTGCGACCTCGACAATCACGGTCACACTCCGTGACGCCTTCTCCAACCCCGTAGCAGGATTAACTCCGAACTTCTCAGCGACTGACACTGGTGGAACCAACGTTCTTGGTGCATGCAGCGTGACCTCTGTTTCAGGGATCTCAACATGCACCCTATCCTCACTTAGTGCGGAGACAAAGACACTTTCCATTACTTCTCCAGTCACTAAAATTGGGGGCAATGTTGTTTTCACAGCGGGTTCCCCATCGACTGCCAACTCTTCCATCACTGGGACGAGTTCAGTGATCGCTAACGGAACCGCATCTTCCACTGTCACCATCTCACTGCGCGACGCTAATAACAATCCCATCGCCGGACTTGTCCCGACATTTTCTGCTACCAATACAGGAAGTGGTAACAACTACGGATCATGTTCAGCGACCAGTGTGGCCGGACTCTCGACCTGCCTTCTCAGATCAACACGAGCGGAACTTAAAACACTCCAAATTGAAACTCCCATAATTAAGGCAGACGGGACTGTGACTTTTACGGCCGGAGCCGCGATTCCTGCGAACTCTTCAATTACCGGAACAGGAACAGTCATTGCCGACGGAGTAAGTACCTCAACTGTCACGATTACACTTAGAGATGCAAACAATAATCCAGTCATAGGATCAACTCCAACCTTCACAGCGACCAACTCCGGGACCACCAACACCTACGGCGCCTGCTCAGCGACCCTCGCAACTGGTGAGGCCACTTGCACTTTGTCTTCCACGCGGGCAGAGATTAAGACCCTTTCGATAGCAACCCCAATTACCAAAGCAGATGGAACGGTAACTTTCGTGGCCGGATCTCCAAGTGCTGCGAACTCCGACATCATTGGTACATCTCCCGTGAGCGCAGATGGTGTATCAGTTTCCTTTATCACTGTTTCTCTGGCAGATGCCTTCGGGAATCCAATCGGTGGAGTCACCCCTATTTTCAATGCTACGGACACGGACTCAACCAATGTTTACGGCGCCTGCACAGCTACGACAACCTTAGGTACTGCGAGCTGCTCATTGGCCGCAACACGCGCTGAGGCCAAGACACTTCAGTTGACCTCACCCATCGCAGTTACAGGGTCTTCTCCTGTCACTTTTTCTGCACTCCTTCCGACCTCTGCCAACTCCAGTATCACTGGTACAGGGCCAGTCGTGGCAGACGGTGGAGCGAGTTCAACGGTCACGATCACACTCAAAGACTCAGGCAACAATGCAGTGGCCGGGATTGTACCAACCTTCGACGCCACCGACACAGACACACGGAACGTCTACGATAGCTGCTCTATGAGCGATGCAGGAGGCGTTTCTATCTGCACCTTCTCATCAACTCGAGCAGAGGGTAAGGTTCTTAGGATTACTAACCCCGTCACAAAACCAGGAAGCACGATCACTTTTGTTGCAGGTGCAGCAGTTGCCACTAATTCAAGTATCGCTGGAACAGGACCAGTAATAGCAGATGGTATCGCGACCTCTACAATCTCTGTGACCCTGGCCGACACCAATAATAATCCAGTCTCCGGAGTGACTCCGACCTTCTCTGCCACGAACACTGGCACCACCAATGTGCAGACCGCTTGCTCTGTAACCAATGCGGCCGGTTCCTCTACCTGTACGCTCAAATCGACAAAGGCAGAGTCAAAGGTTCCCCAGCTCTTAACCCCGGTAAGCAAAACGGGGAGCAGTATCTCTTTTATCCCTGGCCCGGCCGCGGTTGCCACATCTACTATCACAGGGACAGGTCCTGTAAACCCTGACGGAACGTCGACCTCGACAATTACCATCACTCTCCGCGACGCATCCTCAAACCCAATCAGTGCCGTCACCCCAACATTCTCCGCGAGCGGAAGCAGTAACAACTATGGTTCATGTTCGGCGACTGCAACAACTGGAGTATCAACTTGTACTCTTTCTTCAAGCATGCCGGAAACGAAGACACTTTCGATTCTCACTCCAATTGCAAAGACCGACGGAAGTGTCGTCTTCCAGTCTGGATCCGCTGTCGCTGTCAACTCTACGATATCCGGCACTGGCCCAATCCTCGCCAATGGAGTCGCCACTTCCACTATCACTATCACTCTCCGTGACTCACTCAACGCTCCTGTGATTGCTAACGTTCCGACAATCAGTTCCACTGGGACTAGTAATAACTTAGGCACCTGTTCGGCCACAAACACCTCTGGTATCTCCACCTGCACCATCTCTTCAACGAAAGCAGAGCTTAAAACTATTTCCATCTCTGCACCGATTGTAAAAGCAGGACCTGACATCGAGTTCACTCCAGGGGCCGTTTCATCTGTAACATCAACAATTCTGGCTTCAGATCCGAATCTTGCCAACGGCACTACTCCTGCCGAGGTGACGATCACTTTGCGAGATGCCTTCAGTAACGCTATCTCGGGACTAACCCCAACCTATTCCGTTAGCGGAAGCTCCAACACTATCGGAGCTTGTCCAGCAACAGACAGCGCAGGTGTGGCGGTCTGTGAGGTGACTTCAACAAAAGCGGAAGGCAAGACATTCTCACTCCTCACTCCAGTCGCTGTTACTGGCAATACCGTTGACTTTAATCCTTCAGGGATTGATCTCATTGTCCCGATCGAGATGATAGATCGAGGGCTCGCATCAAATACCACTGCGATAAACTTCCTGAGGTCGTCAACCTCGGTTAATACTAATGATTACGTCGGTGAGTCCAGTACCTACAGCTTCGAATTTATTGCCGATAACACTAACACGACGACGACTTATAATGTGTCTCTCATCAATTCCGCCGGAACTGTCATTGCGGACAGTTCGATTGCCATCCCTCCATCAACGACTCAAAGGCGCTTCAGCATCGTATGGACTCCGCCCGTTGCTTCAGACACCTACCGCATTCGGGTACCGGCAACGGCCTTAGCGAGTCAAGTAAGGATTCACTCTGCTAAAATAGTTATCCAACAGACTAACGCAGTGGCGTCTCGAATTTATATTCCTCTCATTGGTGGCGATGTCACCGGCGAAACTAACTCTGATACCACCGGTAACGTAATCTCGACAACGAGCACGACTTTTATCCAACCTACGGCAAGTAACTTTTACTTCTGGACCCGCAATGATGGGGCCTACGACGCGATCCCATCGACAGGGACACCTTGGACTCTAGAAACAATCTCCAGCATTTCCAACACTGCAAGTACCGCTACGGCCGCACTCTTTGATAAGACAAACAACCTTCAGATCACTGCGGCCACAACCACTGTTACAGGGACTACCGGCGTGGCCGTTAGGCAGGCAAACTTCGCAGGCAATGCGACGAACTTCGAGGATGGAGACGTAATGGAAGTTCGTCTCCGCACTAGCAACGTTTCACATACTGCACGCTTATTCAAAGCGGGTTTATGGCTTCGTCTCAAGTACCTCAAAAAGGCCGAAATCTATAATCGCTTGTCGACTCGACGTAGTGCCACCACAACGGCAACCATTCCCGATCATCGATTCCTCTGGGATGCTAGTGCATGGCAAAATCCTACGGTCTATTTCCAGGCCTGGAGTAATACGACCACTAGTGCAGTAGTCCTTATGACTAATGGAGCAGTCGATACCGGAGTGACTTCTCCTACGACGGTGAATACAATCACACCGGCCGCAACCTACACCATGCAACGAAGCACGGCCCTCAGCCTCACCAACCTTAACCGCTACTGGGTCCAACACACGCGCACAAGTGGCACAGCGCTTGTGGGGGGTGCCTTTATGGTCATCAGGGTGACGGAATAAGCGATAACTTTTTCCCGCTAGAAGCTATACCCAAGTGCATAACCGATCGCGTAGCGCTCCCGGTCCTTAGTATCCTCAGTCTTTAATTGCTGATAGGTACCTTCAAGTTTCACGAACCATGTCTCATAGGAGAATTCCACCCCAGCACTAAAGGCGCGGCTCGAGGTGATCAGATTCGGCTCAAGACCATCGAGGGCAGTATTTGGAGCTTTGATCTTTCCCAGGAAGTTAAAGGTGCCCAGAGAAACACTGGTGTAAGGCATGACGTTCTCTGTGAAACGGTAGCCATAAGTGAAGAGGTACTCTCGACCGGTCAGCTCAAACTCAACAGTTTTATCATCAGTCTCATGCTCGTTTCCACCAATGAGGGCCCCGAGGCTGGCCTTATGGCCACTCGACTTCGTAATCCTGGGATCTCCTACGATCTGGAACTTGGCCCCCATCATCGAATTTCCTCCACCAGCATGGGACCAGACAACGTCCAGCTTCGAGAAGATAGAGGAGGATAAAAGGAATCCTGATCGATTCACATCCTGATAAACCACTCCCTCATCCACGGTTCCATTGGTTGTGTTCACCGTCATTTGGTTAGCACTCGTTTGCTGGAGTTCAACCTGACCACGGAAAGCATCGCCCTGACTTTCAGGCGTGATAAAGCGATTGCTCGCGACAATGTATTTCGTAGCACAACCGGAGAGCCCGGTGAGGATAAGGAGCTGGAGAGCGTAGAGCAATGCGCTTTTCATTAATCATTGAATTATCTGCTATCACATGGAAAGCTCCAAACCAGAGGCAAAAAGTACCTCCTAATGCTCTGAATTTACTGAAGAGACAAGCCCAAGATTAAGACCCGTGGGAAAAATACCCCTGATCCAAATCCGAGGTTGAGTTTCTCTTCAGGAAATCCTGATGTTCGTCCCCCTCATCGGGGTTAAATGCATTATCCTCCCCAAAGCTATCAATTCCCACTGCAGCGACCTTATCGGCCCCTCGAGCGAATCTCGAATTATCTGTCAGGCCATACTTAATGCCAGGCCCTGGATCCTTCGCCATTGTCAGCGGCATATCATCGATGCGATGAGACTCGTAGTGGTAGTTATCAATGTGGACGTCATGGGGTTTTACTTCATGATCCCGCAGCCTCTGAAACTTAGCGAAGACCTGTGAGACGCCTTTACGCGCGGATTCGAAGTCTTGATCCGAAATCTTGACCCAGAAATTTTGTACTTTATTCTTAAGCTGTCCAAACCGCCCAGAGAGTTCACCCTTCAGCATAATCGCCCCTTTTACATCAGTCGTCTTAGTCTGACTATAGAGGGGTAAGCATATCCGGTGCCGGCCAGTTAGGATTCGCAAGTCACTGAAGAGGCATAGGGCCAAAGATTGAAACCGGGAATGTTGACCGAGAAAGTAGTTGAGTCGATCTGTAGAGGGCCCCGCCAATCCCGGGGCCCTCCAAAAAACTAGAATCTTCTTTTCTGACCTGGCATGCGATGATTGATCTTAACTCCAAGGTAAGAGTTCTTTATGTTTTTCATCGACGTGATACGGTTTTCGGCCATCACATCCGCGGCTTTATTAACCGGAATATTCTGCTCATCAGAGATCGCGAAGACCTGAAGGGTCTTGTCGTAAATGGTATCAATCATCCGGCGGGATTTACTGTCGGCCCAACCCTCAAATTCAATGGAAACGTTCATAACGCCGCCAGCGTTAACAAGGTAATCCGGGGCGTAGAGGATGCCACGCTCTTTAAGAACAAGCCCGTGACGGTCTTCCTTCAACTGGTTATTGGCAGCACCGCAGACAATCTTGCACTTGAGCTGGGGAATGGTTTCTTCGTTAATCGAAGCTCCCAGAGCGCAGGGAGCATAGACGTCGCAAGCCGCAGCGAAAATTTCTGCTGGTGCGACGAATTTAGCATGAGGAAACGCTTCTCGCATTTTCTGGATACCTCTCTCGCTTACGTCAGTATAGACGATGCTAGCACCCGCCTCAGTCAGGAGCTTTGCGAGCTCGAAGCCAACCGAGCCGACACCCTGGATAGCGACCGTTTTACCTTTGAGCGAGCGGCTCCCGAATGCCTTCGTGACGGAAGCCTCAATTCCACGGAACACGCCAAGGGCAGTGTACGGCGCTGGATTGCCTGATCCACCATACTGCTGGGCAACGCCTGTCACATAATTTGTTTCGGTGAAAATATGCTCAATATCATCAACAGTTGTATTAACGTCTTCGGCAGTAATGTAGCGTCCGTTCAGTGACTCGACGAAACGACCAAAAGAACGAAAGAGAGCTTCAGATTTGTCTTTTTTAGGGTCACCGATGATGACCGCCTTTCCGCCCCCAAGATTAAGACCAGAAATAGCGTTTTTGTACGTCATTCCTCGAGAGAGTCGGAGGACATCGATCAGAGCTTCCTCTTCGTTGGCATAGGGATACATACGCGTTCCGCCCAGCGCTGGTCCTAGGGTCGTATCATGGATCCCAATGATGGCCTTAAGACCACAGGTTTTATCCTGGAAGAAAACGACTTCTTCATGTCCCATAGAATACATTTTTTCGAGAGTTAGCATGTTATGCTCCTTACTGCAGGATTTCCCTGATGACCAAAATTTGGACATGGTTTAGACTTGTTTCTTATGGCGAGAAGTTTCTTAAACTCTGGTGTTTTTGACAAGGAAGAATCTTATGCCCAATGTGTCAATAGCGGGTTCGACAAAGACATTTGAAGTTAAAGAAGGGGAGACTCTGTACGACTCTCTTTACGAACAAGGTGAGGTTCTACCCCATGGCTGTCTTGCAGGATCGTGCGGTGCCTGTCGAGTTGTCATCGTTAAAGGTAAGGAGAATTTAATGCCAGCAGGTGTAATTGAACAAAATACGATTGATTCCGTCAGGTCCGAACTTGATCCAAAAACATCTCAAGGAATCGAGATCAGACTCTCGTGCCGGGCGAAAGTCGCCGGGCACGTCACATTTAAGCCAATGAAGTAACTATCGCTTGCCGCCGCCGTTCGGATCCTGGGTCTCATCACTCGGATCTTTTCCACCGTTTGGAGTGTAACCGCAAGCGCGGCCATCGAAAGGTGAGTAGTTAACCTGACCACCAGACCATCCTGCCTCTACTCCGTGGAGTTCGCGAACGAAGAGGCTACCAGTGATGAGGGCCTCAATGAAGGTTGCCTTAGCATGCGGTGCTAAGAAAACGCCCGGAAGTCCTATTGCGCGATTGTTTACGATCTCACCGGTACCCGAGAAACGTATATCAAGCTCACGCGCCTCATAAATGTTCCAAATCAGGCGACGAATATTGGCCTGATTAACCCGAACACCCACGCGCTCGAGTTCGACTCTAGCACCACGGATGTTGATGACTGTTGTTGAAAGCGGGGCAAGGTCAAAAACAATGTTATCAACCTTGTTAAGCTCATTCGCATCTATGGTGAAGACGTTCATATCCTGGTTGCCCATTAAATTAAGCAAACGCCCATGGACCTTGACCTCTTTCCCTGGGAGATGACGACACTTCGCGGATAATTCATCCATCGCCGAAGAAATACGAGAAAGCTTGGTTTTCAGCTCGGTACGACGTGTTTCGCTTGCCCTACGCGAGATAACTCGCACGCTTTCATACCCTGCAGTAGGATGGCCATTTGGGCCGATCGTACGGTGCACATCGAATGCCGTTACATGCCCGACACCTGCATGGTTCAAATAGAGATCGTGAGCAGACAATCTGCCGGTATGACGGAGTTGAGAGAGCTCCACTGTCGATCCAACCTGGAGGTTATGATCGAGGATTTGACCTCTGAGATGTGAGAGATTATCTCCGATCAGGACCCCGCTCGCCGAACGCTGACCGAAGAAGGTGAAGTCTTCAACCCGGACAGAACTTCCCGCGCCAACCAGGCCCTCGAAGTCACTTCTGGCGTAACTGATATTAGTCTTCGAAAAGACTGAGAATTCAGTTAGATCCTGAGCGTAAGAAAAAGTAGTAATGCTTAAAAGTGCAATCGCGACGTATGTATTTTTCATAAGCCGGAACATAGCAAAGTTAACAAGAAAGATGAACCAATTGTCTTGCGTTGTGAAGAATTTATAGTGGCTTAGGCCTTTGGCTTGAGCGGAGCTTCATGTTTATAGCATTCGCAGCGTTAACTGCTTGATCCCACGCAGTATAAATCTGCTTTTTGGTATTGGCCTTGAGGTCACCAGCGACATATAGCCCCGAGATGGACGTCAGACCTGCGTCATCGGCCTTCACAAAACCACGACCGTCGAGATCAGCTCCCAATTGCCGGGCAAGTTCGTTGTAGACGATGAGGCCCAGGGAAACAAAGCAAAGATCAGATTCAACTTTTTCGCCATCGGACAGAAGAAAGCCTCGGAGCACTTTTCCCTTCTCCTCTCCCATGATTTCAGAAATCGGAGCCTCGCTGACCGTGATTCCATAGTTCTTGATCAGCGCCGAAGTTTCGCCGTCAAATGCAGGGGCCTTCCCATGAGTCAGAATCCGCATCCCTGGTGGTCGGTAGCGCTCGTAGAGCATGATGGCCGCCCAAGCGGCACCCAGGCCATGACCTATAATGGTAGTCCTCTTCCCCAGGACATGATGACCATCGCAGATCAAGCAATAATCAACGGTTTGAGCATTCGCATAGTCGAAAACTGACTCGATGGAACCGCCAATATCAGGCTGGACGTCCATGACACCGGTGCAAAGCAGGATGAAGCGGGCCAGGTGATTTTGTCCCTTAGAGTCGGTGATATGAAAAAGTTCACCTTCTTTTCGAAGCTGCACGACGCCAGTGTTTTTCTGAAGAACAAGCTTCTCCTTAAAAGGAGACTCAGAGATCCACGTTAAGGTTTCGGCGTTCGGATCCTCTATGCCACGCTTATAGCCCAGGTGTGCCGGCATGTTTTCGACTTTTCGAACCCACAGGGCCCTCGATTTTTTCTTATCTTTCGGAGACCCTGGGAAAAATAGACATTCATCGTTGTTAAGCACAGTCCTCAGGACTGACATTGTCCCCGCTGAGCCTCCACCGATGACGCAAACCGGATAGATCTTTTGTTCCATCATTCTATTTTGCAGTGAGGGACTTCATTTCGTCATGATCTCCGGCATCACTCGTTTCCTTTACATTGGGCTCCCGTAGGTGAAAACCGGTTGTGGACTTGATCTTCACATCCTTGATCTCGGAGCTCTTGACGCGAACAAGTTCAAAAGAGAATCCATCCCAAATGATGATGTGACCCTTCTTGGGAAAGCTATTCCCCAATTGATCCATCAGGAAGCCATTGAGAGTTGAGTAATTATCATTGAGCGGGATTTCGATATCGAACTCATTATAAAGATCACGAAGCGAAATTGTGGAAGGAACGAGCACTCCTTCCTCGCTCTCTACGCCCGGAACGAGGTCTCCGTCGTCGTCATGCTCGTCCTGGATCGAGCCGAAAATCTCCTCCATAATATCCTCGAGGGTCAACATGCCCACAACCATGCCGTTCTCATCTTTCACAAGGGCAAGGTGAACTTTCTTGCGGTTCATATGGTCGAACACTGCCTGAATCTTCATGTGCTCATAGACGAAGAATGGAGGCTTCAAGTACTTCGAGACGTCGAACTGCTTTTGTTCTTCCGGCTGCATGAAGGCCAGATCCTTCACATGAAGAAAGCCGAGAACATCGTCGAGGTCTTCATCATAAACGGGGTAACGACTGTGAGCGACTTCTCGAACGATTCGAATCACTTCCGGGAACGTCGCCGTTCTCTTAAGACCCTCGATCGCCGTCCGCGGCACCATGATGTCCTTCACCTTGATTGATGGGAACTCAAGAATTGAGTTCAGAAGGTCCAGTTGCTTTGAATCGATCGTCCGGTTTTCTTCCGCCATCTCGACCATGACTTCGATGTCATCTCTTGTGACAGCACGGCTTCGTACATTCGCATTTTTCCCGAGGACAAGTTGGATGATTTTCGTGAAAACCTTCACGATAGGCCACATCCCGTAGTAGAAGACCGACAGTCCCAATAACGCCAGAGGAGCGAGCTTCTCAGCGCGACCCCGGGCAAAGGTCTTGGGTGCTATCTCTCCGAAGAGAAGAATAACCATAGTTGAAACACCAACGCTAATGGCGAGAGAATCGTTATCCAAATAGCGCTCAGCAATATTGGTTGATAGGGAGGCGATGAGAATATTAACAAAGTTGTTACCGACTAGGATCGTCGTGAGAATTTCATTCGGATGAGTTAGCCACTTATTCATCGCCCAGGAATCCACCCCGTGCTCTTCAGCGATCTGCTTCGCCTTCTCATGAGGAAGCGACAACAATGCAGCCTCGGAGCCCGAAAAAAATCCAGACAATAGAAGTGACAGGGATAGTACGAGTATCTCTTGGTCAGTGCTCATAGTTTAATAGCTTTGGGAGAGGGGAAAAGAATTTAAGTAGGGACCGGCCGGGGGTTCTATGGGGATAGACTCCTGTTTTGCATATAAATGATTTAGCAGATTTATTATACCCGCTGATGGCCAAAAGATCAAAACATAAACAAAATCCATGGATCAAAATCAAGTTTTTAGTGAGATAGCGGCTTACCTTTAAAATCATGGTCCGAGTAGACAATCCGATCGTTCATTTCGTGGTCGTATTCCCTTATTTCACCCATGTTCTTTAGTTTCCGGAAGTTGGTCCGGCACTTGTAGCAGATCGCAACGACGGATAGCTTTTGAAAGAGAAACAGATCAACCAAAAACAGACCTACAAGACTTAGCCCATAGGTCCAGATCGAAAGAATAGCCGCGATCAAAAAAAGAGTGACGCCGATTTTCCGATTAAAGTCCTTCTGCTTGTAGAAGTCCATGCGCCTACAAACTGGGCACTCAGTTAAACTTCCCACCTCATGATCAGCGGTAAAGATGACCTCTTGAACATGCTTACAAACATCGCACTCAACCTTGCTGGAACTGCGATCAGGCAGAACCTCAATGCTCGAGCCGCAACTGGTGCATGTGATCTGAACTTCCATCATAGTGGTAAACCGTACTTCGCCATGAGGTAAATGGATATGAGTTCGCCAACAATAACAAAAAACTCCACGATGTAAAGAACACCTGTAGCACTCTGGATAGACCTAAGCCTGCACAAGCGGAAAGTGAAGAAACTTAAGATGAGGGGGGCCACGAATCCCCAAAGGTAGCGCATGCTGATGAAAAGCCAGTTAAACACGTAACCGTCACCTTTAAGCGAGCCCTCCTGCAAATAAGGAACGCCGAGAGACATAGCAACAGCGACCGAAGAAACAATCTTCAGGAACATCACTACCCAAAATATATAAATCGAGTAGATGAGGGGTTCCTCAGACAGCTTGGGCACTACCAAATAATAGTGGCCGAGGATCATCGAGTAGTTGCTTATTCCTAACAGGGCCATACTGACAAAGAAAAAGACAATCCATAGCGGATCGAAGAGGAAAACACTGAACACTAGACTAGAAAAAGTTAAAACTTGAATAACATACAGTAGCCACATCCAAAGGCTCTTCGTATCCCGGTGGAAAGCGTAGCCAATAGCGTTAGTCGCAAGAAGAATACTGTAGGCCACTAGTTCGGCCCTGGTTAACCCCCCCGCCATAAAAAAATCTACGCCCATAGCAAGGACAAGGCACCCTAAAACAATCGACGTTCCAAGCTTGTAAAAGCCGACGCCGGTAAGCCTCGTACTCACGACAGGGCCGAAGAACTGGGTACCAAATGCTAGGGAGAGAAGGAAAAAATGGACGATAATCTGAGTAACACTGGTCATAATTTAGGATCCTCGAGGAGCCTAACTATATAGCGCTCGGAAGAGATCATCAATGATCAGGTGATTAGGGCCAGGGATCTTCCCCTGATAGGGAGAACTGAGCTGAGAAGTTTCGATGCTTAGCCATTCTCCTCGCCCCGCAAGCGAAGGTTGGTCAGGGAAAAGAAACACATTTAAAAGGACGACACGTCCGGAAAGCTCATTAGGGTAGAGGCCAAATGGCCTCCCGTGAGCGGGGTCGACGTGGATACCCACCTCCTCTTGCACTTCTCTGACGGCAGCAGCGAGCGGGGTTTCCCCTTCTTCAATCTTACCTCCGGGAAACTCCAGAAGACCGTGGTAGATTCCATCATCAGTTCGCCGCTGAGTCCAGACCTCCAGGCCCGAATCCCGGAATCGGTAGAAGATCGCGAGCGCCACTGGAAGTAGCTTCACAGTGGCCCCTGGTGCTCGAGTTTGGGTCGAAGTTGGATCTGAAAAAATTCATAGGTCAAACTTCCGAAGAAGCTAAACCACCAGGGCACACTACTGTCATTAATGATAACCACGATCCACCAAAAGGTCCCGGCCGGGAATAGAGCAACGAAGCGCCGCAAGAGCTCGGGGGCCCCGATAAAGGGCCTAAGAACGAAACGCTGGAGGGCAATGACTGTCGCCAGCATAGAGAAGCGGTAACGCCGGTTTGCAAATAGCGGCCCGGGGTCAATGCTAGCTGACCAGTTCCAAACAAAACCAGAGATAAATAGAATCACAGCATCGAGATTCGGGTAGATGAGATAAACGACTCCAGCAACACCCAGGGAAGCGAGGAGTTCTAAAAGCTTGCGCCTAGGAGGCACGAAGCTACTCAAGGTAGCCCTCACGATGCAAAAAAGTGACCTCAGGAAATTGAATAACAGCAGGAGCGGTCACAATAAAATCAAAGACTGACATGAAGTCTTCCGAGCGAAGCATTTTGTCTCGGGAGAATTTCGTACCGAGCTTATCCCAAAGAGGCGTGTCGATAGCGCCAGGAAAAAGGTTGGTAAACCGCACCTTATGTTCCTTCCACTCTTTCTTCAGACTTTCAATAAGACCCAGCTGGCCGAACTTCGAGGCATTGTACGCTCCCACGTTCGGGTAGCCGTAATGAGCTGCAGTGGAAAGGATAGAAACGATATGAGTTTCATTCTTTACGATGAATGACTCGAGGCCTTGAAACAACAGAAAGGGCCCAAGCGTATTAGTTGCGAGGTGTTGCTCGAAGACTTCCGCGGAGGTCTCACCGACAGATGCCATCTCGCAGATGCCGGCATTATTCACCACCAGATGGATCTGGGAAGTAAACTCTCTAACGGTTTCGTAAAACTCGTCTACAGATGCTGAAAGGGAGATGTCGAGTTCG
The DNA here is from genome assembly GCA_027487685.1 of Pseudomonadota bacterium. Taxonomy (GTDB): domain Bacteria; phylum Bdellovibrionota; class Bacteriovoracia; order Bacteriovoracales; family Bacteriovoracaceae; genus Peredibacter. The sequence goes on along the minus strand of JAIYDC010000018.1, from coordinate 25,839 downwards.
ACGTCGTAGAAATTCTCGTGCTCAAGGTCAGTGCCAGACCGTGAACCGCCAAAAACAATGAAACCCGAATGGAGTAAGGATCTCGAAATCTCAAGCCCAAGGCCAGAGGAGGAACCGGTCACGATCGCACAGCGGCTATCCATGTGATTCCTCCCCGGTTCCTCGATTACTTAGCGATGCCAACCGCTCGCGTCTCGCGGATGACGGAAACCTTGATCGTTCCCGGATAAGACATTTCCTGCTCGATCTTCCGAGCGATATCCCGGGAGAGCATGATTGTCTGTTCGTCGGAAACCTTCTCATTCTCAACCAAAACCCGAACCTCACGGCCTGCAGAAATGGCGTAAGAGCGGTGAACGCCCTCGAAACTATTCACAATTTTTTCAATGTCCGAGAGACGGGAAACATAAGACTCTTTCAGGGCCTTACGTGCACCAGGACGAGCTCCGGAGAGAGCATCGGCCGCGGCCACGAGATGCGCGAGTACTGACTCAGGTTTTTCGTCGTCGTGGTGAGCTCGAATCGCATGAACGATGTCTGGTGACTCTCCATACTTTTTCGCAAAGTCAGCCCCGATAACAGCATGAGAGCCTTCCGCAGAAGCGTCGAGGACTTTACCGATATCGTGCATAAGTCCTGCACGGCGCGCCTGCTTCACATTGAGACCAAGCTCTGCGGCCATGTTCCCGGCGAGGAACGACGATTCGAGAGCATGCTGGTACTGATTCTGAGTATAAGAAGTACGCCAGTTAAGGGCTCCGATGAGCTTAAGAATTTCTGGGTGGATACCGTGAACCCCGATTTCCATCTGGGCCTTCTCACCAAGCTCACGGAGGCGGGATTCAAATTCATGCTTGCACTTGTCGTAAAACTCTTCAATCTTCGCCGGATGGATTCGACCATCGGCGATAAGCCGCTCGATCGTCATCCGGGAAATCTCTTTCCTTACAACATTGAAGGATGAGATCGTAACGACGCCAGGGGTATCGTCGATGATCAAATCAACTCCGCAGATCTGCTCGAAGGCACGGATGTTCCGGCCTTCACGGCCAATAAGCCGTCCCTTCACTCCGTCGTCAGAGATTTCTACAGAAGATATGGTTTGCTCGGCGACATACTCGCCTGCAAAGCGCTGAATGGCGATACCGACAATACGCTTGGCGCGTTTTTCAGCTTCTTCGTTCGCTTCCTCTTCAACCCGCTTGACTCGTATCGCAGCATCTAGCTTGGCTTCCTCTTCCACTTGAGCGATGAGCTCGTTTTTTGCTTGGTCCTTAGTGAGGCCGGCGACTTGTGTGAGCTTATTGGCGAGTTCATCTTGAATTTCGGCGTTTTTCTTGAGCTCCAGGTCAAGCTTCAGGACTCGAGTTTCGATTTCCGATTCCCTACCTTTCACCCGATCGATATCTTTTTGGATCTGCTCGGTCTTCTGCTCGAGAGCAACTTCTTTCTTGGTCAGGCCACGCTCAAAATCCGTGAGGTGTTTCTTCTTCTTTTCCATCTCTTCCTCGAGACGGCTCCGCTCTTCTCGGACGATCTGCTTGCCGCGCTCGTCGGCTTTTTTCTTAATCTCCTCGGCCTGGGCTTCGGCGCGCTTCAGGATATCCTGAGCCGCTCCTTCTTTGGATTTGCTTGCTGCTGCGATCTTCATGCTGACCAGGAGGTAAGCGATAACCGCACCAACGATTACGCTCGCAACGGCGATAACGATTGGATTCATGTGTATTCCCCTTAAAACTTTTCCTGTTGAGCAACGTCCCAGCAGAAATTTTCTGTTATTATAAAATCCATGTGGCAGTCGTGTTGCTCCACCGGAATTCGTTCAAATATTTGTTCAGTCCAAGCAAGGCCAATCGCAATCGAGTTCTTCCCCTCGAAATACCGGTCATAAAATCCCTTTCCTCGACCAAGCCTAGCCCCTTTCAAGTCAAAACCTACTCCCGGAACCAAAAACCAACTCGGCTCTGCCAAATGGTATGGCGGCTCGAGCCAAGTCGACCCGCGGGGCATACCGTTTGGGAGTCCGAAGTGCATCTGCCTCTCAATTAAAACAGGGAAGGCCAGGTCCAAGGGCACCTCTTTGAGGAGCTCTTGATAAGCCGGGGCCATCTCCGCCTTCAGCGGGAGGTATGCACCACCTATCTGATCCTTAAGTTCAGGAATGGATGAGAAGAACTTGATAAGTTGGTTAGTTAACTTAAAACTCAACGACTGGAATTCGTCGTAAGAAAGAGATGCAAGCTTGCCAAGGATAACCTGACGAAGACGATCTTTTTCCACAACTAATTCGCCTGGGAGTTTATTGCTCCGAGTGCGGATTCCAGAGAGGCTTCGAGCCTGAGGATGTTTGTTCGATACTCATCCTCAATCTGCTGCCGCTCAGTCGCTAGCTTTAGGGCCACTAAAACTGCGACGTCAGTATCTTTAAGCATCGGCCGTTTAATTTTCAAATCCTCGACTTCTCGAAGGACAATATCGATAACGGCTTTTGCATTCTGACTATCGTTTTGCTCAGGTCGGTACTTCACCTTACAACCTAAAACGTTAAACTCTTCTTCCTGACTTTGGGTCATGAAGTTAGGGTAAGGGAGACCCTAATAAAAGTCAATGAAGACGCTGAGAGCGCAGGCGTAAAATCAATATCTTAAGTGGTCTCTAAACCTACTAAACTTTTAAGGTAAGTTTCGAGATCAAAAGTCAGAAGATCATCCACAGACTCGCCAACTCCGATATAGGTAATGGGGACTTTTAATTGATCCACGATTCCAACAGCACTTCCTGCCTTAGCCGAACCATCACACTTGGTAAATATGATTCCAGTAAGTTGGAGTGACTTGTTGAATTCCTGGGCCTGCCTTAACGCATTTTGTCCAGTAATCGCGTCAAGGACCAGGAGGACTTCATGGGGTGCATCCGCATTCAACTTGCTCATGACACGCTTCGTTTTCGTTAACTCATCCATGAGGTTCTGATTAGTATGTAGTCGCCCCGCAGTATCAATAAGACAGTAGTCATAGCCCTCTGCGTAGGCGCGAGCGACCGTGTCATAGGCCACACCACTGGGGTCTGCGCCGTCTTTGGCGCGAACCATATCTACTCCCGCACGGTCGCACCAAACTTGAAGTTGGTCTACCGCTGCCGCACGGAAAGTATCACAGGCACCGACGATGACCTTCGCCCCCTGGGACTTAAGTTTCGTGGCGAGCTTTCCAATCGTCGTTGTCTTTCCCGCCCCGTTGACGCCAACTATCATTAAAACGCGGGTCTTCTTCGTTTCTGGTACAAATTCAAAGACGTCTTTATTGATGGTGTCTTGGACCGGGGCCATTTTGTCTTTCATAAAGCCGTAGACCAGCCGTTGAATTTCAGAAGAACTCCGTCCCTTTCCTTCGCGGTCGAGTTTCAATAAAAGTTCTTGAACCATCCCTGTGGGTATATCCGCAGTGTAAAGAACTTCTTCGATCTCATCGAGCAGTGGCGCAGGCCCGGAGAATAAATTTCCGATTTTTCCCCAGACATCCATACGAGACTTGGACAACCCGAGGCTTAATCGGTCTTTCCAGCTAACCTTAGGTTGCTCAAGCGTTGCTACCGTCGGCTTAGCAATGACTTCGATCGCTTCTTCCACCACATCAGGCCGCTTTCCACGATGCTTCTGCAGGAAGAAGTAGTACAAAGCTCCTGTCACGACGATAAAACCGCTGACGTAGACTTCGATGTTCTCAAGTACGAGTTGCTGCAACTGATCCATTGGAACTTCCTTTACAATTCTCGGTCCGGATTAGGGCTCAGTATTAGCGTTGCGAATGGCCATAGTAAAGTCGTAAGAAATCCCAAACCATTGCTGCAGTAGCACCCCAAAGCAAGTGAGTGTGAAAATCCTTTGTCTTGGAAATAAATGACCCTTGCCTCAAGGTATGAAAAAGTACCGGGCCACGGCTATGGCCATGGCGCCAGCCAAACTCCCAGCTGGCCTCAACTGCTAACTCAGTCCAAGGGTATGCCAAACAGTCAACCCACTCACCATTACTCGTCGCTAGGTTCATAAACTCCTCAGAGGAAACCAGGAGCTTACCCATCACTGGAACGATGGGCTGAAGCCTTGCAGTCATGACGGCCGGAAGGTAGCCAAGAAAATCAATGGTCGCGAGTCCGAGTCCGGTCTCCTCCTCAAACTCTCGCTGGGCCACAACCCAAGGACTCAGCTCTTGGTCCTGCCTATGGCCTCCGACAAAAGCAATTTGCCCACCGTGGGTTGGCATCTTCTCAGAGCGCTTGATGAAGAATACATGCTGTTCGTTAGATAAAAAAAGGACCGCCCCTTTCCACTCGTTAGGTGCAAGGGTATGCTCACGTTGAATGATCTGTCTTACCCGGTGGAAGTCCATGCGTCGTCGTCACCTTTTTGAACTCATCCAGATTATGCGAAACTTTTTCGGGGAGCAAGGCTTCCTCGACGTTCTAACTCCTCCGGCCGTCGAGAATCCAGGAATGGAAGTCCATATCCATCCATTTCAGCTCTACTCAGTGCAGAAGCAAACGCCAGCACCGCTTTATCTTCACACCTCTCCCGAGTTCTGTATGAAGGAGCTTCTCTCAGAGGGCTTCGAAAAAATCTTTTCGATATCCTACTGCTTCAGGGACGAGCCCGAGTCACCGATCCACCGCCCTCAGTTTCTGATGCTAGAATGGTACCGAGTGCATGAACGCTACGAAGTGATTATGCGGGATACAGAGGCCCTCCTGAATTATGTTATCCTTCGTGGACCTGAACGTGGTCTCACTCTCCGACCTGAACTTGTAGACCATAAACTTGTCAGGAAAACCATGAGGGAACTTTTTTACGAGTGTCTCGGCATTGAGATTCTAGACTTCCTTGAGCTCCATGCGATCAAAGACCTCCTCGAACGCTACCCCGAAGTTCCGGTGCCCTCGATTGAACTCGAGTGGGATGACTATTTCTTTCTTCTTTACCTTAATAAGGTTGAGCCTCAGATCTCCAGGTACCCGCTACTTCTCATCTACGAGTTTCCCGCCCCGTTGGCAGCACTCTCAACTCTCAAAACCGATGATAACCGAGTTTCGGAAAGATTCGAAGTCTACGTCAATGGCATTGAGCTCTGCAACTGCTTCAACGAACTCACTGATCCTGCTGAACAACGCCTGCGTTTCGGCGTGCAGAATCGACTCAAGCGCAAACTGTACGGCTACGATCTCCCAGAACCTCGCCAATTCTACCAAGCCTTAGACAACGGCTTCCCGGAGAGCTCAGGTATCGCCCTTGGCGTAGAACGCCTTCTCCATGCCCTCTTCGTAGTAGAGAATCCCTTCTTCTACTGATTCTGGAGTTGGAGACCATTCATCACAAGATGAAGCTTTATAATGTACTCGGATTTAATATGCTGCATCGGCATCCCCTTCGCCCACTCGTAATGAAAGGCCGCTGACGGCTCCTTCCTTATAGGGGAATTGAGAAGCTGACTATGATTTCTAGCGAGCTCCGACGAATAAAGTGCATACCAGCGGTAAAATGAGTCCAGATCACGGACCTCATAGTACTCCAAAAGATCGAGACCCTTTTCTGTAAAAATTCTCTTGAGGGAATAAAGATTAAGTTTCACAAGGCCTTCTGGCTTAAAGGTCTGCGCCAAGAAGGTTTGGCTGTAACGTAAACAGAAGTCGAGAAGCTTATTCGAAGGCTGCTCCTCTATGCTCTCAAGGCCACCATAAACTTCGTCAAGAACCAGGCCTTGATAAACTCCCTCACGAGATCCTCCCTGCTCAAGTGTGTTGAGCCAGTTAGCCAGATCCTCATCCCTAGGTGTAGTCTTGCGAGTGACCTGAAAAAGCTCCTCTAGAAATTTATAGTTAAACTGGCGCTTACGTTCGACCGGCAGCTTGTCAAACTCTGTAGAGTCCTTAACTTTTTTTGAGTAGGATCCGACGTCCGTTGACTTCTTAATCAGAGCTGGGATTTCAGGCATGGGTAACTCAGGTGAGAGTTCAGGTGGCCCTCCAAGAAGTTTCGTGCTCCACTCTGTTCCGGCCACCTTCGCAACTATGTCTCGTAGCTTCGCCTTCCAGGAGGGCTCCGAAGTAGGTGCTGCAACCACTGCCAAGGAAAAGCAAAAGCCGAGCAAGACAATCGTATTTTTCACGTGGGCAACTCCTTAAATATGCATTCATTTTAAGGTTAATCTGATGACTAACATACTAGGTGATTCTTGCCTCGGAGACCTCGCAAGTCATTCTGCTCTATGATGAAAGGTAAGGAGAACCCATGCTAAGCAAGATTTGGAGAAAGAAAAAGGTTATCGCGGACGACGTTATTGTCCATGCAGTCGTAACCCAGACTGGTGCCCTGATAAGTGATCTCCAGCGTCAGATCGATCTCCGGTTTCGGGAACTCTCCTCCCAGGTCAAGGAGCTAGAGCTGGGTCTCGAACAACTCGAGACCAAGCTTCTGACAAAAGATCTCAAAGATAAGCAAGCTTACGGACTTCTTCATTATAAGCTCCATGAGGCCAAAAGCAGTAAGCTCACCGACGAAATAAAAGACCTCGAGGCATCTCTAGCATCCAAGAAGACCGAGCTTAAGGATCACTAGTTTTTCGTAGTCTCTGCCCAAAGTTACTGGTTAGACAATACGCCCTACGAGATCGTAATCAAGGACATCAGTAATCTCAACCCGAACGATGTCTCCGGCCTTTGCGAGACCATCGTTAATGATGACTTTACCGTCGATGTCTGGAGCTTGCCCCGCATGGCGACCCTGGAGCAAAAGCTCAGTCTCTTCGTGTTGACCCTCGACCAGGACGTCAATCACTCTGCCAAGGTAGGCCTGATTAAGCTCACGGGCGATTTCTCGCTGTGCTTCATAGAGCTGCTCAAAGCGGGCATCAATCACGTCCTGAGAAACCTTCTTCTTAAGTCGTACTGCTGGTGTTCCGTCCTCATCGGAGTACTTAAACACTCCAAGATGATTGAACTTCGCCTTCTTAATTCCTTCGAGCAACACCTGAAAGTCTGCCTCAGTTTCGCCAGGAAAACCGACGATGATTGAAGTTCTCAACACAATTCCAGGGATTTTCTCCCGCAGCAAACGAATTTTCTCGTGAATGATTTCACCACTCACACGACGATTCATGCGCTTCAGGACATCGTCGGCGAAGTGCTGAACCGGCATATCAAGATACTTGGTTATTTTCTTAGACCTCGCCATTAAATCCATCACGTCTTCGGTAAGGTCGTCCGGATAGAAGTAAAAAACCCGAACCCAATCAATCCCCTCGACTTTTTCGAGCCGGGAAAGTAGTTCATAAATCATTGGGTTTTTCCCCCCACTCTTTCCACCTCCTTCAAGATCTACCCCGTAGTCAGAAAAATCTTGTGAGATGAGATTAAGCTCCCTGACACCAGTGGCAACGAGCTGCTCGGTTTCTTTAACGAGCGATTCGACGGTTCGGGACCTAAGCTTTCCACGCAGTGTTGGGATAATACAAAAAGTACAGTTACGGTTACATCCCTCAGAGATCTTGAGCCATGCCATATAAAAAGGTGAGGTGTTAAGACGTGGGTCAAACTCTGTGTGGATAAACCTCGGAATCTCAACGAAAGACTTCTTCTCGAGCTTTCCATCCTCCATCGCTTTAAGTAGAGGGACGATTTTATGGTACTCGCCAGTTCCGATAAACATATCGATCTCTGGCATTTCTTGCTCAAGTTCTCCTGCATAACGCTGGGCCATGCAACCCGACATGACAAGTGCCTGACATTTTCCGTCTTCCTTATAAGTGGAAAGTTCTAATACGGTCTCGATAGACTCGACCTTCGCGGCTTCAACGAACGAACAGGTGTTGACGATGATCACCTCGGCGTCTTGCGGCTCCTGCGCGATGGTAAATCCGTCGAGCTTGAGATGTCCGAGCATAACCTGAGAGTCAACGAGATTCTTAGAACACCCTAGAGACGTAAAATAGATCGATTTTTCCTGGAATTTTTTTACTTCAACGTTCATTTTTCACCTGTAAGTCTTTCAGCCCGTTCTAAGGGATGAAGGGCGAAAAGTCATTCGACTTACTCTCTAAGCCTGTAAAATAATCAGGGTTAACTAGCAATTTTGACACTTTGTGGCGAATCAGGCGATACTCCGCTCAGTTTTGTTAATGATGGGCAAAAACCCAGGACAGCAGTACTATAAACACATCAAGTAAAATAATTGAATTAATTGAGATATTTGTTCCATGGGCTACACAAGAAGAGGATTCTATAAAGCGGTGCCAGTTCTTCGGACATTCAAAAAGATAGTCCTATTGAGCGTAGTGGCCTTCTTCGCCCTAAGCTTTCTCACAGTTGCCCTTTACCGCTGGTTACCAGTCTACGCAACACCACTTGTTGTACTTCGTGTGATTGAATACGGTTTTGCCGGCAAATGGGTTCCAATTAATAAAAACTGGGTATCGATCGACGAAATCTCTCCCGACCTTCAGAGGGCGGTTATTGCTTCTGAAGACCCGAAGTTCCTCTCCCACAATGGCTTTGATTTCGAAGCAATCTTGAGGGCGCTTGATGCAAACAAACGAAGGAAAATTAAAATGGGTGCGTCGACAATCAGCCAGCAGACGGCCAAGAATGTTTTTCTTTATCCCTCCAGAACCTATCTCCGCAAGGGCCTAGAGGCCTACTTCACGCTCCTCATGGAAACTCTCTGGGACAAGAGGCGGATCCTCGAGGTGTATCTAAACGTAATCGAACTCGGACCTGGGATCTACGGAGCTGATGCAGCAGCGAAATACTACTGGAACAAGCCTGCCAGCAAGCTCTCACTTGGAGAGGCGCAGCTCTTTGCGGCCATCCTTCCCAATCCCCGTCGCTGGAATCCAACCAGACCTACCAACTTTGTCCTTCGCAGACGGAACTTCATACGCCGCAATCTTGTTCTTCTAGGCCGAAACTATTTTAAGCCATTGAACGATACCTAGTCTTTGAGATAGAAGCACCCTACGGATTTCTTGTTCCTGAGTGAAGCATTAAGGACCATAAATGCAACTTCTACGCTATTACGTAGACCAATGAGTTCATCGTGCATCTGAGCGTTCTTATAAAATTTTGAAATTTCGTCCTGGAGTTCGATGAACATTGCTCGGGCCCGATTCAACCGGTTTTTTGACCTGGACAGACCCACGTAATTCCACATCGTCTGCTTCACCGTCATTTGATCCTGAGTGATGAGCGCAAGGTCAACCTCCTCGTGGCCTTGAGCCCAGTCTTTGATCTTCTCTTGGTCATATTCCAAAACATCACTAATGTAGGTCAGCATGTCCTCAGCAGCGATGTATCCCCAGGTTAACCCTTCAAGAAGCGATGTCGAGGCAAGTCGGTTCGCACCATGAAGGCCGGTGCATGCGACTTCGCCAACAGCGTAAAGTCGCTTAAGATTGGTGCGTCCTTTCAAATCCGTCTTCACACCACCACAAGTGTAGTGAGCCGCCGGTACGACAGGAATTGGCCCCCTCGCCATGTCGACTTTATTTTCAAGGCAGTAAGCGTTTATGGTGGGGAATCTATTCCGGAGATACTCTTCACTCTTGTGTGAAATATCGAGATAAACGCAGTCTTCCTTCTCAGCGATCATTTCTTCCAGAATGGCACGGGCGACGATATCCCGAGGGGCCAGCTCCCCATCGGAGTGGTACTTCGTCATGAAGGCCTCACCCTTCGAATTGATAAGGCGCCCCCCTTCCCCTCGAATGGCTTCAGAAATCAAAAAACGTCGGTGCGATGAACGGTTGTAAAAAGTCGTTGGATGAAACTGAATAAATTCCATGTTGGTAACGTAAGCTCCCGCTCGATGTGCCATCGCATGACCGTCGCCACGGGCCCCCTCTGAGTTCGAGTGGTGAAGATAGAGTGCACCAATTCCGCCAGTGGCAAGCACCGTGATCTTTGCCAAAACTTTCCTGACTTCCTTAGAAGGCTGGTCAAGGAGGTAAGCCCCTAAGACCTGATTCTCCTCATAGCGCTGAGTGATATCAACGCCGTGATGGTTCGGAGTTATGAGATCTATCGCCGTATGGGAGGTTAGAAACGTAACGTTCGGAAATTTTTCGATGTCAGCGAGGTAGTTTAGAAGTGAGAGTTGGATAGACTTTCCCGTCATATCACCGTTGTAGATAATTCGATCACGAGAATGCGCAGCCTCTCGAGTGAAGAGTAACTCTCCTTCTGCGTCCTTTGCAAAATCCGTATGTGACTTGTGGATCAAAATCTCGTCAATGATCTCGGCCGAGCGGTGAGAGAGGATCTTCGCCGCCTCATGGTTTGAAGTGTAGGCCGATGCCTTGAGGATGTCCTGGACAAGATCTTCCTGGTCATTCAAATCCTTAGGGCTATAGATGATTCCCCCCTGGGCCCAAAAGGTATTGGTGATCTCGGGCCGCTTCTCTCGCGTCACTATAGTGATCTTGAGTTTTTTCTCCGCAAGCTTAATCGCAGCTGCGAGTCCAGAGATGCCTGAGCCAAGAATAAGAACGTCTGTATTGAAGTCTTTCATAGGGTTTGAAATTTTAGCGAGAGGTCGACCCTCGGTGCCGCGTAGGTTAATGATCCAAGGCTTAGAGCGTCGACGCCGCTAATCAGAAAGCTACTCATCGTCTGAAGATTAATGCCTCCAGAAACCTCGAATGTCATTCCGGCCCGCTTGAGCTCTACCGCTCGTCGGATATTCTCTGGGGAAAAATTATCGAGCATGACATGCGTGCATCCAAGCTCAATCGCTTCGCGAAGCTCGTCAATCGTATGGATTTCAACGACGACGTTGGTATAAAAAGCACCTTGATCTTTGAAAAACTTCCATGCGCCTGACAAACCCCCGAGTGAAGACTTGTGGTTATCCTTAATCATCCAAGTATCAGTTTGCCCGAGTCTATGATTATACCCACCGCCGAGACGGACCGCGTACTTTTCAACTGAGCGCAGGCCCGGAGTTGTTTTACGGGTATCAAGGATCTTTATGCCGGAGGGAGCAGCAAGTGCTACATGCTTTTCAGTCCAAGTGGCAATCGAACTCGCATGCTGGATAAGGTTCAGGGCAAGGCGCTCGCCAGTTACGGCGATATTAAAAGGAAGAGGCTCTGGAAAATCGATGGCACTAACCTCGAACCGTCCGCCCTCATATTTTGACAGGAAAGAAAAGTCACAATCCGCGCCCAGTTGTGTAAAGACGGCTGCGAGATAATCAGTTCCGGCCAGAACCAAGGGTGACTTTATTTTTAAAACAAGCTTCACAGAATGCTTTGGAAGCGATCTTGTGTAGTGGTAATTTCTTGTAAGATCATCCTCTCCTAGCCACTCTTGAATTTGTGGCAGGAGACTCTTAATGCTCATATCCATCATGGGGACCTAAGTATCTCAAGTTAATGCTTACTGCAAGGGAATCAATTTTCTGCAACGCCTATAAAGTTAGTTAATTCTTAGGCTTAGCCCATTAATAGCGGGCCCTAGTATTGCAACTACTACAAGATGGCGCGACCCTGGATATGCATCATCCTGATAACTTCTTCATTCCTTCTCTGTTGTCTCAGATCCCAAGCGGTCCGGACTCGTCAACCATACTTCAGAGGCGAGAAAGTTTTACGACTTAAAAACTTCTCTGAGGCGCGAAAACTAGTGAAGAAAAAAGACCTCGATCTCCTAAAGTTATGGGAATCGATGCTAACAGGACGTTCGGCACCACTGTCACGTTTAATCAAGAACCAGTACAAAAGCTTGGGCCTTAGCCATGTCTTTACCCCTTCCGGGTTTCACCTAAGTGCTGTGTTATTACCCATTCTCTACGTGATCAGGGGCCCCAGGCCCCAGCTCATCCTGCTTATGCTTCTCGGCGTTGGCATTACGACGCTACCCGGCTTCTCGGCGCTAAAACGCATGATTTTGATTAAGATGTGCCAGCGCCTGTTTGATCTAAAATTAGGATTTATTCTAGCGTTGGCCCTAGACATCATAGTCGGAACTTTCCAAACTAACACCGTAAGCTTCACTTATAGCTTTCTCTTCCTTGGAATCATTTACGCTGGCATCTCAGGGCTTCGCCTGGTCATCTGGTTCTTTATCGCCCAGATTTTCCTGGCATACTTTCAGGGTCAAGAAATCTCTCCCCTCCTGCTCTTGATATCCCCCGCCCTTAATCTTATCTTCACCGGAATAATGCCTCTGCTATTCATACTCGCAATTCCTCTTGTTAACTGGCAGCGAGAGGTAGGGATAAGTATTCTCAGCTGGGTACAACAAATTGTTTCCTGGTGCGCCAACCTCGCATCCCAGGTTCCCACTGTCGAAGTCAACATCGTCACTCTCCTACTCGTTGGATTATTTGTTTTCGGGAAGCGCAGGATGATTCCTCCGTTGCTGTTGGTCTTTTCCGTGAGCCTGAACAGTGACATTGCTCGAGAGCCTGGGGCCCCGGCCAATGAATTCGTTACAATTGGAACAGTCGAGGAGGTAGTCTATGGAGAATTAGAAAACATCATACGATTTAGTGATGGCAAATGCCGCTACCGTTTGGTGCGAGGTTACTGGTATGAAAGCTGCTCCCCCCGAAGGAAGAGCAGACGACAAAAGTACGCTAAGAAACTTTCATATCCTTCATCAGAGATACAAAGGTCTTTTCTTCACGGATGGCATACATGAGATTACGTTTTACATTCTCGTTAGATTTGTAAAACTTTGCGATCTCTTCCTTCTTCATGTCTGACTGAGTGACCATCTCTTCGATTTTCGCATCCAAGTCCGCCTCAGTTGCCTCAACGTTGTATTTTCGGGCAAGCTTATCAAGGATCAGTCCTGAGCGAACCTGAAAGGTTGCCTTCTGAGTAACATCGCTATCCCAACGCTCGAAATAAAGACCAATCATCTGATCATTAAATCCTTGCTGCTTTAGGTTGCGAGAGAGCTCAGCCTTAACAGACTCTTTCTGGTCATCGACGAGGGCCTTAGGGACGTCGAAAGAATTTTCTTCAATCAATTTCTCAAGAATCTCCTGCTGAAGTTTTGTTTGAACTTCGCGCTTCTTCTGCACCATCATCCGCTCTTTATTCTTAGCATTGAAGTCTGCGACAGACTCAAAACCAAACTCCTTGGCAAGCTCATCTGAGAATTCAGGGAAAGTCTTATTCTTGATTTCGAGAAGTTCAACGTGAAAGATGACAGGAGCATTCTTAAGATCTTCTTCGTGGTAGTCCGCCGGGAAGGTCACTTTCACATCACGCTTTTCAGCTTTTTTCAGTCCGATCATGCCATCCTCGAAGCCTGGAATGAATTGACCAGAACCGATTTCGAGCATGTACTCTTGGGCCTTCATATTTTCAGGTTTTGTCCCGTCGGCTTTTTCACCTTCAAAGTTAAAGACAGCGAAGTCACCCTTGGCGAGTGCATGTCCTGCATCCTTGACTTCAGCGATTTCAGCCTTGTTTGCAAGGTAGTTTTTCTTCAGATTTTCAAAATCCTCTTCGCTGACAACTTCAGAGCCTTTTTTGAAACTAAGTTTTGAATAGTCCTTGATTTCGATCTCTGGAATAATTTCTACAGTCGCTTCGAAAGCAACATTGCGACCCGACTCATATTTAGTGTTTCCGAATTGAGGGTACCCAACAGCGCGCAGGTTTTCTTTCTTTACCGCTTGATAGTACTGATCAGAAATGAAGCGGTAGAGTGCGTCGTTTTCAACCTGGGGCCCAAAGAGTTTTTGTACCATCTCGAGCGGGGCTTTCCCTTTGCGGAATCCCTTAAGATTAGCGCTGGATTGTTTGGCAATGAGCGCTTCTTTGATCTCTTTAGTAAGATCAACTTTATCAAAGTTGAAGACTAACTTCTTCGTGCAGCTGTTTACGTTCTCAATGATGTAAGACATTAAAAATCTCTCTTGTTCTCGAATGGAAAATTGATTGAGCCTTTTTAACATAAAGCCTCAAAATGTCAAAGATTTCAATAATTGACGCGAACCATATAGAGGCCACATGCAGGAGCAACGGGACCCAAACGAGGTACTCTTTTCGGGGAAAGAGCTGCTTGAAATTCAGAGATTGAGATTTTGCCTCGCCCAACATTCCATACAGCGCCTACAAGAAGTCGAACCATCTGCTTAAGAAATCCACTGCCAACGATGCGGAAAATATAATGTGCCGGTAGCATCCACTGGTCCCGAGAAACTTCGATAATTTCACACTCAAAAATCTCACGTACTTTGTGTGCCACATCAGTGCCTTCGCAGTAAAAGTTTGAGAAGTCATAAACTCCAACGAGTGCACTGCAAGCTTCACGCATACGGCTGATGTCAACAGCGAAGGGATAATTGGCGATGAGTTCAGTCTGGAGCGCACCAGACTCACGATTCAAAGTGAACCGATATTGATACTCCTTTGAGATTGCATGAACTGTTGGAACAAAATGATCGTCCGAAAGCTCTGACGCAAGAACTCTTACATCCTCTGGAAGATGTGCATTCAGTGCCCTCATTAAGCCATCGGCGGAAATAGCAAGCTCGATACTAACTTTCGCCACCTGCCCAAGTGCATGAACTCCGGCGTCGGTACGGCCTGCCCCCATAGACTTAACATTCGATGATTTTGAAATCGCACGAAGAGAACGATTCAATTCTCCCTGAACAGTTAAGCCTTCCGGCTGGACCTGCCAGCCGCGGTAGTGCGTTCCTTTGTACTGCAAAAGTAAACGGTAATGATGAATCACTTCAAATCGTTTTCAGCTTCTTCTGACCAGTCGAAGATGCCTTCGAACCTTTTAAGATGAGTTAACCAATAAGTAAGCGACGCTACGACGTAGGTCGTAATGATCGCCGGAATCATGATCTCTTCGTAAATGAATAATGAAGCCATGATTAAGAAGATAACCATAAGAACTTGCTTCTTATGGTGCTTGACCCATTCAGACTTCTTAAAGCTGGGGAATGGGATATTGGAAACCATAAGAGCAGCGTAAAAAAGGAGGTAGCCCACAGTCAGTGGCTTGTACTCAGCGATCACAGGAAAGTTGAAGGAGAGGAAAATTAAACTGATAACGGCAGTTGCTCCACCTGGGATAGGAAGCCCCTGGAAATAATCTGTTTTATTCTTGTCAATCGTCGCATTAAATCTGGCGAGACGAAGTGCCCCACAAAGCATGAAGAAGAAGCAAGCGACCATTCCTGGCCGGCCGGCATCGGCGAGAAACCTAAAATAATAAACAATTGCAGGAGACACACCGAACGAGACCAAGTCGCTTAGAGAGTCAAACTGCTCACCGAAGGTAGACTGAGTATTTGTGAGACGAGCGATGCGCCCATCGACACTATCAAAAATGGCCCCTAGTACAATAAACATGCACGCTTTGTAGTACTCTCCATGAAATGCGAAGAGGATGGCAATGAACCCACATCCCATATTGAGAGCAGTGAATGTATTAGGAATAAAATAAGCGAGGCGACGGTTCTCTAAAAGCATATTAACCCTTCGTTTGATCTTTGAGTGCCGCGATGACGGTTTGTCCGGGTGTAACTCGTTCTTTCTCATACACGAGTACATCGCTTGTGGCAGGCAGGTAGATTAACAGAGTCCCACCAAAAGGATAATACCCAAAACAAGCTGCTCCTCGTCCACGGTCACCGGATTTCAACCAGATACTTGGCTTCAGACCCAGAGGGCAATCAATAAAGCGAATTAATGTTTGAGTGTTGTTTTTTGACAACAGAGTGAGATCAGTATGAGAAACATCCTCAAGGGAGCCATAGAAAAAATGGCCCGGCCCGCGCCGCGAAAGTTTCAAGCCTTTACTCGACTTCATGAAGGATGACTCAGCATTTGTAGGTAAATAAAGTCCCTTCTCATCCCAGAATGAAAGCGAAATTCTCACTTCATGACACGGAAAGGAAAAGACGGAACCTGGAACAGAGTGCCGAACCGATTCTATCGTTCCATGCACAGGCGAAAGGTAAATCTCCCCCTCCATTTTAAGGGTCTCTCGATAGGGAATTCGGCCTCGTCGAAAAAGAAATAAAACGAGGGAGCTCCCAAGGAGGATCGGAATTTCCAACAAGAGAGGAAGTTTTAGAAAAGCGTAAACGATGCTGGCAAATGAGAGATAAGTAACTTCAGTAGGCAGGAAGAAAAAGCGCTTCACGGATTGACCTTAAACTCATCCTCAGGTGCGCGAAAGTAATACGGTTCACAGACCCGACCTTTTAGAACTTCCGCAAAGACCTTTTTCGGGGCAACTCTGATCAATTCAGCCGTCGAAATAGGGTTCAAAAGCAGTGAGGCACTCAGCGAATCTAGCGAAGCTCCTGAATGAATAAAGAATGATTGATCATTTAGGCTTGCCAGGGCAGTAGGTAGTTCACTCGATGAAACGAGATTTTTGAATGAACTATCTCCTTCCCAAGTATAAAGAAAATACTCGCCCCGATATGCCTTCGTAAACCATGTACCATGACAATGTCCGGCCCAGAGAGGAACGTCATAAGAATAAAAAGAAAAAATTCGTACCCCAAAAAAGCCGAGCACATTTGCAAACCCTTCCATGAGTCGGATACCTGTATAAAAGCCCGGCCCATTGACGGTTATCACACCTGAAAGATCAGCCGCTTTAAGATCCAATTGCCCAAGAAGAAGCGCCGTCCGTTCCTGAATGATTGCAGATGCTTTCACTCCAGAATGGGATTCATAGGCGAGCCAGTTTAATTCGTCATCCAAGACGCCTAAGCAAAGGTCGTACGAAGAATCCACATATAAAAAACTCAAAGGTCAGAACAACCGAGTAATGTCGTTAAAGAGTGCAATAAAAATCAACAAAAAAAGAATCGACACTCCAAAACGTTGAGCAATTTCTAGTTTACGCCGAGAAAGAGGTCCACCGTTAAAGGTCTCGAAAAGCAAGAACATAATGTGCCCCCCATCAAGCACAGGAATCGGAAAGAGGTTGATTACGCCCAGGTTTATGCTGATTATGGCCATGAGCCGAAAGAACATCGATAGGCTTATGTTGAGTGAGTCAGAAGCCACTTTACCGATTGCAAGTGGTCCGCCGATATTGTTCAACGAAACTTCTCGGGTGATAAGCTTTTTGTACCCATTAAACGTTTTAACAATCCCATCCCAAGTTCTTACCAGCCCCCCCCCAAGAGCGTCTCCTAGACCTTCGGCCTTAGCGATGATCAGCTTAGGCTGAATAAATTCAACAGAACTTTCAATTCCAATAATCTTAGTTTTCTTCTTATCAATCTCACGAACCTCTGGGATTAAGACTTTGGTGACTCTAGTTCCGTTAGAAAAGACCTCGACCTTAACCTCCTTACCATCTGGAACTGCCTGTAAATTCTGCCTGAGTTCTTCAAAGTTCTTCAGTGGGACGCCATTGACAGTTAAAAGAATATCTCCTTTCTTAAACTGAGCCTTATCGGCGGGAGACGACATCACGACATTCCTGACCACAAGATCTAACGAGAAGAAGTCGAGCTTTGAGAGAATGAATTCAAGAGATTGACCAGGTAGGCCTACGAGTTCACTCTCCGTTTTTGGGTCTATCGCGATAACGCTGGATGTATCTAAAACCCTATAAAGGAATGCTTTACCCATGAAACGAGTAGAAAGTTCTTCAATCGAGTGATCAAATTCGGTAGGATTTTTTTCTAGGCTAACCAAGAAGCGCTCACCTGTCCGAGTAACATAAACAGGCTTTTTGACAAGCGAGACGATTTCTACAAATTGATTAATAAAGGGTTCGAGCTGCATGCCGACGGAAATATCGATAATATCCTGATTACGCCTCACTTTGATTGTTTCAACCTTCGACCCCTTTATATTTAGGTCATCAAAGCTCATGACTTTTTCATCGTTAATACCAACAAGAATATCGCCCGTGCGAAGACCCTTCTCATAAAGAGTAGACTTTTCAGCAACGATACCAACCTTGGTTTCAGGCACTTTCTCGCCGCCGACTAAGAGACCAACATAGAGGAAGTAAGCAAGAGCAAGATTGGCCAGAGGCCCACCAACAACGATCCAAAAACGAGCGTGCTTACTTTTGTGATTAAAGGCTACCTTCTTCTCATCCTCACTTAGAGGAGTCTCAGAAAAAGGATCATCTCCGAACATTTTGACGTAACCACCAAGAGGGATGATCGAAATCGCATATTCAGTTCCATTTCGGAGGAACTTAAAGATTTTTGGCCCAAACCCAATCGAAAACACCTCCACTCGTACGCCAAAAAAGCGAGCGAAAAAAAAGTGACCTAGCTCGTGAAAAAAAATGAGTGGTCCGAGGAAAACAACAAATATTACAATTTTTTCAAACATACTTTCCCTTAGCGGAAGTTCGCCATCAGATAGAACGCATAAAGTGGTGCTACAAACATTAAACTATCTACCCGGTCGTAAACTCCACCGTGCCCAGGGATCAGGGAAGAACTGTCCTTGATCTCGAACTGTCGTTTAAGCTTTGACTGAGCGAGGTCGCCCAGCTGTGAGCAGCAGGCGACGATCGTGAAAAAGAAAACAGTAAGCATCGTGATCTCTTCAATAAAGAAATTCCAATAGATGCTCGTCGCAAGCACTGAGAAAAAAACACCACCAATCAAGCCCTCAATAGTTTTTTTCGGACTCACGGCTTCCCAAAGCTTATGCCGGCCAAACTTTTTGCCTGTGAAGTAAGCAGCGGTATCAACCATAAAATTGAGGATGATCAAACCCACGAAGAGAAGAAGCCAGTTCGGGAAATGAATAATGTACCCAAGGCAAATCATAGGAATTACAACAAAAAAGCCCGCGCCCCAAGAGGTTGCGCGAAAGACACGAAGTAATATTTCAGATTTGCGATAAACGATAAACAAATAGAGGAAGAGAAGAAAGTTCAAAACTACACCTGCAGATATCCAAAAACTGAAGGACGATTGGCTGATTTGATAAAAATTAAAGAACCAATAGCACACCAGATACAAGCCCTGAGCAGAGACATAGCGAATGGAGATACGGCGTTGATGGTAAAAATTCGTTATAATCTCATCTATGATAAGCGGACCGATAGCACCAATGGCGAGCAGGCTCGTTCTCTGACCCATGTAAAGACAAGCCCCAACTAGGCCAAGAAGCAATACACCAGATAAAATTCTAATCGTGTTGTTCGACATTAGAGGACAACTCCCTGGAAAAAAGCGGACTTGTTAGTCTCCGCTCTTTCAACGGAAGCATTCAAAGCCTCTTGACCGCAAACGCTTCCAAACCGCCGTTCACGGCAAGAGACATGTTCAATAATCTTACAAAACTCACGGGAGGTAAAATCTGGCCATTTCGTTGGAGTAAAATACATCTCCGCGTATGCCATCTGCCAAAGTAGGAAGTTAGATATTCTTTGCTCTCCCCCAGTCCGAATCATAAGGTCAACATCACCGGTCTCTGGTCGGTACATGAGTTCATTAAGATCCGCCTCAGTCATAAGACGTTCTGGGTTAGTGATTTGAAAAGTGTTTACTGCCCTTAGGATCTCGGCTCGGCCACCATAATTAAATGCAAAAGTAAGATTAAGACCTGTGGCTTTTGAGGTCAAAGTTTCAATATCGTTGATGAGGTCAACCGTCTCCGGAGGCAATGATTGGAGTTCACCGATAACGCGAAACTTAATGTTATTTTCAAGAATTCGCGACTTTTCCTTAATAATAAACTTTCTCAGTAATCTGAAAAGAGTCGAAACTTCTTCTAGGGGACGAGACCAATTTTCTGTAGAAAAAGCGTACATGGTCAAGGCCCTGAGTCCAAGGTCATCAGCAGATCGAACGATATCAGATACCACTGATGATCCGCGAACGTGCCCCCATATCCGGGGACGAACACGCCTTTTTGCCCAGCGTCCATTCCCGTCCATAATAATGGCAACATGCTTAATAACAGACATAGAAACCTTAAACGGTTAAGAGCTCTTTCTCTTTAGCGTCGACAACCTTATCAACTTCTTTGATAAAATTATCGGTGATCTTCTGAATCTCTTCTTGGATCTTCTTCGATTCGTCCTCGGATACTTTCTTATCCTTTTCAGCAATTTTAACTTTATCGTTCTGTTCTCTGCGAATATTGCGGATCGCAACCTTCGCATCCTCACCCAACTTTTTTACATCCTTTACAAAGGATTTTCGTTTGTCCTCAGTGAGTGCAGGAAACTGTATCCGGATCAAGTTCCCATCATTGCCAGGAGTAAGGCCAATATTGGCAGCAAGAATAGACTTCTCAATAGCCCCGATTGCAGACTTATCGAATGGCTGAATTTGCAGGAGTCGAGCCTCAGGGGTTGATATCTGACCCAGATTTTTTATAGGAGTTGGAGTGCCGTAATAATCAACCGAAATTCCATCAAGAACAGCTGCGCTTGCACGCCCTGTTCTCACCTTCGTCATCTGATTTTGGAGTGCCTTGACTGCCTTGTTCATATGGTCGTCAAGTATAGGCTTCAGCTCTTTTATCATAATCTGATTCTCCTTAAATTTTCTTCGTTACAACAGTACCGATATTTTCGCCATTCACGATCTTGGCTATGTTACCGCTCTCGAACATGTTAAAAACTACGATATCCATATCGTTGTCCATGCAAAGAGTTATTGCTGTAGAGTCCATTACTTTAAGATCTTTATTAAGAACCTCTATGTAGGACAGGCGATCAAACTTCTTCGCATCTTTGTGCTTCATAGGATCTTTGTCGTAGATCCCATCGACCTTTGTGGCCTTCATAATAAGGTCAGCGTGAATTTCATTCGCCCTCAGCGCAGCAGTGGTATCAGTAGTAAAATAAGGATTACCAGTTCCCGCAGCAAAAATAATTACACGCTTCTTCTCCAGATGCCTGACGGCACGACGACGAATGTAAGGTTCAGCGACCTCTTGCATCGCAATCGCGGAAAGAACTCGGGTATATACGTCCTTTCTTTCAAGAGCATCCTGAAGTGCGAGCGAATTGATGACTGTTGCCATCATACCCATATAGTCTGAGGTGGCGCGATCCATGCCAGATGTAGCTCCCGCGACACCACGGTGTATGTTACCTCCACCAACCACGATCGCTATCTCGCAACCTGTTTCCTGAAGGGACTTAATCTCTGAACTTATTTTATTAAGTATGTCCCCCGAGATACCTGTACCTTGATCACCAGCGAGCGCCTCACCGCTGAGTTTAATAAGAACACGTTTATACTTCATGGCACCCTTTAAAAGGAAAAGGGGACTCCTAAAAGTCCCCTTTTCTTTGATCTAGATTGGGATTAGTTCTTCCCGGTAAGTTTGGCGATCTCTTCGGCGAAGTTCTCAGATTTCTTTTCGATTCCTTCACCAAGGTTCAGCTTAATGAATTTTGTCACCTTGATTGAAGCGCCCGCGTCCTTAGCCACTTTCTCTATCAGCTTACCTACAGTAGTGTCGGTATCTTTAACAAAAGACTGCTCATAAAGACAAACCTCAGAAGCTAGTTTGTTAAGCTTGCCTTTAACGATGTTCGGTATCATTGCTTCAGCTTTACCTTGCTCGCGAAGCTGAGCAGCGTAAATCTCCGCTTCTTTTGCCTTGTAAGTCTCGTCAATTTCACTTGAATTCAAAAACTTCGGATCTGCTGCCGCTATTTGCATACAAAGATCTTTAACAAGCTCACGGAAGCCTTCATGGCCAGTAAGGTCTTTGTCCGTCTCTACGCGAGTGAGGACACCAATCTTACCCGAGTGCACGTAAGAGCCAATCATCCCGTGGCCATCGAGAGACATAGTCTCAAGCCTACGCACGTCAATCTTCTCACCAATTTTAATCGTGAGTTCTGAAATATTATCCTTAATCGTCAAACCATTTGATGATTTTGAGGAAAGAAGTGCATCAACTGACTTCAAATGCGCATCTACAGCGACGTTTGCAGCTGAGCTCGCGAAGGCTTGGAATGCATCATTCTTTGCCACGAAGTCAGTCTCACAATTGACTTCTACTAGCGAAGCTAGTTTTCCCTTAACTGCTACGGCAATGATTCCTTCAGCGGCAACTCGAGACTGCTTCTTAGCAGCGGCAGCAAGACCTTTTGCCCGGAGGTAGTCCACGGCTTTCTGGAAATCACCAGTCTCGTCGAGGGCTTTTTTACAATCCATCATTCCAGCGCCAGTTGTTTCACGCAGGTTTTTTACATCAGCAGCTGTATATGCCATGGTAGGTATCCTTATCTAAAGTTAAAAAATTAAGCGTCTTCTTCACCTTGAAGATCGATATCCTTCTCATATTTAGCAAGGATTTCGGTCTCAAGATCCATATCCCGGCCAGACTCTTCACCGGCATCCTTGCGCGCTTTTGAGCCACCTTCAACGATAGCGTTAGAGAAGTAATCGAGGAAAAGAGTGATGGACTTAAGGGCATCGTCGTTACCAGGTACAACGAAATCAACTCCCGTTGGATCACAGTTGGTATCAGTTACTGCCACGACAGGAATTCCCAGAACGTTCGCTTCTTTAACTGCAATGTGTTCATTATTCGGATCAATGATAAAAATTGCGCCAGGCAACTTTCTCATGTTCTTGATGCCGCCGAGGTTTTTTTCAAGTTTTTCAACTTCTTTCTCTAAATTAGACTGCTCTTTCTTTGTTAGGAGTTTAAAGTCTCCATTCTCTTTCATCTTCTCAACCTTCCGAAGCTTGTCGATCGAAAGAGCAATCGTTTTATAATTTGTAAGCATTCCGCCAAGCCAGCGAGAAGTAACATGGAAAGAGCCACAATCTTCAGCCGTTTTCTTAACCATGTCGGCTGCTTGACGTTTTGTTCCTACGAAAAGAACAGACTTACCTTGCTGAGCTGTTTTCTTCAGGAATTCATAAGCTTTTTCGGCCATAGGAAGCGTCTGCTGTAGATCGATAATGTAAATACCATTACGCTCTCCATAGACATATTTCTTCATCTTTGGGTTCCACTTATGTGTTTGGTGACCGAAGTGGGCGCCGGCCTCAAGCAGTTGCTTGACGTTTAACTTAGACATGAAAGCTCCTTGGTGGTTGCATCGAATCACTTTCAGCCACCGATATGATGGACCAACCAAATAAAGTGATTAGATTTGTCCTTTAGGGACAGTATTTTAATGGTTCTGTGTAAATAGCACGCCGACTCGCTTAGAGCAAGATTTTTGAGAATGAAATCAAGGCGTTGACATGTCAACCAATCTTACTAACCCATCAATTCACTTCAAATAACTTTAGCCACCAAGCTCGCTCGGCGGAGGAACCAAAACTTTCCGTGGCTTAGATCCTTGAGCCGGCCCGACCACAGCATGACGCTCCATCTCTTCGATGAGATTTGCAGCTCGATTATAGCCAACACCTAATCTTCTTTGAAGAAACGAAGCGCTTGCCACCCTGTGCGCCGCGACACACTTTACTGCTTCTTCATATTTGTCATCTTTGAGATTTGTTCCATCCGAATCAGTTGTCATTCCATCGACATCAGTATCAACCGACCCATTACTCTCAAGGAATTCCATCGCTCCTTCATCGTATTGTGCAGGAAGCGTGGCCAACTTATCGACAAGTGCTTCTATTTCATCCTCATTAACGTACGCGGAGTGCATACGAAGAATGTCTATACCCTGCTTGAAAAGCATATCACCCTTACCTAAAAGCTTCTCCGCACCCATCCCATCAAGTATGACTCTTGAATCAATGTTAGTGAAAACTCTGAACGCGACTCGTGTAGGGAAATTTGCCTTGATTACGCCTGTAATAATGTCTGTAGATGGGCGCTGAGTAGCAAGTACTATATGAATTCCTGAAGCTCGGGCCTTCGCTGCTAATCTAGATATAGACGTTTCGATCGCTTTACCAGATTTCGAAAGCATCAAATCTGCAAATTCATCAACGACCACAACAAGATAAGGTAATTCAAATCCTTCAACCACTGCATCGGCATAATATTTGTTAATCCTACAGGTGAGATCGGTTCCTGCCCCGACGACCTTTTTGTTGAAGCCCTCTATGTTTTTTACACCAAAATCTCTAAGCAGTGAGTACCGCCTTTCCATTTCATCGATGACCCAAAGAAGTGCAGCTGATGCAATCGAGGCATCAGTCACGACTGGCATTATAAGATGAGGTAGGCGTTGATAAAGTGCTAACTCGAGCTGCTTCGGGTCTAGCATAATAAGACGTAGCTTTTTCGGGGAAAATTTGATTATCAAAGAGACTAAAAGTGTATTGATGAAGACTGATTTACCGGCCCCGGTCGTGCCCGCAACCAATAAATGAGGAGTCGCTGCGAGATCTATTACAGCAGCGTCACCATAAGCATCTTTACCCATGGCAATCGGAAGCTTAAACATCGAATTACTAAAATTCGGAGCCCTCAAGACTTCATCGAGATAGATGACGTCACGAGGGTTACGAGGCACCTCGATTCCGATAGTAGACTTACCTTTCATGGGATAAACCATTCTTATAGGTGCGCCCATGAGGGCAAGCGAAAGGTCGTCAACTCTATTCGTAACCCCTGCGACCTTAACCCCTGCGCCAAGCTCAAGCTCAAAAGTATCAACTACTGGTCCTTTTAGAACGTTTATGACACTAGAACTGATATGGAATTCTTTGAGCTTTTCTTCTATTGCGCGAGCAATCGTTGTAAAATAATTATCCGAGGGGTCCACTGTTTTATTTGTTTGATTCTTCGGCTTCAGGCAGCTGATCAACTCGTCAGTATCAAAGAAAGCCTCTTTCAAAGCATGTATTGGATCTGCTGAGTGATCCTTATCTTGAAACTCTTCATCTTCTAACGTATCATTAAAGTCTTCAAAGCTATCGTCAATATGGCCCGATGGAATTGACTCCGTCTCAACCAAGTCAGAATCAAACTCAGATACACCTACCCGTTCATAGGTTTCTTCACGTGCAATGATTCCACTTCCAACTCCCTTCGTTGAATCTGTCCTCTTCCCTCTAACGAATTTGGGTGCTCTCAAGACCGGCTGCGCAAATTCGACAAGAGACTCTGATAAAGTATTGGAAGAGATATCCGATCTCTTCTTGAAAGCTAAAGGTAAATTAAACAAAAAACCAGCTAGATTGTGGAATGGCTTAGAAATATTACTGAAGTCTAATGATCTATATTGAAATTCCTTGAAGGAAGTAAGGAAGTTGAGACAACAGACCCAAATCCAAGACCAAAACTGATAGAATGTTTGCTCTGATACAAGATAGAAAAGACTTACACTCAAGAGGACCGAGCTCAAAGCGATCGCTTGCTTGCTTAAATGCTCCTCAATAAGATGAAACAAACCTTCACCCAATGTCTCAGGGAAGGCGAAATAGCAAAGGCCAATTGTAAGGGGCAGAAGCAGAAGTATGACCAACTGATTCTTGTGAACGGGATTCTTGTTGAAAACAAAAGATTGAAATAGAGCAAAAATTAAAAATGACAATGTAATCCAAATTCCGCACCAATAACCAAAATTTGCCAAGGCACTAAAAAACCAATAGCTCACCATTCCAATCGATTCATTCTGATATGAAATCTGATAGTAATGATCTGGCAGATTATCTTTGTAATAAAAATAGACTAAGTTCAGGCAGGTAATTACGAAGAGTAAAAGTAGTTGAAGCTTGAGAGATTTTTTATCCATGCATAAATTGTAGGGAGCAGCAAAGCAAAGTGCAAGCTATTGAAAAAAGCACCGCAATGTATTAAAGAAGGGCAAAAAAAGCCCTCTTTCGAGGGCTTTTTTATAAATAGAGGGTGCATCTTGCTATTCTGACACCAAGTTCCCCTGGCACTACCTTCGCCGCAAGTGAGCTTGACTTCCAGGTTCGAGATG
>JAIYDC010000141.1 GCA_027487685.1 Pseudomonadota bacterium | reverse complement strand
TACGTGTCTTTTTGGTCATGATCAACTCCTCAGTTTAGTATATCAAACGTTAGGTAAAGTTGATCGGCTTGGATGGGTACTTAAGCTACAAGGAGTCTAACAATTCGACCGCAGTCCAAACGCTCATCCGCTCTTTGAAAATTTAATATGGTTAACTACAGATGAGGCAGCACAGTTTCTAAGAAAGTCTTCCCATGCTTTGAGGCAGATGACTTACAAAGGTAAGGTCAAACCTCAAAAGTTTGGTGGTAGGCCTTATTTAAAGAGGACTGAATTGCATGACCTCGTTGATACATCTTTCTACTAGGAGGTGTATCAATGGCAATTATCGAATACGAAAAAAACGGTAAGAAGGTTTTCAAGGTTTACGTTCAATTTCGTGGGAAGACGATCAGAAGCCTCCGCGTCCAGAAAGTCCTGTACAATATTGAATCAATGGCAGTCGCAAGACGAGAAGAGAGACGACTAATAAAAGAGCTAGCTGAAAAGTTGGCCAAACTTGAAGGCAAAGGCCTCCTCTGGTCTGAAGTTTTGTTTCTTTGGGAGAATGAAGCTTACTGTGATCATCTGGGAAAGAAGTTTAACCGCTTCACCATCAAGGATCATGTCAACAGGCTTCAGAGATACACATCTCCTTGGCTTGAGCTGATTGCTTCTGATCTGAATAAGGCCGACGGTCGAAGAGTCTTATACTATGCAGAGTCCTTAGGGGCCAAGAGTGGTCTACTGAACAAGATAAAGTCTTCTATCAACCTGGTCTATGGCTGGGGAGTTGAAGAAGGTTTGATTATGGGCAGTAACATCTCTGGTAAGAGCCCCGTTTATGGTCTTGGTCTCGATAATAAGGAAGAGAAGATTAAACCCATCTTAACTTTGGATGAGGTTAGACGCTTCCTTTTTGAGGCCAAGATCCAGAATCATCCTTGGTATCAAATTTGGGCATTTGCCGTTTTAACGGGCATGCGAAGTGGGGAGTTGATGGCGCTGGAGTGGGGAGATATTGACGACAATATCGGAATCATCCGAGTCACGAAGTCTTTTAATAAAAGGCTTAAATCTACCAAGTGCCCTAAGAACGGGACTTGGAGAAACGCTGATATAAACTCCCAGCTCAAAGAGATTATCATCGAGTTGAAACGAACTCGCATGAATGAATCAACTGTCCTCCCGACGTTCTCGGAATGGAAGAATGGCCAGGGTGGAACCGTTTTAAGGATGTTTCTTAAGAAGATAGGGATAGATAAAGACGTTGTCTTCCACACGCTACGGGCCTGCTTTGCGACCCACCTTTTATCGACAGGGGTTGAACCTCTGAAGGTCATGAGAATGGGTGGCTGGAGTGACCTGAAGACGTTTCAGATCTATCTTAGGATGTCTGGGGTGGATGTGAGGGGTGTTGCGGAAACGCTGGATTTTTTGCCTTCAGAGACAGACACAAAGAATGTGATTCCCTTGTTTTTATGAACGGTCTTGTCCCTGAGAGAATCATCCCTCAGGGACTTTTTAAGGAGCTGTAATTATTCTAATATTAACGATATAATGGGTAAGTAGCTGAATCCATTGCGATGTACGATATAAGGTACATTTTGATTGATTCAAAAGTACTTTATAAGGTACAATTCTAATTAGCCGATATGGAAGTTGATATGAGTCCGGGGGCAACCAAGAAAATCGAAGCGGAGTTTTTTAAAACTAATGCTGGAAACGAACCCGTTAAAGATGAGCTACTCAAGCTTGGAAGGCCGATAAAGACTGAGATAGGGGCTGATATTTATTTTGTAGAATTGAATTGGAAGATTGATAAGCCTTATGTTGATCAGCTTCGACAAGGCAATGGTCCATCGGAACGTACAATTTATGAAGTCCGCTCATCAGTCCAAGTTGGTAATGTGTCTCAAGAGTATAGGACGCTTTTCTTTGTGTATGACAACAGGATGGTTTTGACCCATTTGTTTAATAAAAAGAGCCAAAAGACTCCAAAAAAAGAAATTGATATTGCTTGGGAACGTATGAAGGCATGGGTTAAAGAAGCAAGTGTGCGAAAAGTGAAAGCGAGTAAAGCTACCAGAAAGAAAACAATTAAGAAAAAGTAGGTAGGTTATGAAAAAGCACAAGCATCAAGGTAGTAAGTTTGATGATTTCCTAAAAGAAGAAGACCTTTATGAAGAAGTCACAGCTAGAGCTTTAAAGAAAACGAGCATGACAATGTTTTTAAAATTTGTTTCAGAAAATCGTGGAATGAAGGCTAAAATTCGGAAGGCTTTAAACAGTCCTTCTGCTGTAGATAGAGTTTTAAGTGATGATCCTCATGTCCAGTACGACACTCTAGTCAAAGCTGGAGCAAGCGTGGGACTAGCTCCAGTAATCAACTGGGTACCTCTCGATAAGCTTAAGCTTGATTGATTTGTCTTAAAAGTGTGTGAGCCGTATGGGATGTATTGCTTTTTATCCTTGGTTGAGAATCAAAGAGAAGCTAACTTTTTCAGATTTTGAACTTATACCTTTTAAACTCGATGCCACTTTTCAGCAGCTGGAATCTACTGAGGAAGATAATGATGTTAAAGGCGTTGCGAAGAATTACATTTAAGGTGAACAAAAAATAACTGCATGCTTGGGATTAAGTATAAACTCTTAAGTCATGTGACCAAGATTCGTATCGATGTGTTGGAGTTTAGAGCTTTATTTCAACATACTCTCCTGCCTCAACAGATTTAGTTTTAGATAAATTCTTTTTAGGCCAGGTCAATTCTAGAATGTAGATCTCATTAGCTTTTAAATTTGGAATTTTAAATGTTCCCATTGATGTCAGGGTCGTTGTGAAAATTCTTTTGCCTTTTATGGATAAAGCGATCTCGGCTCCATTACATGTCCCTTCGTTAAATGAACACATTCCGGAGATAGAGTCGTTTGAAACATTAGATTTTTTAAAAGAAGAAAACATAGCGGAACCAGCATGAATGGCTGCATTAGTAATATTATTTTGATCTCCTAGAATTAACTTACCGGTATCATTTTTGGATGAAACGCTCTGAGCGTTCGATGTTAACACTAGTGAAATTGAAAATAAGAATAGGGTGATTTTTTTTCGCATGGCAGACTTTAGTCTGGATTAATGAAGTTTTCAAGATTCAATATCTCCGTTTTCCCAATAATTGATGGGTTTTGCGTGCTTGTTTTGATAGCTGCCTTAGTCTGTAGGGAGGTAATGGTTTAGGCCTTACTCCTGTTCATCAATCCTTAGCCTTCGCGTAACTCGGCCTCCTTCTTTCTTTATCTGCTGGAGCGGCCCGGTGGACTCCCCACTCTTGAACGCTTCATTTATGGAACAGACCTGGCCGGTAATCAGTTCATACCGGAACTACCTGCAGTAGTGACCTGCCTGCAATACATTCTGAACAGTTTGATATTTCGCCGCATTTTGTGGCATTTGCAGATGAATTCATCCTCGTCCTTAGGGAAGAGCACCGGCCGAAGCCAATGTCAGCTTAAAAGAACCGAAGATCTTGATTATAATCCCTCTTGCTTGAGATATGTGAATGATTTAATTTTTAATCACTCATTTTTGAAAAATATCACTCTGTCTGAAAAATTCCCTGTACGTACAGGCACGTTCGTTCAGATCTCTACTAAAGGTGGTGTCATTTATCGTTATTGATTCTGGGCCACCTTCCTGCACGGCTTCCATTCTAAGGCCTGAACAAAGGGTTGTATCAATCCATTTTCCAGCATTCTCCGCCCCAAGTAATAAAAAACACATTGAAGTTCGTAAATCACGATTTGCCTGTGCCACAGTTTGAGTTGAGGTACGTTCTTCATTATACAACTTTTTCAATGAGCGATTAATGTTATGGCCGAAGATTTCCATAAAACTAGCAAGGTTCTTCATTGTATAGGCCTTACCACTTTTTATGTCTTCTCTTAGAGTGGCGAAACTAGTGGTTCCGCTCATCTTACTGATAGTTTCGTAAAAACGATCTGAGGCTAATAGCTGAGCGAGCAGTATTTGGTCTTCTTCAGGACTCGTTCTGATAAATTCAAGTAAGGATATGCGAACAATCATCTCAAGGCGTGCTTGCAACACTACAATCCCATATTTTAACTGAGCGGTTTCATATATTTGCTCTATGGGGGTGAGGTTCCCAGCCCCGTTAGGCTGCGGTGACATATCTCCCGTAGCAATAGCAACTGTTGCCACATCATGAATGTTTCTTAGTTTAAGAAGGGTGTCTTGATAGATCTTTTTAAAGTCACGCTGTTTCTCGCCTGGTGGATTATTTTCAAGGAAGTCAGCAATTGTCATAAGGGCATCAATCGGAGTCACCATCCATGGCTCTGCTTCCATGTTGGCACTTGACAACGTTTGCAAGGGATCTGGTTGCTGAACTTCAGATAATTCCCGGTTTACAAGGTTGGCTGCACGGTCAATCCACTCTCTATATTTTGCTTTAACGGAATCAAGAGTGACAATAACATCAGCTGGTTTAGTCCAGGACTCAAACTGGATAATACCTTGATCATTTCTGATTCTTGGATCATCGTTCCTTAACCCAAGAAGGTAATATGGTGAGTACAAAGCGCCATAAATTTCATTCATAGGATCTTTGGGGCCTGACGACATACCTGTTTGTGGAGCTAGGGAAATAATAATTGTGCGTAGGAAATACCACTGGTCTTCTGGCTTGTCGGCAAGCGAATCATAAGTCTTTCGGTTTTGCTCAATTAAACTTTGACCATAATCAGATTTTGCCCTAACAATCAATTCTCGGGTTAAAACAGTTTGACGCCTTTCTGCATCTGCGGTCGTCCTCGGTGTTACTCCATTTCTTACTTTATTTAACCAATCCAGGATGACTGGAATTTCTCGATCATTAAGGGTTATGGCCTGGGCCAAATCTGGGTTTCCTACAGCTCCTCGGCGATTTTCTGCTTTGAACTTCAAAAATGATTCAGCATCTCTCATTTGGCACCAACGGTCGGCCATTGACTCGAGGGCACAACTATAGGCTTCAAAGGACACGGTACTATCAGCTATTCTCCTAATTTTGCGAGCTTGATTAGAATTACGAATCCCATCCATCGCAACCTTCGTAAAAGTCGCTCCTGCGGTCATAGCAATGCCGATAGCTGGGTTTACCATCGTGACGGCCGCACCAACACCGGCCACAATAGATGTGGCCGAATTCAGCAAGCTGGGGTGCTTATCCAAACATTTCTCATTTGCCGTGATTTGGCCAAATGAGGTATTAGCACTTTGGGCAATTTGCCCGAGTAATGTCACTTTGTCAGTCCCCGATAGTTTCTCAGCTGATTTATCACCATTCAGTATTTTTGCCCGACTGACTTGTAATTGCCTAAGGCTTGTATTGATTTCGCCTATGGTAGTGGAGTCTGTTGTTTTAGTTAGCTGAATTAAGAGTTCTTGGGTGCTGTCAAAATTTATGTGTAAATTCGGTTTCTGGCCCTGGCAAAGCACTCTTCCAGGTAATTGGGTAACGTCTCCAGTATAATTCCATTCGCAGAGCTATCACGGCGAGTAAGTT
>JAIYDC010000126.1 GCA_027487685.1 Pseudomonadota bacterium | reverse complement strand
GGCCTTCGCAAGAGCTGGGCACGGGACGATGTGAGTGTCCAAATGCGCAATCTGCTGAATCGGGAGTACGAAGAGCTTTATGGATTTTCTGTCCTTCCGCGCTCACTCTTCGTGGGGTATGGGCATCGGTTTTAATGAACCTTGTCTGAAGTCGAGGATTCTTCAAAGCAGCAGGATCCCTCGTGGGAGTCCATTTCTTCTTCTAAGCTCTTTTGGTATTGTTCCCGCGCTTCGGCCGACAAGCCGAGGGAGGCAGTCAAGGTTTCAGCTAGGGTGGGAGAGATAACTTCGACCTCGATGCCCAGTTCTTCCATCTGAGCGGCGTACTGGTACGCCTTTTCA
Source organism: Pseudomonadota bacterium (assembly GCA_027487685.1). Lineage (GTDB taxonomy): Bacteria > Bdellovibrionota > Bacteriovoracia > Bacteriovoracales > Bacteriovoracaceae > Peredibacter. The sequence goes on along the minus strand of JAIYDC010000126.1, from coordinate 34,242 downwards.
GATTCTGCGATCTCGCATGCGAAGAGTGTTTGCTGAGAAAGGATGTCTCGCACGAGGATTTTTGACTTTTCATTTTCCATGGTCCGATGGTAGTTATCGGTGACCCTCTTTGTCAAAGGATACGAGCCATGGGTCTGGTCCTCTGGATAGATTCGAATACAATTGCGACGGGATTCCTGGAGCGCGTCTTCAAACAACGAGGCCTTCCCTTCTATGCCCTTGAGACTGCTGAGGATTTCAACTACTTGATCGACGACCTAAGGCCAGAACTTCTGGTTTTAGACCTGGCCGCAGCGAGAGTTCACGCCGATGCCCTTCGCCGCCAATACGACGCCTCTCCCGCTTTCCGCGCCCTGCCGGTTGTGACCGTTGATGGTGGTGCTGAGCTCGACTTCCTGGGAAAACGAATCGGGCAGATCGACCGACCTTTTGATCCCTTCAAAATACCTGATATACTTCAAAGTATGTTGCAACAAAACTGAAATGGGAACGAGGCGAGCTTGGACAGAGATAAAATCATCATCTCCGTTGGAATTACGTTGACCTTACTGGTCTTCGGTCTGACGCTTTATTTCCGAAGCGGAGCTTTCTGATAGACTCAGTTCCGCGACCTTCGGCGGCTGGTGGCGCTCCGACTGAGAGAGGAAAAAAGACGTGAGTTTTTTATCCATCACCGACAGTAAAATATCAACGAGCTCATGATAGTGGGTGTGAATCCACTGTGCCGAGAAATGATTCGGGACCTCTAAAATAAGAACGTTATGGGAAATCACGAGAGGTCTTACTTCTTTAAACCACTGATGGTGAACTGCTGGGCCCAGCACGTCACAGAGCTGATCGGACAGTATAGACCAGATATAAGAGGCCTTCACAACAGGGTGGGCCAGGTTAAGGCTTTTTTCCTTAAACCGGTTATTCTGCTGAGACCATCTTGTCTTGAGAGACCGTTTTTTTTTCATGGCTCGAAAGTTTAGTTTTTTGACAAAAATCTGACAACTGAAAAGTCTTAGAAAGTAGGGCGATTCTGTTCCCATTCCTTGGCCTCTGTCGGGGCCAAAATAAAACTATTGAGGCCTAGCTGCTGGAAGATGAAATCTGGGATCCGGATTCGGTAGAAAATGCCCTGTTCATGAGAAACGGAGTTCAGAATGTTCGCGTTGCCTCGAATCCGCGAGTGCGCCTCGCCGGCCTCATAGGGAACGAACAAGTCGTAGTGGTCTTGCTTCGAGAGAAAAAAATTAATTACAAAATCCCGCAGGCCGCGCATGTCCTGCTCGTCATAGGATGAGACCAGGAAGCTATTGGGATAATTTCGCATGATGATCCGGGCCCGGACGGGATCGTTCAGGATGTCTTTTTTGTTGAAAACGATGACCTGCTCTTTGTCTTCAATCTTAAGCTCTTTAAGGACCTCTTGAGTCACCCGTAGGTGCTTGGCGTAGTTCGGGTCTGAGATATCGCAGACTAGGATCAGGAGGTCCGCCTCCATAGCGGACTCTAACGTCGTTTTGAATCCCTGGACGAGCGTGTTGGGAAGGTTCGAGATGAATCCGACGGTGTCGATCATGATCATGGGTGGCTTGGAGTCTGGATTCAGGGTACGAAAGGTGGAGTCAAGGGTCGCAAAGAGCTTGTTTTCCTCGAGGACGTTGACTTTACAAAGTCGGTTCATAAGCGATGATTTGCCTGCGTTCGTGTAGCCCACCAAGGCAGCAGTGACGGCCTGATTCTGGCGCTTTTTCTTCTGCTGCTCTCTGGTGCGCTGAACTTCTTCGAGTTGCTTTTTATAGTATTCAATCCTCTCCCGCACCATCCGCCTGTCGAGCTCAAGCTGCTGTTCACCTTCACCGCCGACGGCACGTCCACCGCCACGCTGTTTTGAAAAATGGCCCCACATACTTGTGAGCCGGGGTATGAGATACTGAAGGCGTGAGATCTCAATTTGGATTTTCGCCTCCTTTGTGCGGGCGTGGTGCGCGAAGATCTCGAGAATCACAGTGTTTCGGTCCACGATCTCGAGCTTTGTGATCTCTTTAATGTTCCGCAGTTGGGCGCCCGTCAGCTCGAAGTCAAAGACCAGGAGCTCAGAGCCCTCCTCTCGGGCAGCGTCGGCGATTTCCTGAAGTTTACCCTCACCGAGCATTGTCGCCGGATCGAGCTGCTTTCTGTTCTGGACGTACTCTTCCCCGCCAACCAGGCCCAGCGTTCGGAGCAGTTCTCGCAGTTCCCGCAGGGAATTGTTGGTCTCGAGGACAGTGGCATGGTTTTCGAATTTCTCGCAGACGATGGAGACGAGAGACGCCTTCTGGCCCAGAGGGAGTTTGTATTCTTCTTGGTTCACGAAACCTCCACTTGCACGTTATCGAGAAGCCGAGTGCTTCCGAGCTGATAAACGGCAAGGATAGTGATGTGGGTTGAACGGTCAACGTCTTCGGCGAGCGTTTGCGCATCTCGAAGCTCGAGGTAATTCCAATTGGGGTCTTTGAGGAAATCTGAAATCAACAGCCTGGCCTTTGAAATCCGATCGCGGGATCCGCCGATCAGATCCGTTAGCTCACGAAGCGTCTGCGAAAGAACCAGGGAGGCAGCTCTTTGATCGGGCGAGAGGTATTGGTTACGGCTCGAAAGTGCCAGTCCCGAAGTTTCACGGATGATCGGCATGCCTTGGATTTTCACAGGGAGGCATAGGTCCTTTACCATCTGAGAAATCACCAGGTACTGCTGGTAGTCCTTAAGACCAAAGTAGGCAGTGCTAGGTCTAACGAGATTGAATAACTTGTACACTACGGTGGCCACCCCTTCGAAGTGGCCGGGCCTTGATTTGCCCTCTAGGATGGTGCTGAGCCCACTGACGGCAATCGTTTGTGTGTCACCCGGAGGAAAAACTTCTGTCGGATCGGTCGGAGCAAAGACCACCACCTGAGATGAAGGGAAACGGGCAGCACAGTCCCTGATTACAGAGAGATCCTGCTCGAGGGTCCTGGGATAGCGCCCGTAGTCTTCCGATGGCCCAAACTGCTTCGGGTTAACAAAAATGGAGAAATAAACGACTGTGTGCTCGGCCAGTGCGCGCTCCAGGAGAGAAGCGTGCCCAGCATGCAGGTTTCCCATGGTTGGGACGAACCCGATGGCATGAGACTCCTTCGAACGCCTTTGACAGAGCTCGGCAGTTTCACGGATGAGCGCTACCATGTACCCCGGCCTTCGAACCACTGCACGAGTTTTTCCCCAAGCTGGAGTTTCGAAAGTTTCACCGGACCCCGGATATTTGTTTTCTCTACAATAAAATACTCGCCCTGAGGTTTTTGGAAGCCCTCAACTTCGGTACTTCCGATAAGGCCATTGGAAACCTTGTTACCGATCATGAGATCTACTGGTTTTCGCGCCATTTTTTCCATAAAGACCTCTTTCGTGGTCTCCGTCTCGGCTGCGAAACTTACGATTTTTTGCTGGGTCCTGAGAGCGAGGATTTCTTTGAGAATGTCAGCTGCCTGTCTGAAAGCAAGAGTGGTGCCCATTGCTTCTTTTTTTAACTTCAGTGTGGCGGGGTCAAACTCAATATCCGCGATGGCACCGGTTGAAATGTACAAGTCTGATTCCGGGAAAAGTGCTACTGCGGCGTCTCGCATTAGTGCCGTGGTGGGAGTTTTCCGGATTGCAAACGCCGGATGCCCAAGAAGATTTTCCGCTTCTGAAGAACACTGGTGTCCGGCCAAGAGGGTCACACGGTGGCCAGCGGCCAGGAAGGCCTTCGCGATTGAAATGCCCATCTTGCCACTTGAAGGGTTAGTAAGGTAGCGGACCGGATCGAGGGGAGAGGCCGTTGCACCTGCGGTGATAAGGATGTGCTTGGCCGGAGTGTCCCGCGGGACGAGGGTTTCAATGAGGTCGACGACGGCAGCGACTTCCGGAAACTTACCGGCGCCAATATCGCCACAGGCCAGAAGCCCCGATGCGGGGTTCACAATTCGGACGCGCCGTAATCCTTCGAGTGTACGACGGTGCTCTTGAATGCGGGGATCACCCCACATCGCTGTGTTCATTGCAGGAAAAAAAAGCACCGGTGTTCCGCCTGCAGCGAGGAAGAGGCTTGAAAGAAGGTCGTTAGTGATCCCGAGGGCCAGCCGCGAAAGAGTATTAGCTGAAGCAGGTGCGATGACAATCCTGTCCGCCCAGCGCACGAGTGCAATATGCAAAACTGTCTCTCCTCGAGCGAGTGCGTCCGGGACGAAGTCGTCTTCAGGTAAAAAAACCTCCTCAACTCCGAGGTAGCGGAAAGTCTCGGGAACCACAAATTCCAGAGCACCGGCGGTGAGGACGACTTTTACGGAGTGACCGTTCTTGACGAGTTGCCGGGCAACATCAAGACTTTTGTAACTTGCGATCGATCCCGTGACGGCGAGGAGGATATTCATTGCGGCTCAATTTGTGTTGTCATCCAAAAGTGGAGGGCCCAGTGTATCAAATGAGGGTTACTTTCTACAACCAGAGCCTCACCTGGATCTTCGAAAAAGCCTCTCCAGACTGGCCCCTGACCTCCGGTGAGTACGATCTTTCTTAGGCCAAGCTCCAGAACGAGCTTCTTGGCGAGTGCAGCAAAGGCAGTGTAGCTTCCGAGCATGGCCGCCGCCGTGTCTTTCGGGAGTTTTAATGCAGGAGGTGCCTCAAGTGTTACCCCTTTGAGTTGTTCACCTTTGCCGAATGTCTCACAGAAAGCTGCAAGGCCCGGGATGATGTATCCACCTTCAAAGCCTCTTTCCGTTACGACATCCATCGTGACAAAGGTTCCAGCGTCGATGATGAGCTGTGGAGTTTTCTCATTTTTGTAAGCAAAGAACGCTTCGATCAAACGGTCTTCCCCAAGTGTTGTGGCATAGTCGACAGGCATGCCCGCAAAGCGCTTCCCACGCCAATAGTCTTTGACCCTTGTGATAAGAAATCCCTGCTCCATCAGCTTGGTGATCTCTTCTTCCCGAGCCCGAACTTCGCACACGACGACGCTCGTATTGTGAGCGCTCATCTCTAGCTGGGTGAGGTAGAGCGGAAGTTCCTTAAGGGGGATGACCTTGATCAGACCCCAGGATCCTTGAATCTTCTGAAAGAGACCAGCATGGGGGTTTGAATTACCGAAATCGAGAGTGACGAGGCCTTGCACGTTACTTCCTCTGGTCGCGGAGATACTGAGTGATGAGCTCCTTTCGGAGTTCGTAGAGGTCAGCGACTGGAGGGCAAAATTTGGGTGGAGTGCGTGGCCCCATTTTTAAGAGATCATTGATGACGAGCACCTGGCCATCAGTATGGAGGCCTGCGCCGATGCCGATGGTTGGTATTTTAAGTTGCTGGGTTATTTGCGTTGCCACCGGCTCGGCAACCATTTCGAGGACTATGGAGAAGCAGCCGGCGTTCTGGAGTGCCGTGGCTTCGCTCAGGAGTCGAGCGGCGTCATCTTCCGTTTTCCCATGGGTGAAATAGCCCCCGAGCTGATGGACTGACTGGGGGGTGAGACCGATGTGGCCCATCACGGGAATACCAGTCTGAGTGAGTCTCTCGATGAGTTTGAGCTGATACGGGAAGGCGCCCTCGAGTTTTACGGCTTCGCAGCGAGTGGTCTGAAATAATTTTGTTGCAGAGTATACTCCCTGCGTGACAGTTGAATAAGCGCCGAAAGGAAGGTCGACGATCAGGAATTTCTCCGGCGCTCCACGGCGGACGGCCTTGCCGAAGATCTCCATTTCGGAAAGAGTCACTTCTACCGTCGTATCATAGCCCAGCACCACGTTCCCGACGGAGTCACCGACGAGGATCATGTCGAGGTCGGTTTCATTCAGGAGTGCTGCCGTTTGGAAGTCATAGCAGGTGAGGACCTGAAGCTTCGTTCCTTTGGCTTTCCTGAGGTCACGCAGAGTAAGTTTTTTCATGGGCCATCCTGACGGTTAATCGTATCAAAGGTCCGCTGAAGCGGCGACTGGTGCCAGCGATCGCGGATCCGGCGTCTCGTTTCTTCGACGTTATTGTTCTCGAGCTCACGGTTAAAGGTTCCGTCCTGGATTTCTGTGAGGAGTGAGCGCAATCGGGACCGGAAGTCCTCGGTAATTAGTTTTTGGTAGCCCTTCTCGGAGCCTACAAGAGCGTTGGGGCTAATGAGGTCAAAGAAGGCCTCTGGGCCCTTGTCCACCATGGCATCCACAACCAGCTTCAGCTCGTGCCAGCACTCAAAATACGCCAGTTCCGGTTCGGCGCCGGTCTCTACCAGATGAGAGAACATTTCACCTGCAGCGTAGGGGACTAGTGAGCAGAGAAGACCCTGTTCAGAATAAAGATCTGCCCGCGTTTCGCGCTCAAAGCTGGTCGCAAAGGGCCCCATATTGATCCCAAGCGCCCGGGCCAGGTGCCGAAGCCACTCCTCAATCTCGACTGTTGGTCCCTGGAAATGCTCGAAGGAAAAAACCGCCCCGAGCTTACCTTTGAGTTCGTACTGGCGGCGCAACTCTGAGCCGATGGACTTAGGTGCAAAGAGCACGTGCTGCAAGTGCGGGTAGCGAGAATGAAAGTTGTGACTGAGGAGAGAGAAGCCGTGGGCATAGAGAATCACAGTACCCGGGGAGAGGAGGTTGGACTGGGCCACGAGGAACTCATGATGCGCCAGATCCGGAGTGAGAAGGGCGTAAGCACCATCGCCATAGAATCCGGCGGAGCCGATTTCTACTACATCTAAACCCAAACGAACGGCAGCTTCGAAGGAGGAGCTGTCAGGCCTGAGCGCCACGCGGACCGGAAAGCCGGAATCCTTAAGATTCAAGGCCCAGGATTTTGCTTGATTTCCGAAGCCAATGATTGTTAGTCGCATCATAAAAATGACTAGTTTGAAACTCCCCAAAAAAGCTATCATGTTTAGGCAGCGCTTGGCCAAGTATTAAGGGGACGCGTGACAGAGAACAGCAATAGGGCCTTCATGTACGGTGAGTCGGTCTTCACTACGATGCGTATTTTAGGCGGAATCATTCAGGATTGGGAGCTTCACTTCGATCGCCTGCATAAGGGTGTCGAGTTCGTGTACGGGCCTTTTTTAGATACGGATGACTGGGTAGCTCTGCTTCGACGCAAGCTCGAAGGGCAGATGATCGAGTTGAACGGTGATGGCATTGTTCGACTCTCGGTGTTCTTGGCGCCTCGAGGTCGTATGCCCCTCCGCATGGGCCTAATCTCCGTTACCGACCTTCGGACCCAGGTCGACGTCTCGCCTTTAAGCAAGCACCGCCCAGAAGATCGGATGGCGCTTCGGACTTGTCCGTCCTCACCGAGGCCCCCATGGTGGCCGTCTTGCCTTAAGGCGGGAAGCTACCTTGAGACAATTCTTGCTCAGAAGCTCTTCCTGCAGAAGGGAGACGACGATCTCCTCTTCATATCAAGCAAGAACACGGTTCTAGAGACTTCTATTGCCAACGTCTTCCTTGTTCACGGCAACCGCCTTTCAACGGCACCAGCGGGCCCGAATGTCCTTGGAGGTGTCATGCGACGCAAGGTCCTCAATGCGGCTGGTGCGTTTTTCAGCACTGTCGTCGAAGCCGAGTCGACTCTCGAAGAGCTCCATCTGGCGGATGCGGTCTTTGGAGCAAATTCGGTGAGGGGTCTTTTTTTAGTAGACCGTATTGACGACCATGCCATAACGTATACGAAGGACTTTCTTGAGCTCTTCGTCCGGCTCAGGGAGCGTGTAGCACCATGAAAAAAATTGAAGTCGCCTGCCCGACGTGTAAGAAAAAGTTCGCCTATTACTCTTCTGAGTTCCGGCCCTTCTGCTCCGAGAGGTGCCGTTTGATTGACCTCGGTCAGTGGCTTACTGAGTCTTACGCTGTTCCGGTGCAGAAACTTACGGAAGACGAACAGCAAACCCTCGAGCAACTTATCAATGAAAAAAACTCTGACGAAGAAAGCAGCGACGAAGACGACCTCCGTTAACCTGGAGGAGGTCCTAAACCACATGATTGAATGGGCGTTCGCCTGTGGAGATATTCTGAACTCCTATCTGGTCCAGTCTTATGAGACGCCTATGAAGGTAATCGACAAAGGGAAGCAGGGAGTGGCCACGGAAGCTGACGTGCTATCAGAGAAGTATGTTATGGAGCAGATCCGGGCAGCTTACCCAACCCACAAGATCCTTTCAGAGGAGGATGCCTTCGCCCGAGAGCTTAAGGTCGAGGGTGTCAAGAACAGCGAGTACCTTTGGCTCATCGATCCCCTAGATGGAACTAACAACTTTTATAATAGGGTTCCCTTCTTCGGGGTGAGCCTGGCGCTTAACCACGGCAATACCACTCTGGCCGGTGTCGTCTATAATCCTGTCAGCTGCGAACTCTTCTACGCAGTTCGAGGTGAAGGGGCCTATCTGGTTCGGCTCATCGGGGAGCGAGAAGTTCGAGTACAGCTCAAGGCCACGAAGAGCAAGAAAGGTTTTAAGGAAGCGCTTCTGTCGGCAAATCTTACCAGCAAGCGAGTGGAGAAAGATCTCTTGAAGGAATTCCCAGAAGTCCGGGCCATGCGCCGGTTCGGAAGTGCGGCCTTAGAACTCAGCTATGTCGCCGCTGGGATGCTGGATGCCTATTGGGAGCATCGGCTTCAGCCCTGGGATATGGCCGCGGCCGGGCTCATTTGTCAGGAAGCTGGAGTGAAGATCTCAGGAATAGGCGGCGAGAAGTACCATGCTTTTGGCAGCTCCGTCCTCTGTGCGCACCCGGCGCTCTATAGACCACTTCTTGCTATCCTTAATCAGAAGTAGGAAATTCTTTACTTTGACATAAATTCTGATGGCTTAGATAATGTAAGAGCAGTCACGTGTTTCTGCGAACTATATCCACGGAGGGGTAGGTGTTCGAAACGGTTGTAAATTACTTGGACAAGTTTGGGCCCGAACTGCTTGTCATCCAGTTCGGCTTCCTGGTCATCTTGTCCACGCTCTTCCTATGGCTGTGGTTTTCGAATCGTCGAAAGTATCACAACCTCAAACACGCCATCCCCGCTACTGTAGTTAAAAGTTATCTCGACTCTATTATTCAGAATTCTACAGCACTTAAGTCTCAACTCTTTCGCGGTGGAGGACTCGAGGCCACCGGTGTTCCCTCGGTTATGCCACTGTCCCATCTCACGGGAGGAGAATCACTCGGAGTTTCTGGTGCTCCGTCTACTGCGCTTCTCGAGGAATTAAATCAGAAGCGAGCCATTATCGCCTCCCTTGAGTCGCAGCTCTCTGCGTCTCAGGCTTCACAAAGGGAAATCGAGGCGAAATTGGCAGCTTCCCAGGCGGCACTTGCCTCAGCTGAAGCAAGAATCCGAGAACTCGAGGCTCTTCTCGCTCAGGCCCGCGCTGGGGGTGGGGGAGGCGATGCGGCCTTAAAAACCGAACTCGTTATGGTCTCAAAAGAGCGGGATGAGATCCGCGATCGTCTTAAGGAATTTGAAATCATCTCTGATGATCTTGCAAACCTGAAGCGCCTCCAGCAGGAGAATGAACAACTCAAACGTTCTCTCGCGGCCCAGAGCCCAGGTCCGGCCCCTCAGATCAGACCTCCAGCTGACCCCAATAATATCCTTTCGCAGACAGATGTGAGCGACCTCCTCCAGGATCTTGGAGCGCCAACGCCACCTAAGGTGGCCATGGATGACAATAAGGCACTTGAGGATTTCCTCGCCCCATCGGCCGAGTCCGCATCCTCTTCTCCGGCCCAGGACGATATTGACAGCATGTTCGCGGAAGCAGAATCCAATGTCTCGGCGCCACCGCCCTCGGTGGGGAAAGCGGATAATTTAAACAATGACGACCTCCTCTCGGAGTTCGAAAAGATGCTTGGGTAACGATGAAAGCTACTATTTTTGCCATACTCCTCGGTGTTTCGGCCTTCGCTTTGGGCGCTGAGCAGAATGCAATTCAGCTTCTGAAAAATCCCGGATCACCCCAGAAGCTTCAGCGGGAAGATGTTGTCTCTCTGGAGCGATTCGAGCAAATGTTTATGATGGATGCCCGTAGTCCGGGATTAGCAGCGATGCTCAAGCGCAACGCTTTCAGGCACAAACAGAAGGCCGTTCCAACTCTGATTAAAGTGATGAAAGAAAGTAAGTACCCAGAACAGAACCGCTGGCACGCGACTATGCTTCTGGCGCAGATCATGGGTGAGAAGTCGGCCCCGTTTATTGCGAAGTTTACAGACCATCCGCACTGGATGATGCGAGTCGCCTCACTAAAAGCGCTTCTGGGGTTGCGCCAGGCCGAATACACCGCCGTTTATGCCAAAGCACTGAGAGATTCTTCGTTGATTGTTCGGGTCCAAGCCCTGGATAATATCTCGAAGCTCGGCATCACTAAGCTTGCGCCGAATGTTTGGAGCATGATGTATGACCAGACCAACTATACGGGAAACCAGGGCACTCGGAAGCGGACATCGATTGTTAAGAGTATTATCCGTACACTAGGAGACGTACGCTTTGAGAAGGCCAAAAGACCTTTAGCGAAGCTGATTCAAAAGCCCATGTACCAGGATCTGATTGAAGATCTGGATTATTCATTGGAGAAGATCACCGGAGAGCGCTCGCCCAATGGTGTGAGTGAACGTAGAAAGTTTTGGTCAAAGCTTGCTGCGGCGGAGTCCAGAAAAATCTAGACTGACAAAATCCAGACTTAAAGTCCATTCGACTGAAGCTGCTCCTTCTCCCGGGCCTTGTCGATTTCTTTGAGCTTATTGTCAATTGCGATCAATCTTTCGATCCGGTAGAGGAGTGTTTTCTCCATGATTCCATCGGGACTCATTTCTTTCCAGCCTTGAAGGAAATCCTGTTCCACCAGCTGCCGCTTGTAGATCGTTACTTTCGTCACTTCCCGCGCTGACCGAAATCCCTTCACAACGTTCACGACGAGTTTGAACTTCGCCGCCTTGACGGCGTCTGAAGACCCAAAGGAGTCGGCGAAGTTCACCTCAAGTGTATTATCCATCCACCGCGATTTGATGAAACCCGCTTCCTGATTCTGCTGGGCAATATCGTACTTGCGCATGACTGAGATCACCGCTTGCCAGGCCTGGTTGTAGTCGGCCTTATAGATCTTACTCGGAATTTCGAGCTCTTCGGTGATCTGCCGAAACTTTTCGTAGCTCGCACATCCGCCGAAAAGAAACAACGCCATTATTAGAAGATAAAATTTCATGACTTTTATGTTATCAATGAATCAAACAAAAAGAAACGCTAGGACGGATCATGGGACACAAATATCTTTTTACCCAGGTACTACTTACTGAGGCCCAGGCCCTGGAGGAAGCTGCAGAGCGGATCCAGGACACAGAAATCCAGAAACTCGTGGGAATTTTCGAACTCCTCGCCGGAACTGGTGGAAGTCTGATCATCTCGGGTGTGGGTAAGTCCGGACACATCGGCGCGAAGATCGCTGCGACCTTCTCTTCCCTCGGCCTTCCGTCTTTTTTTCTTCACCCCACTGAGGCGATGCACGGGGACCTCGGTCGTGTGACCAAGTCTGACGCTATTGTGCTCATCTCGAAATCCGGGACGACGGAGGAGCTCTTGAGTATGCTTCCCTACGTTCAGATTCCTAGGGAGCGCATCATCGCGTTGGTTGGGAAGGTCGATTCACCCATTGGTCAGCGAGCTGGAGTTGTCCTGGACGCTTCGGTCACGAAAGAGGCCTGTATCAATGATCTGGCACCGACGACCTCTACGACACTCGCCCTTGCGATCGGTGACGCCATGGCCGTGCTTTATGAAAACGTAATGGGTGTCTCCAAAGAGAAGTTCGCAGTTAACCATCCTGCTGGGCTTCTCGGGAAATCTCTCTCTTTAACTGTAGGGCGCCTTATGATTCTGGCCCAGGACTGCCCGGTAGTCTCTCAGACGGCCACTCTTCAGGACGCGATTCTCGCCATGACAAAGAAGCCGGTGGGGATGTGCGCGATCATCGACAATGATCGGCTTTCCGGAATCCTCGTTGAAGGAGACATACGCCGGGCCTTTGCTAAGTCTCCTGATGCTATCAAGGTCCCGGTAAAAGAGATCATGACTTCAACTCCGACCATGCTACGTACCACAACCCTTGCTTTTGATGCCCTTAAGACGATGGAAAACACCGATCGGCCTTTAAGCGTTGCTCCTGTCGTCGACGACGGGACCTTTCGTGGCGTCTTACGACTCCATGACCTCTTCAAGGCCGGCTTTAACTCATCTCTTACACGCTGAGTTTTCGTTCCCGGAGCCAAGTCGTCAACAGCAGCAGTGCGGCCAATATCAAGAGGGGATAGACGCCAAAGCGTTGGTATAATGTCGCTTCCCCAGAGCCCAGAGCAACGTCCACATCCAGACTTCCTTTTTCTCCAATACCGAGGCGCCGTGACTCTGATCCATCGGGATAGATTACTGAGGTGATACCAGTGTTGGTACTGCGAACGATGGGTATTAGGAATTCAAGTGCTCGCCATTTTGAGAGGAAAAGGTGCTGGTAGGGTTCTGCCGTAGCACCATACCAGGAATCGTTGGTGTGGTTAACGATGAGGTGGTTGCCACCCCATTGATTGAGAAGAGAGCGCATGTAATTGGATTCGAGGATTTCGTAACAGATCGGGGTCACTAATCGGTACCCGTCTCGAGTTGTCATCTCCGGTGTTCCCTCGCCTCGGGCGAAAAGAGAAACCGCAGGAACAATGGAGACAATGTGTGAGTTTAGGGGACCGAAGGGAAGTGTCTCTCCAAAAGGGATCAGGATATTTTTGTGGTAAGCGCTTTGAAACTTGCCGTCCCGGATGAGGATTGAGGAATTAAAGACAGTTTCAATGGATTCACCTGGTGATTTGGAAGGATCCTGATCGTACCCACCTATCAGGAGCTCACCGCCAGTCTTCTCGATCACCCGATCGAAGGTTTCATCAAGTTGTGTCTGCGTTCCCTCAAACATGTTCGGGTAAGCCGTTTCAGGCCAGACGATTAGCTTTGGCCTAAATCCTGTCTCACTTGTTGAAAGCTCCTCATAGTCTCGACGAATCGCCTCAAAAGAATTGGCGTCTCCCTGTTCTGACTGAACCTTCAGGAAGTTTCCTATGTTGGCCTGAACGATCCGTATTGGAAGCATCCGCTCCGAGTACCTGTCGCGAAGCGGGAGGAGTGCGTTGACTCCGATAAAGACCGCGAAGACAATCCATACCTGAGGCCTGAAACTCTTAAGCGCCAGCTGAGTATAGGTTTCGAGTGCTACCCAGTATGTCATGAAGCTATAACCAGCGATTCCAAGAAAGGGGGCGAGGCCCAGAAAAGGTGCTAGATGTAGCCACGGACTTCCTGCGAATGTTGGAAACTGCTGTGGGAAGTACCGCTCGAAGATAGTCATCACGATGGCAGTTACAATGACTCCACGCTCGGAATACCAAGAAAGTTCAGGCCGATATTTTTTCCAAACCACGTAGAGCCACCAGTGCGGCTGAAGAATTAGGGAGAAAAGTAGTCCAAGCAGAAGCGACATTGCATATGGCAGCTGCCCGAATTCCCGCAGGGTATGAGGAATCCAATAATAGCCTACAAGGTTTAATCCAAGGTTATAGGCCAGGACGTGTAGGAGAGTGCTTCGAACGTTAGCTGCTACTTCGAGGCGCCAAAGGAAAAAAGGCAGGGCCAGGAATAAGAAGGGGAGCCACCCAGGGCCTAAAGACGAAGGATAACAGAGAGCGTAGAGCCCCCCGGCGGTTGTTGTAAGCCCGAGTGATAAAAAGAGAGATCGCATCATCCCATTGTAGGAGATTCTCTAGCGGTTAGCTACTGCGCGTGTAGGATTCTTAAGTTTCTGGTTCACCGAATCGGCGAGTTCTATCGCCCGACCGGCGTCGAGCTTGCCTGCGCCGAGAATCTTACCTTCGAAGTTTTTAACTTTGAGAGAAGACGACAAAATAATGTTCTTTATCTGGTCGTACTTCATCTTCGGGTATTTCGATTTAATCATGGCCGCCACACCCGTAACAAATGCGGTCGCTTGGGATGTTCCAGTCATGTAACCGGCGCCGTTCCCTGGGATCGCCGAGCGAATACGGTGTCCAGGGGCCGCGATATCGACCGAATTTTTACCGTAGTTGGACGAAGGAATAATGTTGAGTCCATCGTCGTGAGCGCCGACAGTGATAATGTTCGTCAGACCATAAGATGCTGGGTAGTAAGCATGGCGCTTGTCATCAATGTTCGAACGCTCGTTTCCTGCAGCGGCAATCACCAGGATTCCTTTTTTCTCAGCGAGCTTGAGAACGCGGAGCTCTTCAACAGACGCTTCCGGACCTCCTCCTGAGTAATTGATGACATCTACGTTCTGCTCGACAGCGTACTGGAGTGCCCTGATGGTTGCGTCGAGGTTGGCCTGACCTGATGCCTTCGGATTGTAATACTTCAACGCGAGAATTCTTACGTCAGGGAAAATGGATTTAACGATCCCTGCGACGTGAGTCCCGTGTCCGTGTGCATCCGTAGGAGTATTTGTGACTTTTTCCCCTGAGAAATCGACCCCGAAGTTGGTGGCCGAAGGTTTCATCCCGGGAATGTAAATGTTGCTCTGAAGGAAGGCGTGATCTCCCTGGATTCCGGTATCGACGACGGCAACAACAACGTCTTTGTTCTTCTTAAAGCGCGTCCATGAGTCTTTTAAGTTAATGGAGGCGAGGTGCTTGTCAGGGTCAATGCCCCAAGAGGCGTACCGCGAGATGAGGAGCTCGGGATTGTAGGCCAGGGGTGCCGCAGAGGCGACCGCTAGGTTTAAGCTGAGTGTTAGCGAGAGGATTGTTTTAACAGCTTTTTTCATGCCCGTTCCTTACCACATTTTAAAATTTAACAGGGAAGCTCTGCCGCTTCCGTGTAATTAGTAAAGCAAAGGGGTTGCCAACGGACTCTTATAGGTATCAGCAAGTTGGATAGGGAAAAGCGTCGAAAGTCTCGCAGAGTGTTGAATTTTTAGACAAAAAAAGGGCCCTCTAGGGGCCCTTATGTAGTTAAAATAATTCGGCTTACGCCTGTTTCCAGGTCTGGGACTCCTCACGCTCTTTCTCTTCAGCGTGGGTGATACACAGCTCTGACCAGGGCTGATTTTCGAGGCGTTTCATGCCGATCTCCTCCTCACATTCCTCGCAGTGGCCAAAGGTTCCATCGGAGATTTTTTCCAAGGCAGCGTCGATGCGACGGAGTTTTGTGTATTCTCGCTCCCTGATGGTGCAGTTGAGTTGCTGCTGGATGAGAGATGAGGCAAGGTCAGTCTCATCGGAAAGGTCTTCCTCGGATACGTGCAGGTCTTCTGATCTATTGAGAAGGCCTACGTTCAGAATCTGTTGACGGTGCTTCAGGAGCAATTCTTTAAATTGTTCAGTTTTCTTTTTATCCACGAATCCTCCTCGGACGGTATGCGGGTTTTAGCCAGAATAACGCATGACGTAAGCAAAGCTACCCGCTCTTAACTATTCTAAGCGGCAACTCCGGCCTACTCAAGTGACCTGACTTATCGGCAATTTTGATCAAAAATTGATGCCGTTCACCAGATAGGGGGTGATTAATTGACAATGGTGCTCTCTAATCTGTAATCTATTATGCCCTAAGTGATAAATAACGAGGATTTATGCTGCAAAGCGTTGTTGCGATTTCAGTTGGCCATATACCCTCAGGGCTTTTTATTGTGGCAGTTAAGGATGAGAATGGTCAGACTATCGACGGATACCTGGCAAGCTGGGTTCAGCAAGTGTCTTTCAAACCTTTAATGATATCGATGGCCATTAAGCCAGGAAGGCCAGCCTACGACCTGATTAAGGCGGGCAGGACCTTCGGTGTCAATATCGTTGGCGATCACGATAAATCCTATTTAAGGCATTTTTGGAAGGGCTATGATCCTGTGAATAACCCTTTTTCGACCCTTGACCACTTTTGCGGCCAGAATGGGGGAATCATTCTCCAGCAAGCGAAATCCGCCTTTGAATGTCGACTCATCAGTTCTGTTCAACCAGGGGACCACGAGGTTGTTTTCGCAGAGGTTCTCTCTTCCTACGTTTTGAACGAAGAGGCCAAACCCATGTCGCATATTCGAAAATCCGGAGCCGAGTACTGATGGTGGCCCGGCTTTGTTTCTTGAATAGCCTGTTTCTCTCCCTTGGACTCTGCCTCCTTTTCAGTGCCTGCGGGAAAAAAACAAAAACCGGTGATGAGGGAAGGCCTGAAGTCGTTCGGCCAAATCAGACTGAAATTGACTCGTACCTTGATAGGCAAACAGTGGATTGCCCAGGCAATCAAGCATGCCCGAACTATCTTGCAAAGATTGTAGTTATCCTGGGAAATAATTTTAGGCAATGCACGGGTTTCCTGACCGAGGAGAACTTCCTCGCCACTAGTGCAAGTTGTCTCCCGGCCCTCCTGCGACTTAATGGACAGGACTGCAGCAGGGATGTCTTTATCTTCTTTCCCGCCGCCGGTAATCGACCGATGGAGCGAATCGGTTGCAGTAAGGTCGTCCTTGTTTCAAAAACGGAAGGGTCTGATCCCATCCTATGGCGCGATGACGTTGCCTTCCTCGAACTGGCGGCGCCGCTTCCGGGCCGTCGCCGAGCAGTTCTGAGCCGTGACGGTGTACCCAATAGTCAACGGTTTACTACCTGGATGATTGAGCAACAGGACGAGTACTCCGCCCTGGTTAAGAAAGCGACTTGCGAGAGTGTTCATAATAACTACATCAATCCTCTGGTCTGGACGGAGTCCTCGCCGAACATGCTTTTCGCCGACTGCCCCGTCCTTAAAGGTGGAACGGGTGCACCGATCATAGACTCTCGTGGCAGAGTCCGGAGTATGGTGTCTCAGAACATAGATCCCAAACTGCGCGAATTCCTTGAGTCCACCGGCCTATTGCGGGAGAAACTTAAGGAGATGATTCATGCCACAAACTTTGCCTGTGCACCGACTCCTTGGGATGGAACGGTCCTAGACGACCGCGAATGCGCTAAAGACCTTAACTACGCTCGTGTTGATCGCTTCCGTTCGGAGATGCTTTCTTCCACCATGCTCTTTGGTGAACTTCGTAAAAAGCTTGAGGACTCAATCCGTTCGGCCAGCCGCTACGTTCGATTCGGTGTGAAACTTGTCCCTAAAAACGGGCGCCAGGAAGCGGAGATCTTTCCTCGCTGCTTTAAACCCTTCGCCGAATGGTTGGCGACGATGAGCGCCAATCGGAATATATTCGTAGACAATGTTGTTTTACCGGTAAGATCTTTCAAACGCAGCATGGATGCTTATGCCCGTATCTCAGGGGAGACTATTGAGTCCGCCGACAAACTTAACTTTGTGCAATTCTCATTAAGAAATATCAGGTCCTCGGGTCGTTCATCGATCTTAATGTGGACCCGAAATGATAATGATGAATTACGGACTTTCCCAGGGATCACCGAGGAGTGTCCGGTCTCATTGCTTTAAATCTCTCCAGCTTTTTCCCTGCCTCGCCCTTGCATTCCTTTGGTATTCATCGACCGCGAGCTCATGGTTTTCATAGGTCTTAGAAAAAATATGAGTGCCGTCATTTTTACTTACAAAGTACAGGTAGTCGTGGGTTTCTGGGGTAAGAACGGCACGGATGGCATCGATACTTGGGTTTGAGATGGGGCCCTTCGGAAGTGCGGGTATCTTGTAGGTGTTATAGGGAGTAAACTCGAGAAGATCTGCTTTTCTAATATTTCCTCGGTAGCGCCCCCAGATGCCGTAAACGGTTGTCGGGTCTGACTGGAGCCTCATCCTCTTTCGAAGGCGGTTTGTGAATACTCCAGCAATGGTAGGACGCTCGATCTTGGCCCCCGTCTCTTTTTCAACTACGGAGGCCAGGACAATCACCTGGTGCTTATTAAGAAAGGGGTGAGTAAAGTTGACGCCCTTGGTTTTTGCCTTAAACAAATCAATCATGCTCTTAGCTACGACCCGGGCCGGGGTCTTGGGTGCGAAACGATACGTCTCAGGATAGAGGTAGCCCTCAAGTGAGCTGGCCTCTACATCGAGCATTCCAATAAGTTCAGGTTCCTCAACAGCAGCGAGGAAGTCCCTCTCGGATGTGATGCCCGCGGCATCAAGGAGCCGGGCGATCTCGTACATGTTCTTACCTTCGGGAACTGTGATGCTCGCGAGGTTGGGCTGGCCATGCACTAGAGTCTCAACTACCTGAATCATATTGGAGCCACTAGAAACTGTGAATTGGCCTGCCTTAAAGCGAGTCATCACCTTCCGGTACTTAGCATAGTAATGGAATAGCCTCTTATCGGGAATGAGGCCCTCTTCAAACAGGCGTTGGTTGATGCGGCCGAAGGTTTCACCATTTTTGACTTCAAAGGTCTTGTCTGGACCTTGGTAAGTTTTTTGGAAGACCATCACAAAATGACCGGCGAGGCCCCCTAGGATGAAAAGCGGGATAACGACGATCAGCAGTAGCAGGAGTTTTTTCATCCTATGATTATAAATCAGGACGGTCCTTCGTGCGGCGAATAAAATCTTCCAAAATTACACTTGCGGCAACGGCGTCGATTTGTTTGAGGTCCACTCGAAAGTTGTAACGGGGAGACTGTTTCATTCGCTCCTGAGCTTCATAGGTTGAGAGCGTCTCGTCCTGATCGTCGACAGGCAGAGTAAAATGCTCTCGTATAAAGTCGACAAAAGCTTGCGCCTTAACGGTTGTTGAGGTCTTCTTGCCGTCTGTGAGGTGAGGCAGGCCGATGACGATGCGCTCGACGCTCTCATCGTCCACAATGCGTCGAAGCTCTCCGAGAACAGCATTCGGTCCAGTATTCGCTATGCGCCCATAGGGAGTTGGGAAGGGGTCTCGGTTGACACAAAAGGTTGCCACGCCGATGAATTTTTCTCCGAAGTCTAGCGCAAGGATAGTTTTGAGATGGAAGGGGTGGTCTTCAGGAAGGAGGAATTCAGACATAAAGAGTTTCTAGCCCAGCGCTTGGAGATCGTCAAAGAGGCGAAGCTGGGAAACTGGGGGAGTGTCCTCGAACTTAACTCCAGCTCCAAGGAGTCGAACAGGTCTTGGATCTCGCGCCCAGCGCTCTTCAAGAAGGTAAAGAAAGTTCTCTACAGTGACTGGCATCGTCCGTTCAATAGTTGTGACTTTGAAGTCGAGGTACTTAATTTTCACAAAAAGACATTTCACTTTGCGGTCTGAATACTTGGTCAGTGCCTCGCGAATGTCCTCGCAAATCCGGACGAGATGGGACCTCATCTCTTCGAAGTTGCCCACATCCCGCGCGAAGGTCTCCTCAGAGCCAAGGGATTTTCTCTCGTGTTGAGTTTCAACAGATCTTTCGTCATGGCCTCGGCAATAGTCGAAAAGGGCGTCGCCGAACTTTCCAAAATGCTGAGTCAGAAAGCTCCGCTGATAGCGCTGGAGATCCTCGCAGGTGCGAATTTCTAATTCGTGGAGAGCACTGGCGGTGACCTTTCCGACACCGTGAATCTTCTCGACTTGAACCGTACGAATGAACTCGTTCACTGAATGTGGAGCAATAGTGAATTGGCCATTGGGTTTTCGCAGATCGCTCGCCATTTTCGCGAGAAGCTTATTTGATGCAATCCCCGCAGATGCCGTGAGGCCCCCGGTACGGTCAAAAATCTTCCGGCGGATATCCTGAGCGATTAAGGTTGCCGAATTATTGAAGAGCGGGCAGGCAGTGACATCTAGATAGGCCTCATCTAGCGAAAGCCCCTCAACCTTGTCAGAATACTCATGGAAGACTTCGAAGACTATTGCCGACGCCTCTTGGTATTTTTCAAATCTCCCTCGGACTAGGACGAGTTGGGGGCATAGTTTGAAAGCATGGGCCGTGGCCATGGCCGATCGGACACCATACTTACGCGCTTCGTAGTTGGAGGTTGAAATGACTCCGCGCCGATCACTCGATCCTCCGACTGCCATCGGAACATTGCGGAGTTCGGGGTTGTCTCTCATTTCTACCGCCGCAAAAAAGGCGTCCATATCAATATGTATGATCTTCCTCATCTTACTAGTGTACGGAAAAGATACGCACATAACAATAGGGAGAATTAATGGAATCTTGAGGTTAGGTATTCAGTTATTTGTTTGAAATCAGGTGGATCCTAAACCAGGGTTCGAAAATGAGAAATTGACTTCCTCCTGTTTCAGGTTAAGATAGTTGGGAATCATACTAGTTATCGATCATTTCTCTTAATCGAGAATCAACTCCCAACAAAAATTTATTTAATGACAACAAGAAAACCAAGAAAATCTGTTCCGAATGACGATCAAAACTCTGATCTCTCTATGGAGACTGGAGTCTCCGTGGCAGAAAGTGAAGCCCCTGAGGCCAGCTACTCTGTAGAAGCGGAGTCTGATCGATCGGTCGAAGGTGAGCGCGCTCATAGCGACCGATCGGAGCGTAACGACCGGATCGACCAGCAACCTCGCCGGCACGGTGGTCCTCGCGATCGGAATGAGCGTAACGACCCAAGTAGCCGTCGACCGCAGCGAGATGACCAGCTCCGCGGCACCGGACATACAGAGTCAGATATCACAAGAACCCTTGTCGACCGTGGAGAAAAAATGCACCTCAGTGCCTTGCGTGAAAAGGATATCGAAGAGCTGACTCAAATTGCTGAAGACTCGCAGATTGAAAACGCTGCAGGCCTCAAAAAGCATGAACTCATCTTTGCTCTCCTGACTAAGAAGGCCAAGGACAATGAGGAGATCTTCGGTGACGGTGTTCTCGAGATTCTTCCAGACGGCTTTGGCTTTCTTCGGTCGCCATCTTATAACTACCTGCCAGGGGCCGATGACATTTACGTGTCTCCTTCTCAGATCCGGCGCTTCGGCCTGCGCACTGGGGACACCATTGAAGGTCAGATCCGCACACCTAAAGAAGGGGAGCGCTACTTTGCCCTTTTGAAAGTCAGTCATATAAACTTCCAAGATCCAGAAAAGCACCGTTCTACGGTTCTCTTTGATAACTTGACGCCGCTCTACCCGAACAAAAAGATTAATCTTGAGTCTAAGCCTGCGAACTATTCGACTAGGGTTATTGACCTTTTTGTGCCTCAAGGATTTGGCCAGCGCTGCTTGATTGTGGCACCTCCCAAGGCCGGAAAGACGATGCTCATGCAGGACATCGCCAACTCCATCTCTGATAACCATCCCGATGCGAAGCTTATCGTTCTTTTGATTGATGAGCGTCCAGAGGAAGTGACCGACATGAAGCGGAACGTTCGCGCTGAAGTCGTCTCATCGACCTTCGATGAGCCTGCCACCCGGCACGTTCAGGTTGCGGAGATGGTCATCGAGAAAGCGAAACGCTTAGTTGAGGCCAAGCAGCATGTTGTGATTCTACTCGATTCCATTACCCGGCTTGCCCGCGCTTACAATACCGTTGTTCCTCCCTCCGGGAAGATCCTCTCAGGTGGTGTGGACTCGAACGCCCTTCATAAACCGAAGCGCTTCTTCGGTGCCGCTCGTAATATCGAGAACGGCGGATCCCTTACGATTATTGCTACAGCGCTTATTGATACCGGTTCGCGGATGGACGAAGTGATCTTTGAGGAGTTCAAAGGGACTGGTAACTCCGAGATCCAGCTTGACCGGAAGCTGATGGAGAAGCGTATATTCCCATGCCTAGACATCAATAAATCAAGTACGCGTAAAGAAGACCTTCTCATGGGCGATAAAGACCTTCAGCGAGTTTTCGTTCTTCGGAGGGTTCTAAATCCTATGAACACGATGGATTCGATGGAGTTTATCCTTGAGCGGATGAGAGACACGAAGACCAACCTGGCCTTTTTGGATAAGATGAACGGCTAATGATCAAGACCCTTAGAAAAGCCATTCTCCTCACGACTAAGCAATACACCTCCATCGGTGGTCAGGCAGTGATCGAAGGTGTGATGATGCGATCACCGAATGCATTTGTTGTGGCCGTCCGCAAGCCGGACGGGACAATTCGGCTTCGGCGGGACCAGTGGTACGGACTATCAAGGAAGTTGGACTTCCTTAAGAAGCCGTTTCTCCGGGGTATCCTGATGTTGGTTGAAACGATGGCCAATGGTCTGGTTTCTCTTAACTACTCGGCCAATATCGCTATGGCCGAAGAGGAACGCGAGAAGGCGCTGAAAAAAGGAAAGACTCTCGCCGAGTTTGAAGCCTCACAAAAAAAGAAAGAAAAAGTCGACATCGCCACCTTCCTTACTATGGCCGTGTCCTTCGCTTTTGGTATCGGTCTTTTTGTTTTTGCTCCCCACATGATAGCCTTCGGCATCGGAGACCTTTTAGGTCAGAGTTGGACCCTCGATAGCTTTGCTTTTCACGCCGTCGATGGCGTCGTCAAGGCGCTGATCTTCATTGGTTATATCTGGGGTATCTCCTTCATGAAGGATGTCTACCGCGTGTTTCAGTACCACGGGGCAGAACACAAATCGATTGCAACCTTCGAGGCAGGACTTGATCTTACGGTCGATAACGCTCGCAAATTTACGAAGCTTCACCCGCGCTGCGGAACGAGCTTCGTGTTCTTTTTGATTCTTATTTCGATTGTACTTTTCTCGGCCGTCTTTACGTTAGTTCCTATTGGGGTGGGGCTTCCTCCCATCTTGCGGCATGTAGTTGCTGTCTTGTTCAAGGTGGCGCTAATGCTTCCAGTTGCAGGGATTAGTTACGAACTCATTAAGGCTTCCGGCAAGTGTGCAGATCAGTGGTGGGCCCGGGCAATGGCCGCCCCAGGAATGCTGCTTCAGAAGCTAACGACCAAAGAACCGGACGATCAGCAGCTCGAAGTGGCCCTCTCCTCCATCAAAACCGTTCTATACCTGGAGGAGAAGTACAACCTCAAAGCCGCAACGGCCAAAGTCGTGACTCTTGATGAGATTGACATTCGTCACCTCGGTGAGATTGAGGTCAATAACGGCTCACTCAAAGAATTCTTAGAATAGCTACCATCCGGGGAAATTGACGTGTTCCATAAATTAGATGCCGTTATCAGACGTTTTGAAGTATTGACCGAGCGACTTGCAGATCCGAGTCTTTATGATCGCGCCCAGGAACTCCGTGAGACCAACGAGGAGCGCTCGAACCTCGAACCCATCGTTGTTAAATACAAAGAGTACAAAAAGATGGTCGCCGATATTGCCGGCAATAAAGACATCATCCACAACGAGAAAGACGAAGAGATGCGGGAGATGGCCAAGGAAGAACTCAACGATCTTGAGAAGACTCTTCCCGGTGTCGAACATGAACTGAAGCTTTTATTACTTCCCAAAGATCCGAACGACGACCGGAACGTTATCCTTGAGGTTAGGGCCGGTGCCGGCGGAGACGAAGCATCTATCTTCGTCGCAGACATCTGGCGGATGTATAAAAATTATTTCAATGCGAAGGGCTGGCGCTCGGAAGTCGTATCGATTTCTGAAGGGGACCGGGGTCTCAAAGAGATTGTCGTCAATGTTTCAGGTGACAAGGTCTATTCCAAGATGAAGTACGAGTCTGGCGTTCATCGAGTGCAACGAGTTCCAGACACTGAAGCTCAGGGGCGGATTCACACCTCAACCATCACCGTGGCGGTCATGGCCGAAGCCGATGAAGTGGGAGATGTCGTTCTTGATATGAACGAGATCAGGATCGATGTATACCGCTCCTCAGGTTCTGGTGGTCAATCCGTGAATACCTCGGACTCGGCCGTCCGCTTGACCCACCTTCCAACGGGAATCGTCATCGCCATGCAGGATGAGAGATCGCAGCTTAAAAACAAAGATAAGGCGTTTAAGATTCTTAAAACGAAAATCTTTGACCTTAAAGTCCAGGAAGCGGCGGCCAAGGAAGCGGCGACCCGGAAAGGTCTGGTCGGCACTGGTGACCGCTCTGAGAGGATCCGGACTTATAACTACCCTCAGGGCAGGATCTCGGATCACCGGATTAATTACACGATTTATAATCTTCCGACGTTCATGAATGGTGACATCGAGGAAGTGATCGATGCGCTCATTGCCCATAATCAGGCGATCCTTCTCCAGGGGACTGAAGAATAAAGACGCTCCGGAATGAATGGAGTGCCCTCTTCCTGGAAGATGGGCCGCTACTCACGAAGAATTATCCGGGAATCGAACTTCCCCGTTTTCTGCTTGAGGTCGAGGATATTTTGAAGGCGAGGAGCTCAAATCCGGCCCTTTCCCTAGATAACTCTGTGCACCAGGTGGCGATCCGTATTCGATGGGAGCTTCGAGAGGAGCTTCGGCGAGGAGTTCCATTTGCCTACCTCACAAACTTTTCTGATTTCTATGAGAACCGCTTTTTTGTCAACGAGGCGGTCCTCATCCCAAGGCCTGAGACCGAGTTCTTGGTGGATCTCATCCTCCGCCCTGGGAAAAAATACTCTTCGATCTACGACCTGGGCACAGGAAGTGGTGTGATCCTCTTGAGCCTTCTAGCGAAATTGCCTCATGCATGTGGCACTGGTGCAGATATCTCTCCTGAGGCCTTGGAGGTGGCGAAGATAAACTCTCACCGGCTAAGGCTTTCTGACCGTTGCAACTTTTCGCAAACCGATCGCTTTGAAGGTATTGCGGAGAAAAAATTTGACCTTATTGTAAGTAACCCTCCCTACATTAAGAGAGATGCTCATCGTTCAGGAGTCCACACAATGGTTCATGAGCACGAACCGGCGCTTGCCCTGTACCTTTCAGACGATATTTATGAAGCATGGTTTACTCAGCTGTTCACCGGCGCTTTTAAGGCCCTGGTTCCTGGAGGGGTCTTTTTCATGGAAGGCCACGAGTCTGAGGTGGCCCAGCAGGTTCCTCTGCTTAAGGCCGCAGGATTCTCAGACCCTGTAGTTCTCCCGGACCTCCTAGGACGGGATCGATTCCTCCGTGCTCACCGGATGATATAGAGGTAGTCGGCGATTTTTCCGTATTTTTCATCATTCTCAAAGAGTTCGATGCTGTCATTATCTTCGACCTCTGTCGCGTCTATCATCTTGATGGTTACAGGACGCTCTTCCGGTGTGCGAGCTATCGCCCGCACAACTCCGTCATTGTAATCGGCATGAAAGGCGCCGGTGATCACAAATCTTAGGGTATGGTGGGTGCTGGTCCGAAGCGCCCATGCCATCACAGCATCGGTATAGTTCTGGGCCTCGAAGTAGCGTTCAAGCGAATTGTTTTTCCGTACGTGGTGCTTCATCGCCCGATCAAAACGTTCTCGGTACTGCGTAGTCCCCGTAGAGACGTCGGTTGGCCGTTGGGCCCTCGAGAGCTGTGATAGGCCATACTTAGTGATGGTCTTCTTCCAGGCATCGGGAGCGTTGAGGCCCACCAGCTGTCCTCGGAGATCCCGGATGGCCTCGAGCATAGGGAGATAGTCTTGGTGTTGCTCTCGGGATTTTTGCTCGGGAAAGAGGGCCTTAAGAAATTGCCAGTTGCCAAGTCCGTCGTTTTGCCAGCGCTCCATCGCCTTCGTGATCTGCGGCTGCCGCGTATAGGGGAGGAATTCCCATCCCACAGTGAATCCCGCTTCTCGGTATTTCTCAGTGACAACTTTTCGGATGAGGCGACCTTCGGCCTCCTGGATGACCGGGGTATAATGGGACTCCCCGATAACGATCGTTCCTCGGTCAGGTAACCGCCGCACCAACCGATCCTCACTCAGGATTTTTCCGGTAGCGAGGTCCCTGACCTCTACGCGATGAGCACAGGCAAAGAGCACCAGGAGTGTAGGGAGAAGGGCCTTAAAAGCCATAAAGACAAATCCTCTTTTTACTTTTAGAATCGATCTACCCCAACGGAGACAATTCTATGGATAAACTAATCGTCAATGGACCCTGCACTCTTACCGGCGAGGTCCGCGTCTCATCGGCGAAGAACGCAACACTACCAATCCTCGTCGCTACTTTATTATGCCCTTACCCAGTCAACTTTGAAACCATTCCTGCACTCATGGACGTAGGCACCATCATTAAGCTCCTCCAGAGTCTGGGAGTAAAGCTTAGTAACAGGGGTAGCACGACAACACTCGATGCCACTGAACTGGCAAACCAGCATGCAGACTATGCTTTGGTGAAAACGATGCGCGCTTCGGTCTTGGTTTTGGGTCCTTTGCTGGCCCGGTACGGTCAGGCCTCTGTGTCTCTCCCTGGCGGTTGCGCCATCGGCGCACGGCCTGTAGATATCCATCTCATGGGAATGGAAAAACTTGGGGCCGAGATTCATATTGAAAACGGCTACATTAAGGCCCGGGCGCAAAAGCTTAAGGGGGCGGTGATCACGCTTCCATTTCCAAGCGTTGGAGCAACAGAGAACCTGATGATGGCCGCGGTTCTGGCCGAGGGACAGACAGTTATCGAAAACGCCGCCATGGAGCCTGAGATTGACGACCTTGCCGATTTCCTTATCGCTCAGGGTGTACGGATCGAAGGTGCGGGAACGTCCCGGGTAACGATCCACGGTATGGAACTGAAGGACCTGAGCCCAGCAGCTACTGCTTACCGTGTAATCGGTGATCGGATTGAAGCGGCGACCTTTATCATCGCTGCAATCATGACCGGCTCAGATGTGAAGGTGACTGGTTTTAATCCCAAGCACCTCTCCTACGTCCTTGAAACTCTCACCAAAATGGGAGCGAATCTTGAAGCAGGTGTGGACTACGTTCATGTGCGAAAGTCCCCGCGCTTGAAGGGGGCCGCTATTGACACTGCTCCTTACCCAGGGTTTCCGACCGACGTCCAGGCGCAAATGATGGCACTTATGAGCGTCGTGGAAGGAAACTCTATTGTCACCGAGACGATCTTTGAAAATCGCTTCATGCATGTGCCGGAGATGGGTCGGATGGGTGCCAAGATAACTCTTAAAGGAAAATCAGCGTTGATTGAGGGTGTAGAAAGCTTGAGCGGGGCCCCGGTCATGTGCACCGACCTGCGTGCCTCGGCCGCACTCATACTTTGTGCCCTTAAGGCAGAAGGACAGACCGAGATTCAGCGGGTCTATCACCTTGATAGAGGGTATGAAAAAATCGATGAAAAACTCACTCAGCTCGGAGCATCTATCCAGCGAGTGAAGGCCTAAGATGAGCGATTGCATCTTTTGTAAACTGGTCGAAGGCAAAATTCCTTCGACCAGAATTTATGAAGACGAAAACGTCATTGGATTTAAGGATCTTAGACCTCAGGCCCAGGTTCATCATCTTTTCATTCATAGGCGTCACACCCGTGACATTATTGATCTTGTAAGTTGCGACCCTGATCAGCTTGGAGACCTCTTCCGTGCAATCGCAACTTACACAGCAAAAGAGAGTTTAACCCGCGAAGGCTTCCGTCTAGTCACGAACCTTGGACCCGACGCCGGTCAGACCGTGTTTCATACTCATTTTCATGTCTTGGCCGGAGAACAGCTAGGATCCTTCGGCGCTTAATGGCTAGTTAAGCGCTTTCTCCAGAACCTGAAGGGTGAGCTTCGATGGGCTCGGTGTTCCGCCGCCGATCTCGCTGTTCTTGAGATTGAGTGCTCTCAGTAATGATTTTCCAAACTTCTGTATCTCGCTCTTAAGAACTCTTCCGGTCTCGAATTCAATCGCCCAGGTTTCTACAAGTGCACCGGTTTCTGTACGGAGGAGAGAGCGCTGCAGGATACTCTTTACCGCTTTCCCCTCAACAGTGAGGTTGAAAGTGTTGGTTTCTTTTCTGTTAAATGAGGTCGGGACATAAAGGACTTCGTCTTTGGCCTGGTTCAGAACATCCGAGATGCGATCAGCTCCAGCGAATTTGATCCTGCCAAGACCAGCGTTGATTGTAGAAATGTGGCTTCGAATGATGGCGAGTTCGGTAACAGGAATCGGATCGTTGCGTGTGCCGTTATTGTAGGTGTAGATGCGGTCGAAGATGTCCAAGTACGCGCCTTCAATCGACTGGAAGTCTTCGCCAGAGATCAATTGTTTCTCAAGCCGGTTAAAGTTTCCACCGAGGACCATCCCTTCATCGGCCACGGCCGTTTTATAGATCTGTTCGCGGAAAACAAGTTCAGTTCGATCACTCTTTTTGACCAGAATCAGGCGTATTGGTTGTGCGAGCTCACGGAGGAAAAACCCTCCTTCTAGGAGGGCATCAAAGTAGTAGAATGTTTCCTGGTCGCGAACTCCTGTGAAGCGCTGGTCCAGCTTCTCAAAGCCAGAAGGCTT
This sequence comes from Pseudomonadota bacterium, assembly GCA_027487685.1. Classification (GTDB taxonomy): domain Bacteria; phylum Bdellovibrionota; class Bacteriovoracia; order Bacteriovoracales; family Bacteriovoracaceae; genus Peredibacter. The sequence goes on along the minus strand of JAIYDC010000126.1, from coordinate 6,050 downwards.
CAACTGGAGACGGAAGTAGGTTTCGTAGTCACCGTCAAGTTCCCGGGCCAGGAGCCGTTTGTCCGTCAAGGCAGTGGCCAGGAACTCAGTGAGGGCCTTTTCTTCTTCTTCCTCAAAGTGAAGTTTCGGTGTGAGCTTCTTTGAGAGCGAACTCTGGCGGAGGTCGTCATTGCGATGATCGTGATCTGCGATCTTCTCTACGTAATTCTTCCAGTTGTTGACGAGTTTAAAGCCTGTGAAACTTTCTACGACCATATCGTAGTGTTCAACTACCTGGGCCAAAGTCTTGATCGATCCGTTATGCATGTAGGGTGCTGTTAGGGCCACATTCCTTAGTGCGGGAACTCGGAAAGCGTAGAGGTTTGCGCTCTCCGAGTTCCACTGCTGACGGCCCAGATCGTCACCATCGGTTTTACCGGGACCGATCTGGGGAACTCCGACATTATGGAACTCAAAGTTTGAAAGATGTTGACCGTTGTGGCACTCGCCGCACTTACCCTTACCAAAGAAGACGTCCATGCCGGCTTTCTGAATGTCATTAAGCGCCGTTTTGTCACCTCTAAGGTAGTTGTCGTAAGGAGTATCGTTGAATGCAAAAGCTGCGCGCTGGAATTCAGCAATCGCTTCACCGATGTGACCGATGTTGATAGTCTCTCCTGGATAAATTTCTTTGAAAAGAGCGCTGTATTCCGGAACAGCAAGGACTCGCTTGGTGACGAGGTCCCACGCTTCATGGTCGCTTTTGGCATCGGCGATTTCATTACTACCCGGTTGCCCTCGCATTTCAGCATGGTCAGCAATCGGGAAGATGGCCTGGGCTGCCAAGGCACTTCGAAGAGTGACCTTGACGTCATTTCGTAGTGGAGTCGGAGTTGTCAGTTCTTTGGTGTTCTGATTGAACGAAACGCGGCCATCCCAGAACATAGTGTTAACGCCGTCCAAATTAAACAGTGACGGTGTATTGCGAGCTAGAATTTTTCCTTTTTTCTGAAGGCGTAATCGACCTGCTGCCTGAATCCCTTCAGCGCCTTCGCCGAGACTTAAGGGGAGGCCATCTACCGTCATGCTGCGGGGATGGTGGCAGTCACGACAAGTGATGTTTCGATTGCCGGCCAGGAGAGGGTCTTCAAACAGCTCGTGGCCAAGTTGCGCCAGCTTGGCGTTTACGTTCTGCGGCTTTGTTAGGGGGGTGAGATTAAACTTTGCAATATATTCGGAAAGTTTTTGGTCGATGTTAGCGTGTGTTGCGAAAGAGACGCAGATAAGAATTCCTGCCAAAAAAAAGCGCATAATTAATCCTATGATGAATAAATAACGAACTGGTTTGATATATCAAACTTTGATTAGGTTTTGCAAACGGGTTGTAAAAAAAAGGATTACTGCTGCAGGCCATTAAACAGGGCCGCCATGACTGTTCTTTGAAGCTGATTAAGCTGCCCGGCACGTGCCATGAAGATGATAGGGCTGCGCTCGATCTGTGCAGTGGCCACAAACTGACCTTTGGCCCCATTAAACTCCGTGACTTCAAAGACATCGTGGAACTTCTCTAGATACGTTTGCATGAGCTCTTTTTCTCTCAAGGTTCCAGTCGAGAAGTTCGCTTTCTTCGTTCCGGAGAGAAGGGCCTGAGTGAGCTTCGGGCGCTCCTTTCTCTCATTGTTCTCATCCTTTTCCTCAAGAGAAACGATGTCGTTAAAAATGATCGACAGGTCCGCTGCTCCGAGATTTCGCTTGAGCCAGTACCAAAGCTCCTCGAAGAAACTGATCCGATCTTTTTTCCAGAGGTCCCGGAAATGGTTGGTGAGCTTAAAGAGGTGTTCGACGGAGGAAAGGTTCTGATGAAGAGTCCAGCGATTCATGACTTTCAGAAAAAGATCCTTAAACTGCTGGGCCGCAAGCGCCTCAAAGGCGGTGAAACCGAGACCCTCGTCACGAGCGTCGAGAATAGGGTAGTGGGCCTTTTCCTTTTCTAGGAGGTTTACGAGGGAGCTGAAGTGGTCATTGTCGTCGACAAAAAGCCCCTGGAGATTCTGGTCAGGAATGTCCGTGACGTCGATGATCTTCGTCGAAAGTGAATTCTGTGTCCAATCGAGCTCTTTAATTAGAACTTGACTGCTGGAGCGGACGAAACCGAGTGAAATGATCATGCAAAACCTTCCTTTAAACCGTGTCATACTAACAAGGCCAGCTTTAAGTTACAATGGACTCATGGTGCAGCATTGGTTGATTTTCTTCCTACTATGTTTTCCGCTGGTAGGGCTTAGGGCCCAGGATGAGCGATACTACCGCCAGATCTTCACGGGTGAGCTTCCTAAGGTCAACGACGAGATTACCGTCGATCGCGGTCCTCAGTTCACTGTTTCTGGCCCTCGATACCACCTGGACCTTGATGGCGATCGGATCGAAGAGATTATCATTTCGCAGAAACGAGACGGCGTCGACTGGATCGAGATCCAAAATTCCTCTGGTCGCTCTCTTTTCTCAGCAAAGCTTCTCGCTATGGGAGCCTTTAGCACTCTCTATAAGTTAAAGCTTGTTCACATCACGCCAATGACCAAGGCACTCATCTTGTTCCTGGACGAGGGACGAACCGAGGGCCGTCGCTTCGAGTCCACCGCACGGCTCTTTGTTCTCTCGTTTGAAGGTCATGACATTTCACGGGCATCGTTAGTTTTGGGACCCCATTTCTTTCATGAAAAGCAAAAGCAGCGGGAGCAGTATTGGCGGCGGGATTTTACGGTGAGTGTTCTGGACATTAACGGGGACGGAACCCGGGAAATCCTGGTCCACTACAATCATATTCAACGGGTCATGAAGTATCTGGCTAAAGGAGAATGGGAGCGGCTCTAGGAAACCTTTCGAACCTGGTCTTCGCTCTTTTTCTCTCGCTCCCGGCGATACTTTTCCAGAAGTTCGATGTTCGAGGCGCTCTCGAGGGACGCCTTTTTCTTTACGTTGGCCATGATCATGAACCACACAGAAAGTGGAAGGCCTAGGCCTAGGGCCAGGGCCAGCATAAGGACTTTCATCGGAAAACCGGACTCAGCACTCTGAGTTGTCTTTGGTGCTACCGCAGGAGCTTCCTTCTTCCCGGCCTGGATTCGACCCACATCCTGCTCTAAATTATAAAGTGATTCGGAACCTTGGGGGGCCACCCGCGACTCTTCTACGTCGATACCAACGAAGTCTTCGACAGCAGGCTTTCTTCCCTGGGCCATGGCGGCTGTAGAAAGGAGTAGGAACAAAAGTCCAAGTGTTGGGAAGGTCATTAGGTGTTCTCCTTGGTCTTTCATCGGTTCTTCCGCACGAATTCTTTAGCTAAAGATCTCCGGGAAAAGACCGATAAAATTGCGAGTCTTTTCTTTTGTTTAGGGTGGACCATGAAGATTCTATTCACGTTCCTTTTGCTTTCCTTCGCCTACGTCTTCTCTCTTTGGAAGTGGGGCGGTCTTGACAAGTCTGTGACGGCTAAGTGGGAGGCCCAGCTCAGGCACGAGCAGACTGCGCTTGCACTTGCCAAGGATAATCGTCACCTCCGGAAGACGATCTCGGACCTTGAGTACAAGGTCTCAGAGCTCGAGTCGAAGAACAAATACTTTGCGGCCCAGGCCCCTCAGAGTGACACTGGAGCCTCTCGAGCGGTAGCGAGCATCCCCAAGACGAGTGCTGAAGACCTGGTGAACTATGAAGTCTACAAGTGGACTCCGGAGAAGCTCCTCGCCATCGGCGAAAAGGAGTTTCATTTTAAAAATTATGAGAAATCGGCGCAGTTTTACCATGAGCTCATTCACCGCTTTCCAAAGCATCAGCTTGTAGGAGACCGAGTCCTTTTCGGGGCCGGAGTAGCGGCTTTTGAAACCGGTAAGCGCTACGACTGGTCCGAGAAATACCTTGCCCGACTGGTGAAGGACCACCCTAAGTCAGAATTCTATCGAGGAGCCAAACTGTGGCTGGCCTTGGCCCAGTATAATCAGGGCGAGCACCAGAAGTTTTTGAAAACCGTCGAGGAATTCCGACTCAAATACCGTAACACCGATGAATGGAAAATTTTAAGCAGGTACTATGAAGACATTTCGTATAAAATTAAGCAGTAGCCTCCTTCTCCTCGCCCTATCGACGGTTGCGGCCGCAAAGCCAGTGGCGCTGGTCGTGGAAGTCTCTGGCAAAGTCTTTGCCACCGGGATCGACGGCAAGACGTCACAGCTTAAAGCAGGCCAGCATGTCGAAGAGCGCTCAGAGATTATGGTCGAGGAAGGTGCGAGCATAACCATGAACGATTACTACAATGCGACCTATCACCTGACCGGCGGATCTCACATGAAGTTTTTTAATAGATCGGTCCAGCTTAAACGCGGAAAGACCTGGATTCAGTCCGTCAACACTCGGGCACCGCTCGCCCTCACAACTGCTAATGGTCACGTCGATTTCTGGAAGGGCGAGTTCATCACCACCTTCGACCTCGCCACCAGCCGTTCTCAAGTTCTTGTTGTCAATGGTGAGGTTGAGGTCTCTAACGTCCTGAACCGAGGTCTTAAAACTACCGTTGCTGCGGGATCTTTCACCATGGTAGACCCGGAAGTAGAAAGTGGGACTCCTCGTGCACCGACTCGAGTCGGACTTCAGTCTCTCAATTCGGCCCTGGGTGAGTTCAAGAAACTTCCCCAACAAATGCTTGATACAGAGAAACCGGCCCGGGGTATCGCATCCGTTGAAGGTGCGACAGCACCATCCGAAATGACAGCTAAAAAAGGCGAGATCATTTTCATTCAGACTACCCGTATGCCCGCCTCGGTAAAACCGGGAGATGCCCACTCCTACTTCAAAAAAGTCACACGTGTTTCTGGGACTCGGAATGCCTCGGTTCCGATTAAATTTTACGGTATGGCATGGAAGAAAACTCAGGCCGCAGTAGCGCCCAGGATTCCAGCTTCGATTCCGGCCCTGTCTCCACCAGCTCAAAAGCTCATGGCAGGGACCGTTCAGACCGATACAGAGTTTGGGGACTCCCTTAAGAAGCATGAGGGGGATCAGCCTAAGTATTCGAAAGAACTCAAAAGCCTCATCGATGAACTCAAAAGTTACTAAGACTTAAGAAAGTGGCGTGAACTTTTTTTTTCTTGCGACAAACTTCCTAGAGTATTGGAATTTATTAATCTTGAGATCTGTAAAAAAGATTTAAGATATCTTGAGTTTATTCTCCATCTTTATTTGCCTTATCATAACCGACATGGATAAGAATAAAATGCATGTCACCATCATTGACGATAACCTAGATCTATTAGAAGCCCTCTCTAGTTCTTTAAGTGATTCATTTGCTACTGAAGCTTTTACCGAGCCAGACAAAGGCCTTGATTTCATCAGGAATAATCACACGGACGCAATCCTTCTGGATCTTCATATTCCAGGGAAAGATGGTTTCGAGATTTATGAGGAGGTCAAGCGGGCGAAACTCAATCTGCCTGTGTTGTTTCTGACTGGAGATTCCGACATCGGGGCGCGGGTTAAAGGTCTCGATATCGGAGCGGATGACTTTCTGCTTAAACCAGTCCACACGGAAGAGCTCGTTGCCCGGATTAGAAACCGGATCACACTCTCTAAACGAAATCTACAGAACAATAAATTAATTAAGTTTAAAGATCTTACCATCGACCTCGATGGCCATCAGGTGATTTTGAACAATCAGGCCGTACGTCTTACACCGAAGGAATATCAGCTCCTTTTGGTTCTATCTCAAAACCCGAACCGGGTTATTCACAAGGATGATCTCATCCATATGCTGTGGAAAGATGTGCACGTTGAGGTGAACAATCTGGATACGCACTTTTCGAATCTTCGGCGCAAGCTAAAGCCGTTTTCGACACACATCAAAACTCTCAAAAATCTCGGCTACGTTCTTCGCATATAGTTTCCTCTACAAACGATATCGATTCAGCTATCCTTTGGAAAATCAAAGGATGGCTTTATGTTTTACACTCAGGACTATGCCCTTACCTACGACGACGTTCTCATCGTTCCCGGTTACTCTGAAGTTCTTCCTAGTGAAGTTGATT
>JAIYDC010000072.1 GCA_027487685.1 Pseudomonadota bacterium | reverse complement strand
CATCAAAATCTTTGAGGTCTTTTCCTGGATAAGAAACCCCGCCACCTTCCCAGACTTTTTCCTCACGGGTGACCGGTTGGACAAAATCAATCCAACCGTCGTGTTTGGAGAATACTGAAATTCCAGCAGGACGTCTGAAGCCAGTGAGCCAAAAGTAATTGGGGTGAGGGAGAAAGGGGTAGACTTGATCCAGACCGCCGGGTTTTTGGACCGGTGAACCAGCGTGGACGATGACCACGTCGGAGTCTTTTAAGAGCGGGGCCAGGGCAGCGGCCACACGAGCTTTACGGGCAGCAATAACGTTGGGGGAGAAAAGCATGAGTCACCTTCTAGATAAGGGGGATTTGCCTTAGGCTAGCACGCTAGCTCTGACGCTTCCAGCGCTTTAAGAGAAGAGCGTTAGTGACGACGCTAACGGAGCTTAAGGCCATCGCTCCTCCGGCGATAACCGGGCTTAGGTATCCAAGCGCTGCCAGCGGAATTCCGATGATGTTGTAAAAAAAGGCCCAGAAAAGGTTCTGACGGATCTTGGCGTAGGTCCGACGGGAGATGTCGATGGCGTCCGAGATGAGGAGCGGATTCCCCCGCATAAGGGTGATCCCTGCGGTGTGCATGGCGACGTCCGTTCCCGTGCTCATAGCAATTCCCACATCCGCTGCGGCCAATGCCGGCGCATCGTTAACACCGTCACCCACCATTGCCACCACTTCGCCACGAGTGCGAAGCTCACTCACGAATAGCGCCTTCTGTTCGGGAAGAACCTGGGCCCGGACTTCACCGATTCCCAGTTCATGAGCGACTTTTTGAGCGCTGCCTAAGTTATCCCCGCTGATCATGACGGTCTTTATTCCGAGGGCATGAAGCTCATTGATAGTGCGCTTCGCTTCAGGTCTAACCATATCCCTGAAGGCGACTATACCTAGGACTATCGCTTCCGAACGGTCGGCGAGACAGGAAACGGTTTCTTCGTTACCCGCAAGTTCTTCAACCCGCTCTCGAATCTTCTGTGTCAGAAGACCTAGCTCCTCGATGGCATCAAGAGATCCCAAGAAGTATTTCCTTCCCAGAATCTCTCCTTCCATTCCTTTTCCAGGGATCGCGCGGTTAGCGCTAACCAAGGGTATGGGTAGCTTCCTCTCTTTCGCTGCTCGCAGGATAGCGTGGGCAAGGGGATGTTCTGAACCCTGTTGCACGCCCGCGGCGAGGCTTAGGATGTCTTCCTCGCTTGATGAGGACAGTGAACTCAGAGTCGTGACGGTGGGTCTACCGAGAGTGAGGGTACCGGTTTTATCGAAGGCCACGACGGTGAGGCCGTGGGCGATTTCGAGCGCTTCTGCGTCTTTGATCAAGATTCCCGCCTTGGCTGCCATTCCCGTTCCCACCATGATGGATGTGGGGGTTGCTAGCCCCAGGGCGCAGGGGCAAGCGATGACTAGGACACTCACGGCGTTTAAGACCCCCGCTTCCCAATCACCCGTTACGAGGCCTACTCCCAATACAGTTGCTGCGGATATTCCGACAACAACAGGAACGAACCAAGAAGCCACTTTATCGACCAGCCTTTGGATGGGTGGCTTCTTGGCCTGAGCGTCTTCCACCAAGCGGATGATCCGCGCCAACACGGTTTCATTGCCGATGGCCGTTACACGGAGAGTGACGGCACCATCTCCGTTGATGGAACCGCCGACGACAGTGTCGCCGACTTTTTTGAAGATCGGAAGATTTTCTCCGGTCATGAGGGCCTCATCAACCTGTGTTGACCCTTCCATGATGATTCCGTCCACGGGCAGACGTTCGCCGGGGCGGATGATGACCAGGTCTCCGGCCACGACCGCTGCTAGTGGCAGTTCTACTTCCTGTCCCTCCCGCAAGACTCTGGCGGTTTCAGGTCTTAGATCTTGAAGGGCCCTGATCGCCGAAGTGGTCTGGGCCTTGGCCTTCTTCTCAAGATATTTTCCTAGCAGAACAAGGGTTATGATAACGGCCGAACTCTCGAAGTAGAGGTGTAGGTTGGACTTTGCAAGGAGATGGTAGAGGGAGAGACCATAGGCGGCGCTGGTGCCGATTGCCACCAATAGTTCCATGTTCCCAGAGCGGGCCTTGAGCGCACTCCAGGCTGAGGTGTAGAATCTTGCACCTATGAGGAGCTGAACTGGTGTCGCCAGGGCCAGTTGGAGAATTGGAGGAAGCATCAGATGAACGCCGAAGGGTTCAAAGAGCATCGGTAGGACTAAGGGAAGCGACAGTGTTGCCGCGACGATAACGGATCGTCCCTCATGTTTGAGTTCAGTTAACCGATCTTCCTCAGTGGTTGGGAGTGAACTTGCCTCGTAGCCTGCCCGTCGGACGTCGTCGATAAGTTTTGATGGGTCGGTCTTCGTGTCTTCAAAAATTATCGATGCCTTCTCGGTGGCCAGCTTTACTGCTGCGGAAAGAACTCCCGGGTCTTTTTTGAGCACCCGTTCCACCCGACCGACGCAAGAGGCACATGTCATCCCCTTGATGTTCAGCATGATCTCTTTTTTCATCGCTCTTCCTTATAGTCTTCAAGATAATAAACCCTTCCCTTTAGGGAAGGTCAAAGTTTATTTGGGTAAGGTCAATGAGGAATAAGAAAGAGAAGGGACCGACAATGCGGCCCCTTCATTGATGAATACCATGTTAAAGACTAGTGCTGTGCGGTGTTTTGAAGAGTGTCTCGAAACTCTCCTAACTTGGCCTCAAGGTTGTCCATATTCTCCCGGAGGAAATCCGAGATCTCAGGATATTTTCCTGCCATATTGTTGGCAAGCCTCGCAAGTATCGCCGCAGCGACTCCGCCGGCCACGTATTTCACCGCCGGGCGCGAGATGAAGTCTTTCAGGATTTCTTTATAATCCCGATCCTCCTGAAAGCTGTCATTCCTGGCATCCATGGACTGAGCGCTTCCACGGGTACGATTGGTCCTTATACGGCGACCGTCTTTTTTCGGAAGTGTTTTTTTTACCATTTTTGTTTCTCCATTTTCATCATGTTAGTGTGCGACCGAGTCGGTACCCCGGATCTCACGCAGTTTTGACTCGACTGTCTCAAAGTTTTCCTGGATAAAATCCGAGATTTCAGGATGATTCTCGTAGTAGCGGTACAAAAAACGTCCGATGAAGTAGGCGCCGATGCCTCCGGCCAGAGAGAGGGCCCAGGGGTTGCTCGAAACTGCCCGGGCAATCTTCTTATAACCTGCTCCTTGGACGAAACTTCCGAGACCCGCGAGACCTGCGAGCTTAGAATTCAGAGGATTACTCTGAATGCCAGCATCGTTCGGTGCCATCTCTAGTGCACGCCTGGTTTTCTTCTGCCCCTGGTTTCCTTGAGCTACTCGTTTGGCCATACAAATCCTCCGTGGTAAGGTTTAACGTTGGAGGGATGGTATCAAGCGAGCGAGTGACACGAATTTTAAATTAAACGTAATTTTTTCTATTGAATAGCGCGCCATCTCCTCGCGTCTTGTGCGACCACCGATAGGCCACGTACACTGATATCATGAAGCCAATCTACATTCGAACAGAAAGGCCTAAGCCGAATCGAATCTGGATTTTGGCGCTGGCCTTGATTCTTTTTGTGGTAGGTCTTAGTGCCCGGGTCTTGGCACCTTTCGCGATCGAGGCATGGATCAACGGTCTTCCTCCCGACGAAAATGGCCGTGTGATTAAGGTTAGTCATGTTGATCTGCAGCTTCTTCAAGGTCTTCTTATCTTGCGTGACTTGGATGTGGTGAGTCCTGAAGGCCCATCGTCAATCCTGGAAGCGGGCCGCATTGAGCTGTCACTGCGACCAGGATTTTTTTGGGAGGCCAAGCGCTCTGTGAAAATCAAGGCCTGGGATGTGAGCATGATTCTATCCGGGGGCGATATCGCTCAGGTGAGAGATGAAATCCTCGAGCACTTCAAGACCCTCGATGTGCGGCTTACAAATGTGATGCTGAAGGAAGTTGATCAGAATATTGTACGAACTCTTCTCTCGCTTTCGGATGTTCGGTTGTCCTTCGATCAAGACCAGGCTTTTAAAATGACGACTAAGATCAAGGAAGGGGGAAAGCTCTCTTTAACCGGCTCACGAGGGACTATCCAGGGAGAGCTTGCGGGCATTGGTTTAGAAGTATTGACGAAACTTGCTGGTGATCAGAAGTCATTCGTGGTGACGGGCCCTACCCTCACTGTCCGGATCAAGGCGGCGATGAGTGGCAATATCATCCAAGGGAATCTTCTGTGTGATAACAACGACCTTCGGTCCAAGTCACTTCTTTTTCCACCGGCACCCAGGCGCCGAAGTCACCCAAATGTTGTGCTTGAGCAAGATGCCGATATCCTCATCCCCTTCACCTTCCAGGAAACCCTATCCTTCGACTTTCCCGCCGCGGCGGAAGAACTCCAGCGCCGTGGACTGTGACACCAATGGCTGGGTTCTCTTTGGCCCCATGATTCAGATTTACAGGCCATTAGGGCCGGCATGAAACTCGCAAATGGGCGCTGGACACGTAACGAACAGGAGGTTCGAAATGAAAGTCATCACCGCCCTCATCCTGACTCTTTTCTTCTCTGATTGCTTTGCCATGGAGTTTTCCTACCGGGACTTGGTCCGGGTCCAAAAGGTGTCGTCTGAGAATGTTGTTCCGGCCAATTTGATTGAACTTTTCCGTTCACCCTCTAGAAGAGTGGAGCGCATGATTGCTGGTCGCTTTGAGACGAAGTTTCCGACCAGGTCATATCAGGACGGTCTTCGGGAGAAGCTTCGTGATTCTCGAGGCATCTTCCGCTTCTAGTCTCCTGCCTGAAGAAAAAATTTAGATTCACTTTGCTCACTCTACAGGAGCAGTGAGTGAAGCCTTCGATTCCTTTGTACTAATGAAGCGCGCCGTCTCGCCTCGTTAGCAGGAGCTTCGCCCGATCAACAACTTTTCAATTCGTTAACTCTTCCCATAAGCTCGGTCGGGTATTCACCCTCCAAACCAAGGATCAAGCTATGGACATGAGTAAAACATTGTATCTCGTCGTGATGGGCAGTCTCCTTTTCGGGGCCATCAGCTGCGGCAATCGCCCGGAGTCAAAGTCTCGCAAAACAGTTAACCCGGTCTGCTCCGGAGTCGGTTGCCTTTCCTCAATCAGTTGGAAGCTTCTTCTCGAGGGTCGCAGCTTCCCGTCGAAGTCGCGGATTGACATTAACGGTACAACGATCCTGAATGAGTGTGTTTCCAAGCAGAAGTATCTCATCGACCGCAGCACGGCCCCTGAGTCATTGGTGTTACCTGACTTCACCATGCCCAAGCGCGGAGAACTTGCCATCGATGTCATTGACATGGGTGATGACTGTGCTCAAGAATCGACCTTCTTCTCTGACGACAACGTCGATTTCGAATTCACAAAGTCGGGCGACACGAATGAAGTTCTGATCGTTCTTTAATAATCTGTTCCACAGGGGTGCTTTCTGGACTCCTGTGGAACTGCATCAGCGTTTAAGAAACTAAGGCCCGGGAACTGATCGCAACCGGGCGGTTTAGCTCTTCGTGATAAGGTACATCCCATCTCGCACGGGAAGAAGGACCTTGGTATATCCGAGGAGCTCACGTGCCTGGGAGTTGTGACTGATGATGGATTCGGTCTGATTATCCTGGGCCGGAGTCAGGACCTTTCCGCTCCAGAGTGTATTATCAGTCACGATAAGACCCCGCGGTGAGAGATGGGCCAGGGCCCATTCAAGATAGAAGGGGTAGCCGTTTTTATCGGCGTCGATAAACACAAGGTCAAATGTTCCCGTGAGCCCGGCCAGGGCGTCTCTGCCGGGTTTTAGGATCTGGCTGATCTTTTGTCCGTGGGGTGAGCGGTCCCAATACTCCCTGGCGACTTTAGTTGTGTGGGGATTAATATCTACTGTGGTCACCGTTCCGTCTGCCGGCAGCTGCTCCGCCATGGCGAGAGCGGAATAGCCTGTAAATGTTCCTAATTCGAGGACTCGTTTGACGCCCCCAAGTTTGATCAAAAAGCCCAGCACAGCGGCTTCCATCTCTCCGATCAACATATTGCTACCGGATATATTTTTTACCGTGTAGTCCCCGAGTTCTTTGACCAGTTCACTAGGCGAGGTAGAATGGCTAATGCAATAAGCTAAAATATCTGGTGAAATCATTTTTGACTCCTGATCTGTGCCTTAAAACTAGACGGTTAGGTCGTCGATTGGTTTAATCAAGATATCAGGAGTTACTCAATGAAAACATGTCTTTTTGTGTCCATTTTGATTTGCACTCTGGCCCATGCCGGTCGTTCAAGTGCTATCTTCCCTCAGGTCACAAATTATGGCACGAGTGTGCAAGTCACGATCTGGAACCATACAGACAGAAACGTCACCTGCTCTGGGTTTGTAAACCTCACCTACGCCAATGGTCAGCGGCACTCCGAGAACGTGTTTGAGTATATTCCGTCGCGAATCACCTCCTATCGAACGATTTATGGGCAGCAGATTGGCGAGAGAATCATGATGGTCGACCACACCATCTTCTGCCGGTAAATCAGTGGACCCTTTAAACTACCTGGATATTCATACCCACAGGCGTGACACGCACCCAGAGTCGGTCAGTGTTGCCTGCCTTTCCACTGACGAGCTCTTGGTAGAAGGGACACCAAAGACCTATACCTCCGCCGGCATTCACCCCTGGTGGGTTGAGGATTATACGACGGACGAAATTGATGCGTTTAAACGCCACATCGAAAATCTCACACATGAGCAGAGGCTATGGGGGATTGGAGAGACAGGTATCGACCGTGCCTACCCTGAATTCCTCGATATGCAGTTAAGTTTGTTCCATTGGCACCTCGATCTTTCAGAGCGCTATGCCTTACCACTGGTCATTCACAGTGTGCGTGCGGGATCTGATTTCCTTCAGATTCTAAAAGAGAAAAAACCTAAGTCTCCTTGGATCTTCCACGACTTCCGCGGCAACGAAGCGCTTATGCGGGACCTCTTGCGGCTTCATCCCGAGACCTATTTTTCGTTTGGTCTCTCGATCGACAATTCGCCTCAGATCCGGGAACTTCTTCCCCTGGTGCCGCTCTCAAACCTCTTCCTTGAGACGGATGAACAAAAGCACCTCGATATCCATGACATCTACCTGCGTGCGGCCCATCACCTCGACATGGACGTGGATCTTTTAAAATCCCAGATCTGGGCGAACTTCCGAAAGATTACCAAAAATCTTCATTAGCTTGTCACGGCCGGCCCTCGGCCATCGTTATGATGGATATGAAACGATCTTTACTGTTGTTTTTTGTGATCTTTAACAGCGCTCTCACCTGGGCCCATCCCGTGATTTACCAGGGTGGCTGGGCGCTGAACTCTTCCAATATGCCGGAGTACTCAAATAATTATGTCATGTACTCCTTTACCCAGCGGTTAGCACTCGGCGTGGATCATTGGCGCTTCTCCCGGGATGGTGCCAATAACGAGTTGGGTCTAGTGAAACTCAATCAGCTCCTTTGGCGGCGCAACGGCACTGACTCTCAGGCGAATTTGTATCTTCACGGCGGTCTTGGAGTCGAGGACCGGGAATTTGGTGGAGACAAGCGCACCCGCGCATCCGGTCTTGTGGGGGCCGACGTGGATTGGGAAACCCGCTCCCTCTATACCGCTGCCAAGTATTACCAGTTTCAAAACTCCTACATTGCTCAGGGGCGCATAGGTTTTTCTCCCAGGAAGGCCCCCTTCGAGGAGCTTCAGACTTGGTTCATGCTCCAAGGAATGGTGATTGGCGATGTCCAAGACAGGGTCACTCTTACACCCCTGGTTCGATTTTTTTATCACAACGTCTTATGGGAACTGGGCTCAAGCACCCGCGGAGAGTGGATGCTTAACCTGATGGTTCACTACTAGTCGGAGGACAGTTTATGAAGAAAATGTTATCTTTGATCCTTTTAGGTTTCTCTTTGAATGCTCTTGCCGCCGATATTTCGGTGAAGGTCAGTGGCATGGTCTGCTCCATGTGCGCTCAAGGGATCAAGAAAAAGTTTGCTCCCGAGACCAGCATCCGGGAACTTCGGGTCAACATGGACGAGAAGGTTGTCACCATTCAAACCCATGAAGGGAAGGACCTCTCTGACGAGACGATTAAGAAACTCATACAAGAGGCAGGATATAATGTGGCAAGCATTGAAAGAAAGTAGGGCGATCGCTTACGCATCTCTTTTCACCTCCTTCGGCACACTCCTCTGTTGCGCTATCCCCTCGACCCTGGTGCTGCTGGGATTCGGCGCAGGACTCGCTGGATTTTTAGGTTATTTTCCTCAGCTGATCTGGCCTTCAGAGCATAAGGGGATCGTTTTCGGAGTTTCGTTTTTTATGCTGGCATTGGCATTCGCGGGCCAGCGCTTCTCTGATTCCAAAACTTGCCCTATGGATAAGAAAGACGCTTGCGAGTCCGCGCGTTCATGGGCCACGCCCATCCTGATAGTGACTTTTTTGATCAACTTGGTGGGCGCATTTTATGCCTTTATCCTTCCCGAACTCCTGTGAGATGATCCAGAGATGAAAAGCGATGAAGAGTGGATGCGGGAGTATGCTCAAGGAAGCGAAGACGCCTTTGGTGTGCTGTATGAAAAATACGCTCCCATGGTTTACGCCTTCCTGCGCCGGCGCATCCGCGCGAGCGACGTAGATGATCAGTTCCAAAAGGTCTGGCGCCAGTTGCATGAGAAACGGGGTCTCTACAAAGACCGACCCTTCGCTCCGTGGTTCTTCGTACTTATGAAGAACCTTTTGATTGATGAGTACCGTGCCATGGCCCGTCGGGACGTGTCCCATTACCAGACGGAGATTATCACAGAGTTTTACACTAACCCACCCGATCTTGCACCTGAGGCGACGGAGGCCCTCCTGGCGAAGCTTCCCCCGGAGACCCAGGCACTGGTGCGGCACTACTTTCTGGAAGGCGTCGGGTATGCGGAATTGGAGGCCCAAACGGGTCTGTCACAAACGAACCTTCGCCAGCGTTTATCAAGGGCCGTTCGAAGTCTAAGAGGTCACCATGAAGAATAAAGAAATCTTAGAGTTTTTAGTTGGTCAAGAAGCACCACCCGCATTCCTAAAAGCGCAGACGAAGGCCGACATCCTTCTCTCTTTTCGGGCCCGGGGGATCGTCGCTAAGTTTATCGTCTTCGAACTTCTTGGGGCCCTCTTCTCGCTTGGGTTTTGCCCGCAGTTTGGACTGGGACTCCTGGAGGGTCATGGTATCGCCCACATCTTCCGTGCTCTCGGAGAAGTGGCCTGTGCGGCATTCTGTGCTTCGCTGTTTCTTTCGAGTGGTCTCGTCGTGGCCTTCATCGGCATGAAAGGAGAAGAGCTGTGGTGGATCTGGCGGCGCTTTAAGTATTCTTTGATCTTCATGCCAGCTCTCCTGTGGGGTGGACTCATGCTGACCAACTTGGCCGCGGGCCTGCCGCGGGAGACCCTGAGCTACAGTTTGGTCTGGATCTGTGCTGGAGTGATGATGCAGGTTCTCTGGCTTGAGCTTCGGAGCAAGACCTTTGTCAAAGAGCTGATGGCACGGACATCAGGCGGCTAATCATTGAAGACCTGCAGATAGACAAACTTCAGGTACCTCATCTCCGGGAGTGCCAGGGGATAGGAGTGATCTTCCGGCTGGCCCTTCACTAAAAGGACTTTTCCACGGCGTCTAGCTTTTGAGAGCGCCTCCTGCACGACCTCCAGGAACTCTTCGAAGCCGATATGGCCTGAGCAGCTGGATGCTGCGAAGAAGCCCTCGTCTTTCACCAAACGGAGTGAGTCAGTAAAGACTTTGATGTAGGCCTCCCGTGCCGCTGCCACCGCTTTTTGGTTCGGCGCGAAGCTTGGTGGGTCGGTGATCACAATATCCCAGAGGCGCTTTTCTTTCTGCGCCTGGGCCACGAACTCGAAAGCATCTTCGCAAATGGCGTCGTGAAGCTCAGGGGCCAGGTGATTGATTTGCCAGTTCCTAGTCGCTCCCTTGATGGCGTTGGGTGCGATGTCGACGGTGGTCACCATGAGGGCGCCTCCTAGCCCCGCGTACACCGAAAATCCACCCGTGTAACCAAAGAGGTTCAGAAGGGTTTTGTCCTTGGCCACAGAGCGGATAAAGTTTCGGTTCTCTCGCTGGTCCAGGAAAAAACCGGTCTTGGCAGCGTCGATGATATTGGTCCGAAACTTGACTCCATGCTCGAGGAACTCAAGATCTGTCAGATTCTCGCACTCGCCGCAGAGGATTAACCCTTTCTCCTCTTCGCTGTTTTTCCTTTTAAAATACATGCAGCGAATAGGGAGATTCAGTTCCTCCATAATAAATTGCGCCAGTGCCTCCTTGTTCCAGAAGGCCTCGGAAGCTGCTCCGTCGAGTTTGAGCACCACGACTCCGTCATAGTAGTCCGCAACGACTCCAGGAAGTTCATCACCCTCACCATTGAGTAGGCGGAAGCACTTATTATCGATCGTCAGGAGGTGACGCTTGTTGCGAGCTGCACGCAGTATTCGGCGCTCGACCTCACCGTCCGTGAAGCGACGATCGCCAACAGTAAGAACCCGGAAGGCGAGGTTGACGGAGGAAGAGGTGAAGCCGTGGGCCACAACATCACTTCTGGGCCCCAAGAGAATTCCATACTGGCCCTCAGGGGCCTTGATTTTTTCCATGGCGTCGGCAAAGACCCAAGGGTTTCCCCGTTTGAGGTGCTTGGTGATATCACGGGTCAGACGGGGCCGCAGCGGACGCTCCGAGGAAAAATACTTCATGAGTTCGCCCCTTTGAGGAACCAGGTTACTTCGTGCTTATTGTGGTGGAGGTGCACGATGCGCGACCCTGGGATCTCGAGAAATTTCAACGTTTGCTCCCAATCCGTTTCGGCCTGGTACTTGATGGTGCAGACAAAGTTTTTTACCGTGCCGGCCGCGCGGAATCGGTTTACAAGATTCAAAAGGCGCTCCGGGTAACAGATGATGTCAGAGCAGAACCAGTCGATGGGCCCCAAGGTGGCGGGATCCAGGCCAAACGCACTTTCTTGCCGGAACTCAATCTTTCCCAGGTCCATGATCCGCTTCTCGATAGGGGCCTTGTCTACGGAGTACACCCGTTCGAAGTCGAGCATGCGAAGGACCCAGGTCCAACCACCTGGACAAGAACCCACATCGATGGCGGTTCCTCCGGTGATGGCCTCGGGTGCATACACCGTAAAGAACTCCCAGAGTTTCAGGTAGGCGCGGGAGGGTGGCATAACCTTATCTTCCATAAACTCCATCGCCCCGAGTGCAAAAGGAGAGGAGGTTTCCTGAGTCGCTAGGAGCTCATCCTCTTGCCACAGGGTCCAAAAACCCATCGGAGCTGATGGGAGCGGGTGCCGAAAGGGAAGGGGCCGGGGCCGAATTTTTGGCAGGATCTCCTGAATGAGCTCAGCGCGACGGTGATTTGTAACCGTATAAAGGCCCCAGTTGCGGCCTCGGTCCTTAAGCTTTTTAGCGCCGTCATTGATGGAGGTGATTTTGATTGTTTCAAGGTTAAAGGCCGTGACCTGGGCCCAGATGAGAGCGGGTGCGGTCCCTTCGACGAGGTAAAGGCGGTCTCGCTTGTGAGCGACGGTAAGGCCTCGGACCTCGAACTCCCGCTCAAGCTCTGCTTCAAACTTATGAATCGCGAGGTATCCCGTGTAGATTGTCATGGGAACTCTATACACCATCTACCCTCTGTGTTAATAGCCTCCCCATGCAGAAGACTAAAAAAAACCAGGAAGCCCGGGTCTACGGGCGCCACGCTTGCCTTAAAATTTTTGAAAAGCGCCCCCAGGATATTGTCCGTGCCTACGTGACCCGTGAGGGTCTGTTTGAGTTCAAAGCACTGATGAAGTACCTGGCCGATCATCAGCTCGCTTACCACGTAGTGGAGAAAGAAGAGATCGATACCATTACAAAAGCAACTCACCACGAGAACATCAGCCTGATTGTGAAGTCAAAAAAGCTTCCCGAGGCCAAGGAACTCCTCGAGGCCCCAGGGCGCGCCCTGATTTTATGCCTGGAAGAGGTTGAGAACCCCCATAACCTGGGTGCCATCATGCGATCCGCTGCTCACTTCGGTGTGACCGCCATTCTCTATCAGGCCAAGGTGCCGGTGGCGAACTCGGCCGCTGCGATTCGCACCGCCGAGGGAGGGGCCGAGACCGTGCCTGCCGTTCACCTCAACGATTGGAGTTTTGTCCTCGATCAAGGGGCCCGGAATGGCTTTGTGACTTTTGCGACCTCCAGCCACACAGGTGTTCCCCTGTACCAGGTAGGGTTTCCAGAGAAAGTCCTTCTTTTCCTTGGTGCCGAGCGCGAGGGTCTCTCAGAGAAACTGGTGAAGAAAATGAATCAGCTTGTTTCTATTCCTGGAACTGGCGAGGTGGAGAGTTTGAATGTCTCTGCTGCTACGAGTGCCGTTCTTTCGGAATGGTACCGTCAAGGCCTTGAGATACAATAAATAGCGCCCTAGGCATGCCAGGGCGCTATGAGCTTCTAGGTATTTAGTTTAATCTTGCTGTAGTAATGCAAGTTAGCTGAGCATCTTGAGGATCCGGATTGAACTCAAGCATAATATTTCTTTCGTCACAATCTCCGGTCGGTCTACCGGATGTTCGACATGCGGCGAGGACATTATTAATGGCCTGTTGAATCGATTGCTTTTGAATAGCGACAGGGCCATGGCGTGTCGGGTCACCTCTTAAGTCAGAACAGTGCATATTGGTGAGGACAGGCTTGGCCTTTGATATTGCGATAATCGGATCGCTCCGTCGACCGAGCGTATTTCTTAGATTTAAAAGTTTTCTTTTCGCCTCACCGAGTTTCCTCTCTGCTTGATCGATGTCTTGGGCGATTTCATCCAAGGTGGATTGATGCTCGAAACGTCGCTGAGCGAGGGCCGTTGTAGATAAACAGAAAATAATAAAAAGCGTCATCATTTTCATGGATTCTCCTTAAAGTGAATTCCTGTCTCTTATTGTTAGAATTAAGGAGCAAGCGCTGTGCCATAAAAAATGTAACGGTTCTCTTGGGACATCAGATATTTAGAGCTTGCAAGTGTAAGGAATCCAGACAGGTGGGCCTAAATTAGTCGCAAAAGAGTGACTTTTTTTGTAAGTTAAAGCCTTTCCGGATACCAGTATAAGTGGGTTCTTGTTTTAAGAGTCTTCTTCGTTCTGCGCCGAATATTGAGATAAGAGGAACTGACACTCATGAAACACCCGCTATTGGCCCTCGCCCTGACTTGTATTTCCTTGAATTCATTTGCTGAAATTTTGGGGAACGAAGAGTTTATCTCGCGGCTCTTTAGAGTACTCCCTGAGTCCCATTCGCTCCAGACTGTTGGGTCAGCTGCAGATCGAGCACTTCCGAAGACAATCAAGGCCCTGGTTTGGAATATTAAAAAAGCCGAACGGTTTGCCTGGAAACAAGAGTTTGATCGTTACGCCCAGGACAGGAACCTCTTCCTTATGCAAGAGGTCTACGAGCGGCCAATCTTCCTCGATACACTCACCGCTTTGGGGCAACATCAGTGGGAAATGGGAATCAGCTTTCTGTACCGGCAGTATGCGAATGCCGCCACGGGCTCGATGATTGGCGGTGAGGCCATTCCGCTCCACGCCTATGTCAGGCATTCACCGGATCGCGAGCCTCTGACCCTAACCCCGAAGGCCACAACCTTTGCCAAATACGATGTCGAAGACCATGAAGCCGATCTTCTGGTCATTTCAGTCCACGGTATTAACTTCGAGTCCACCGGAGCTTTTCGCCGACAAATAAAGCAGATTGAGTCAGAAATACTGAGCCATCGGGGACCTGTTTTTCTGGCCGGGGATTTCAATACCTGGAATGAATCCCGGACTGCTCATCTTTTTTTCGTTGCTCGTCGCTTAGGACTCATTGAGGCGACTTATACCAACGGGGAGGATCGCATGACGTTCAACGGCTGGCCCTTGGATCATGTCTTTACGAGAGCACTCTCAGTAAGCTCCGCCACTGTGGATGGCGCGTCCATTGGCTCCGACCACCGACCGATCCTTGTAGAGTTTGAGGTAACCCCTTAGCTTCGTTTCAGGCGCTAATTCCAGGGTGGCCCATTAGGTGTTCCGGTAGCTTTTGGCGGCAGCGTAGATTCCGGCCGGCAGAACACGTTCATCATGGTGGTGCTTGACTCCTAGTTCACCGGACTCAATGGATCTCCAGCGCTTATCGGAAATTAGGTTCCGTAGGGCCTCTGCCTGAACTCCGTGGGTATGACTGGTCAAGAATAAGAAACTATTGTCCCGGTGAAGCACACTCAAGAGACCCTCGATGAGAAGGTGGATGTGCTTTTCAAAATCCCAGACTTCCTTTTTGACTCCGTGACCCCAGCTCGGAGGATCAGCGAGAATTCCGTCGTAAACAAAGGTCTTCTTAAAACTGTGACGGATAAATTCCTGAGCGTCACCTTGGACCCAACGGATGCTCGCATCAGGGACCTTAGAGAGGGCCTGAGATTCCTTTCCCCAATCGAGGACACCCTTGGAGCTATCGACGTGATACACCTCTGCACCCGCTGCGGCCATAACAATGGAAGCGCATCCGGTGTAGCCGAACAGGTTCACAATCTTTGGTGCCCGCCCCAGTTTTTCCTTTAACAAGGTCACTTCCCTAAATAGCCATTCCCAAACAGGTATTTGTTCGAAGAAGACACCGCAGTGACCGAAGGAGGTGAATTTTAGGCGGAAACTGAATGCCCTGCTGTCGACTTCGAAGGGAAATGCTAATGCCGGCGAGGGGTCTTTCTTATGTTCCCATTTCCCTCCGCCGTCTTTGGTACGAATGACATTGGAGGTAGCGAGGTTCCACTCGGCTTCCTTTAGGGAGGGCCTCCAGATCGCTTGAGGAGATGCCCGGTTGACACGAATGCCGGATATGACTTCGAGCTTTCGGCCCAAGCCGGAGTCGAGGAGCTGGTAATGAGGCAGTCCTTTAGTCATCATCATTTGATATTGAAGGTGACCTGAAGGTTTGTCGAGAACTGCTGACTGCCGGGATCAATCTGCGCTGGTGGGGCGGCCCTGGAGTCGGCCACGGCAGACTTAGGCATCATGGTCTCGTACACTGGTCGTGTCACGTTAGGAACTTCGTTTAAGAGGATCACGTCGCCGATTTTAAAGCCTAGCTTCTTTGCCAGCTGATTGGCCTTACCTCTGGCGTCTTCCGCCGCGACGTCAAGGCACCTGAGGTATTCCTCCCTCGAGCGCTCAAGAGAAAGATAGGTCTGGAGCTCCCCGACCTTACGGATACCAATAAGACTGGCCTTTTGCATCACTTCGCCGAGGCGAGAGATTTCACTGGTGGTAATTTCGAGGGTCAGCGTTGCTTGGAATCCTTTGTCGACGAGCTTTTCTTTTTCCCATTCGCGGATCGGTTGGACTGCATAGGCAGTACTTTTGAGTTCTAGATGCTCGAGTTTTAGCGACTTGATTTCTTCACGAAGCTGATTAATCTCCTTATTAGTACGCGCCACCGCCTCCTTCTGATCCTTCGATTGGTTCTCAGCAGAAATAGAAATGCGGCCGCGATCCGGAGTCACCTGAAGATCGCAGTTCCCCTGAACTGTGATCTGTGGAACATGAGGTCCAGCGTTAGCTAGCGAAACTTGAGAGGTGAGTACGACCAGGAGTAAAAAGAATTTCATCGAATACCAATTGCTGCAAGATCAGCAGCAGTGACAGCTTCGTTTTTAGAATCGATGTTAATCAAGTAAAGAATGCCTTTGACCTGGGGCTCATTTTGAAAAGTCGGAGCGAGTTCAAGGGCCCCCATAATCGTATCGAGAAGCTGGCGCTGATCCCGGTAGGTTCGGCCAGCGTAGGTATTCTCTCTCTGAGCGATACAGCCGAGTGTCTGCAGGAACGGGAAGAAGGGCGTTAAAGGGTCAGGATTAATTTTCCCCGTACCATGAATTCGCAGAAAATTTCGGCCGATGTCACGAGCAATGACTGAAGGTCTCCACCACACATCTCGGCGTATTGAGGGGGGAAGGAGTTCCTTTAAGACCTGTTCTTCAGGGGACCTCGGGATAAAATTTAAGATGACCCGACGGAACCTTCCAAATGTCTGTGTTTGGTCGGCCGAGGGCATGACTGAGTCCATGGTTAGAATTCCCTCTGGAGTGTTCCCGTTCCGCTGGTGACTCGGGAACCCGTGCTTCGAGGACCCAAGTGAGGGTTGAGTCCAGAGGGAGCCGTCGCGATTCCTAACTGGCACTCCTCGAGGTGTGCGCATGGCAAGTAGGCACGGATAGCGGCGGTCTTCCCGACAGAACATATACATGTGGACGGCGCGAGTGTAGCTTCCTTCACGCCAGTTTCTAAGGTCTGGTGTATAAGAGAAAAGTGAAGAGGCGATACCGGCCGCTTGAGTGGACGGCACCACAGGTTCGTCGGTTATCACCCTAAAATCTTCGCTGTGTGCCCTGGCCTGTTCTACGAGTTCATCGTGACCTGCTCTCCGGAGCAGTTTCGCATCAGCAGCAATGAGATAAATGATCCGCCGGTCAGCTTGTGGAGAGAGGAGGTGAGCGCTCAGGTCTTGAACCAACTGATCGTTGAGAGTCCTGGCAACGCGCAGACGCAGCCGAAGGAGTCCTATTCGTAGCCGCTCTGGCAGTGTGTAGTGTGAGGTTCTATTATCTTCTAGAGCGTCGAGAGCTTCAACGTGGCCCTCATGGGCAAGATCCCAGATCGCATCCACCTGAAGCTTTTGTTCAAAAGGTGTAAACACTCCGGGCCGCAGCAAGGGACTATCAAGCGCCTGGGACTGGAACTCAAGATAGATCTTCTCTTCGATAACGGGTGCGGTCTGTGCACTCACAAATGTTGAGGCAGCGGCGGCAAGAATGAGGGAGAGTTTGCGAAACATGCTGATCCTTTTGTCCTAGAGTCGAGACTCAAAGCGTAACAGGCCATGGATCGCATCGGCAAGTCGCTCTTAGAAATCGAACCATGGCCACGGTAAATTCTTCACGCTCTTAGTGTATTTTTATCGCATTGACTTAAGCGATCGGTCATGTTGGTTTTCCCTATACCTTCTAGAATAGTCTATCGAGAAGTAGGTTTTTTCTAACTCCCTCGACTCTCCACCCTTGACGTGCTTGAATTAAGTATTATCTTTTAGTTACGCATAAGGATTGCTACATAACCGGAGAACATATGTTTAAGCGTATTTTTTTATTCGTTCTGACAAACATCCTCGTGATGGTTTCCGTTTCCCTCATCCTCGGTGTCCTTGGAGTAGGAAACTACCTCACAGCGTCTGGTATTAACTACAGCGCGCTCATGGTTTTCTGTCTTGTTTGGGGCTTCGTTGGCTCGGGAATCTCTTTGCTTCTTTCCAAGTTCATGGCCAAGAAAATGATGGGTGTCGAGATCGTCGACGACCGCGGTCAATACGGGGACCTTGTGCGG
The DNA here is from genome assembly GCA_027487685.1 of Pseudomonadota bacterium. GTDB lineage: Bacteria > Bdellovibrionota > Bacteriovoracia > Bacteriovoracales > Bacteriovoracaceae > Peredibacter. The sequence goes on along the minus strand of JAIYDC010000072.1, from coordinate 27,862 downwards.
AAAGTGCACACCATGGCCCGCCAAGCGGGGATCTCGAAGATGCCCGAGGTTGGGATCTACCACTCTCCTGAAGTGAACGCTTTCGCCACCGGGCGCTCTAAAAACAACGCTCTTGTCGCTGTCTCCACTGGTCTACTTCAACAGATGAACTCGGATGAAGTCGAGGGTGTTCTCGCTCACGAGGTTGCCCACGTCGCTAACGGCGATATGGTGACCATGGCCCTCGTCCAGGGTGTTGTGAATGCTTTCGTGATGTTTTTCGCTCGGATCGCGGCCTTCGCTCTCCAGAACTTCCTCGCCGGTGACCGGGATGACGACCGACCGGCAAGCAGTGGCTGGGCCTATCATCTTTCGGTGATGGTGTTTGAGATTATGTTCTCTTTCCTCGGGATGTTTGTTGTCGCCTACTTCTCCCGGGTTCGTGAATTTCGTGCCGATAAAGGCGGAGCTCAGTACGCCGGTAAACATAAGATGATCGCGGCCCTCAAGCGCCTGCAACAGAAAATCGATTTCGTTGATGACAGCCAGGATGCTGTGAAGACACTCAAGATCTCCTCTAAAAAAGGACTCATGAACTTCCTCTCGACCCATCCAAATCTCGAAGACCGGATCGCCGCCTTAGAGAGAGCTTACTAATTGCGAAGGGCGCCCAGAGCGCCCTTTTTTTGGTTTCTTTTTGGGGTTAGAAGAAATATCCGGCCGGGAGTGATTGACGTTGCTCCATCACCAGGCGTTCAACCAGCTCCCGCACAGAGGGAAGATCCCGTACCAGGGCCGCGACCTGACCGATTTCAAGCTCGCCTTCATCAAGTTCGCCTTCGAGCATGCCCCGCCGTGCACGGCCATGGCCAAGGAGTGCCTCGAGCTCATCGCGATTTGCTCCTCGCTCTTCTAGGGCCCTAACTTCTTCGTAGAACTTATTTTTCAAGAGTCGGACGGGCACATGTTTTTTGAGGGAGAGCATGGTGCTCCCGGGCCCGGCGGAAAGTACCGCGGTCTTAAAATTTCCGTGGGCACTGGATTCCAAGGTCGCCACAAAGCGGGTCCCTAGTTGTGCCCCTTGTGCCCCAAGGCACATGACCGCTGCGATCCCCCGCCCGTCGGCAATGCCTCCGGCAGCGATGACTGGAATCTTCACAGCGTCCACCACTTGCGGGACTAGAGCAAGAGTCGTGATCTCTTCTCGACCATTATGGCCCCCGGCTTCGAAACCTTCGGCCACCACGGCGTCACATCCAGCGGCTTCGCTTTTTTGAGCGAACTCAGGAGTTGAGACAACGTGGATCACGGTGGCCCCTTGCTCTTTGAGCCAAGGGGTATAAGTTTTAGGTGAACCGGCCGAGGTAATGAAAACTCTGATCCCCAGTGCCAGGGAGATTTCGAGCTGCTCTCGGGGGCGCTCATAGAGGAGGGGAACATTCACCGCCAGCCGCTCAGGGTGGGCCGTGAGAGAATGGGCCTTACGGATGTGGTGCTCGAGCAATTCGGGTTTCATGGACCCTGCGCCGATGACGCCCAGGATCCCGGCCTCGGCCGAAGCTGCGGCCAGTTTGGCCCCGGAGACCCAAACCATCCCGGCCTGAATGACGGGGTAGGTGATGGGAAGGAGAGTGGTGATGTTCCTCATGAGTGTATTGTGAATCAGGGTGCATCAAGCTGCAAGTCAAAGCGTGGTGAAACTGGTGCACGCTGGAGCTGGAGTTGGATCTCTGGATCTGTCGGTCGGTCCAGCACCGCTCGCGTGCTGGCGCGCTTGTCGCCGAAGGGGCCACCTTTCAGAACTCCCCAACCGGCGGCCTCAAGGCCTTTCCGAACGGAGGTGCTGGCAGAGTAGGTGGAGAGGATCACCGACGGGTGGGAGGCCTCTCGCAGAAGTCGAAACCATTCGACGGTCCAGAGAGATGGGTTACGACGAGGGGAGAAGGCGTCCTGATAGATGGCATGGAAAGAGTAGGGAATGGTTTGGAGGTAGGTGGGAAGAGTACTACGGGCGTCGCCACAGAGGATAGCGATTTGAGCGTTCCCGCAATGGCCCTGAAGAACATCGCCGTCCCAGCTAAGACCCAGTTCCTGATGCTCCTCTTGAAACCAATTCATGAGGTCTCGGTCGAGCTCCAGAGATAAGTAGCGCAGGTGTTGGAGTGGCGGAAACATCTCGAGGGTTGTGAGCAGGCCTGTGCCAAGACCCAAACCAACCTCGAGCACCTCGAAGGGGGAATAAAGTTCAGAGCGCTCAACCACGCGGCAGCCTTCAATGTAGTGATGGAGGGTCTCGGCCCGGGCCCCATTGGAGGAGTGACAGGCCTCCTGGAAGGCTTCGGAGAAAAGAGTCATGCTACCGTCGCTGGTTTCGATGGGGTAGTGCTTGGGGGGGATGCGGTTGAACTTCATGGAAACGAACCTTACCCTTTTGCTCAAGTCTTTGCCACTAAAGCTTGGCTGTTGTTGACCGCCTAATTCTCCGTAATCCCGTTCGTATCAAGGGAACCTACGACTTTCTCGTACAATAGCTAAGGATTCCTTAGAAGCTGACGAAAAGAATGCGGGAAGACAGGTGAAAACTATGACCGTGAGAGCTCTCTTATTTATGCTTCTGGTGATCTCCGGCAACGTAGATCGGGCCCAGGCGGTTCAACCGAATCTAGCGGTGGTGCCTGAAGACTGCTTCCCCCCGGATGTTCGTGCCTCGCTGGCCCAGCACACCAACATCATGAGCTGCTTTGATCGCAATCCCATACCGGCGCAACGTTCTGGTTCTCAGATGCCGCGTTTTGAACGGGACCTTCAGATCTGCAGTTGCCTCCGGAACGATATGCCGGAGATGGTCCGTGGGGTCATGAGCTCCAGGCCACCATCCGCTTCAGGGGATCAGGATCTTGTCCGTGATAATTTCGCTCGACAGACACAAAATGCTCGTCTTCGAATCGAGGCCAACCAGCGCACGCTTTTATTCCAGTCCGGGATCGTCGACCCTACCCAGAACATGACTCGGTTCCTATCCCAATCGAGTTATGAGCCCAACCGTGCTATGCAGGGACTTTTTGCGAGGGCGGAAGAAGCGGTTCGTAATACTATTCCTAGGGCCCTTGGATTAACCGACGACCGTCGTGACCGAGAGGGCGATAGGGCCTCGGTTCAGGCAAGCCTGCAGAGCGCTATTCCCTCGATGGAAGTCCCAACCGACCCCGCGCCTCAGCCTTATCAATGTGTCATGGGGTCTGACTATATTGCCTTTCAGCAGCTCCCCTCTCAGCCTGTTTACGCTGAACTCTCACGAGGCAATTTTGAGCCAGATAACTGGGACTACCGCAAGCTCATGGACACCTACAATCAGATCATTCAAGACGGCACTGCGCCCGGCCAGCGCGAGAGATTCATTGCGATTAAGGCCAAGATTCGGTTTTTGAACCGAAACCCGCTGGTGAGACATGTCATGGCAGCGACACCGGCCAACCTTGATGGGATGCTCTCTGGGATCGCCCCCGAACAGCAGCGCGAGATCCGGGCGATGTTTAACGATACCGAAAAACTCAATCAATTTAAATCGCGACTTTTTGAGACTCTCCGTTCTTCTACGGGAAGAAGAGGCTGTTCGCCCGGTGACCAGGCCTGCATGACGCGTAATCTGCAGTCTGGCCGTGCGAAGCGCTTTCAAGATGGGCTACGGAGCTTCTTCGCTGATAACCGAGACGCGCTTATGGTGGTGAAAGTTGAGAAGGACAAGAACTTCTTCGAACAAACTGAGGCCTTAAGAACTCGCAGGAGTACTGAAATTCATCGAACATCTGACTCTTACCAAGGTGTTCTCGCACGTTTCATGGCGCAGTCAAGCGGACTGCGATCACCTGAATCCTGCGGTACCGTCAACCGTGACATCGTTTCTTGCGTAGAGACTTTTAGTACCTATTGCCAATACCTTGATCGTGAGATGCCTCGGATCCGTGCATCAGGGACGGAAGACCCTGAGCTTTTAGATGACATTGAGACTGATGAGGTCAATCTCTTCAACCTCGACATCCGCAGGAATTCTGACCTCCAGCGCTTCAACGATGAGATTTGCAATACTCCAAGAAACCGCAGGTCTGGAGGTAGTAACAGTGGTCCGATGACTTTCTTTGATTTCCGCCGGGACTATTGCGCTCGGAACGCGAGTTCCAAGGATTGCCAGCCTGGGTCGGTCGAAGCACTTGGGGCCTTACGTAAGCGTTATCTCGATGAATATACCGAAGTGGCGCGACCGTCGCCCACGACTTTACCGAGCGAAGTGGTTCAGGCGTTTAACGATTCATCTGGCCAGACCGACGGGCGTGGCACCTTGTTGAGGGCGCGAAAAGTAGCTACGTTAGGTGAGCGAGATCGTACTGAAGGTGCCTATGGTCTGACTGAAAAGCAATGGACTAATATCTCGGACGGGCTTCAAAACGGTGGCCTTGCTCCGAAGCCAGAAGGTTTTGTTGCGGCCGGTGGGGGTATGAAAGAAAATTTCACTCCACCTTCAACCGGAAGTGGCGCAGATCCGTCCCAACTTCCGACGACTGTTGCTGGCGGCGGTCAGCTTGATGGATCCGGTTCTCTCGCTGGAAATTTTACGGCGGCGGTGCCAACGGGTCTATCAACACCTCAGACCTCAGGCCATAGAAATGACCCAGGCCTCATCGAAAACATGTCAACTGAGGGACGGCGTGACCTTCTCCAGGATATGCAGCGCGATTATGATGATTTCCGCCAATCGAACCCTAATAGCTCGGATCCCCAGGTCGCTGCCCGCGAGGCGCAGATGCGCAGTGAGATCTCTTCTTTGCAAACTCTTTTGACCCAGCAGCAGCAGCTGACTCGGGACCAGACGCGACTTTTAAATGAGGCAATTGCTAATCGTCGCCGGAACGCTGCCCCCTCTCAAGAGTCGGCAGTGGCAGCGGTTTCTGAGGGTATCAATCGCCGTCCTGCTCAAGCGAGTGACAGCGTGAATGGTGAACAGGCGGCCTTATCGGAAAACGGCGGGGGCCGAGCGCTAGCAAACTTGCGCGATCCTCAGGTGTCACAAGGGGCAGTCAGGGCGACTGTCAGTCGCCGCGACCCGCGGGCCTCCGATGACAGCTCCGTTGATTCCATAGCACGAGAAACAGCGAAGCTCGTGAACCTTCGTCGCAACACCGATGGAACAATCACGATTGAAGCTGCTCCAGCAGCGTCGGGCCAGGGAACTGCGAATGCCATTTCAGTTCCTGTGACCGATGAGCAGTACCGTATGCTCCAGACCAATCCTCAGGGCCTGAGCCTTGGGCAGCTTGAGCGCAGCATTCCCCGGGAGCAGTTGGACCGCTTGGCCCAGGAAGGTGAAGTGGTTATCTTACTTAGGAATGGAACCAATCCACCGTTTGAAGTTAAGGTTGAGCGGCGGGATAATCGGCTGGTCTACAGCAGACTCGATCCGGCCGGTCGCGGCCAGGCACCGGTTAGACGGGTTCATACTCGGCAAGCGCTGGAGTCTGAGCTTCGAACACAGCGCTAGGGGAGTCCCATATTTTCTGCCACCCACTTGGGAGCATCCACCGTCAGGTCATGCCCACCCGTGGGATGCTCACGCAGTGGCAGCTTCCAGCGCCGAGCGATGGCCCGTGAGCAGTCAACGCTGACCATCCGGTCCTTGGTGGCCGAAAGGAGAGTGACCGGTATGGAGGGGAGGAAGGTTCCGATCCTAAACTTAGCAGCAGCGAAAAGTTGCCGTAGGGTATTGCTTAGACTCACTGGTCGCTCGCGCTGAATGACTTCCCATTGGTCGAGAGTTTCCTCGAAGACATCGGGATGGTTTGAGACCAACTGGAGGATCCTGGCTTCTTTTTTTCGACCTTTGAGGAATGGCACCTTGAGTAGAAACAAGAAGGCCTGTGGTCTTAGGCGATGAAAAAATGGCGAAACGCCTCCAAAGCTTGTGTTGATGAGGGTGACAGTGTGAAAGTCCCCCGGGTACCGGCGGAGCCATTCGACAGCGATCATACCGCCCAGTGAGATGGCCATGAGGTGGGAGTGCTCTCCGGGAGTCGAGCATCGAAGAAAATCCCGCCGCATGTCATCGACCATGGCGCCAATGCTTAGGGGAGAGCGGCCCAGATAATATTCCCCGGCACCGGGGAGGTCTATCGCTGAAATCCTGGCCCCTGGGTAGGTCTCCTGGAGTTGCTGGATGAAGGGTCCCCAATGACCTTTTTCGCGGATGAGTCCGCGCACGAGGTAAAAATGCGTTTCCTTTGCCATGGAAGCATCTTACACTTTTTTTATGAGTTTGCAGGAGTATTACGAAGAGTCCTATCGCAGGGAGCAGAACCGCGGAGCGGCTGACCTTCTTCGGGAAGCAACGGCCGGTGCGAAGGGTCTCTATAACTTTGCTATTGAGAGTAAGGAGCGATTCCTCCCTGATGTCGATTGGAAGGGTCTCCGCGTCCTCGAGACCGGCGCGGGACGGGGTGGGGTTGGTCTGCTCTTGGCCCGGCTCGGTGCCCGCGTAACGCTGGTGGATTTTTCTCCTACGGCCCTCGCACAGGCGAGTGAGGTTTACGCTTCAGAGGGCCTGGAGGTTGAGACCGTGGAAGGGGATGTGGTTCATCCCGATCTTACTCTTCCCCACCGCTTTGAAATCATCATTGATTCTCACCTCCTTCACTGCCTCACGGAAGACCCAGATCGGGCAAGCTACTATCGGCTCATCAGTGACCACCTGACAGCTTCAGGGATTTTTGTCGCCGAGAGTATGGTCCATCGGAAGAGTCTGTCTATCCCTGACGGCTTTATGCTCGACCAACGCTCTGTTCTCTGGCAGCTCCTTGGTTCCTGGACGCCGGTTCGGCGGATCCTCGATTCACTGGCACTCGAGGAGGAACTCAATAGCTCAGGCTTTAACATCGTCTACTTTTACTATTATGGTCAGCTGGGTTTTGTTCCTCACCGAAGCTTCCTGGATTTGCCGACGGAGATTCTTCCGGCCGCTGTCCGTCTCGTGGTCAAGAACCGCTAGGATCGTTTTAGGCGGATCAAAACGGTCTTCTTTTCAATATTTAATTTTTGAATTTACGTCCTTCTGTCACTCCGGGTCATTCGTACTAAGCTCTTATAATAAGAATAGTAAACAAAGGAGTGTCTATGAACGTCAACATCACTTTCCGTCACATGGATCATACCCCTGCACTTGATCAGATGATCCGCGAGAAGTCTGAAAAGTTTGAGAAGTGGTTCGGGACAACGACGAATGTCCACTGGACTTGCTGGATGGACGGGGCCCTTCAATGCTCGGAAGTCTCCGTTAACTCCGGGCACGATAGGTTCTTTGCCAAGGCCCATGCCGACGACCTCTACAAGACCTTTGACCTGATAATCCAGAAAATCCAAAACCAAATGCAATAGCCCGGAGAAACGAATGACAAAGATCTGGCACAAGGCCTACGACCCAGGAGTCCCCCACGAGATTAACCCTGAGGAGTATTCCTCCATTAACGACATGCTGGAGATCGGCTTTAAGAAATACGCCTCCAACCCGGCCTTTCACAATCTGGGGACGACCTTGTCTTACGCTGAAATCGAAGAGCTTTCGCGTCGGTTTGCAAGCTACCTTCAGAATGATTTGAAGCTTCAGAAGGGCGACCGTGTAGCACTCATGATGCCAAACATACTTCAATACCCGGTGGCTCTCTTCGGAGCCCTTCGCGCCGGGATGATCGCCGTCAATGTGAACCCGCTTTACACAGCACGGGAACTGGAGCACCAGCTCAAGGATGCTGACGTCAAGGCCATCGTGATCTTCGCCAATTCCGCTCATGTCCTCGAGAAAATTCTTCCTCACACGCCGGTTAAGCACGTCTTCGTCACTCAGATCGGTGACTTCTTGAAGTTTCCGAAGAACTACATCGTCAATTTCGTGATAAAAAACGTTAAGAAGATGGTTCCTCCTTTCTCGCTACCTGGGACATTGGACTTCAAGGCCTGTGTCTCGGCCGCAGACCCCAACGCCTTCAAGCGACCTGAGATGAAAGGCAGTGACATTGCCTTCTTGCAGTACACTGGCGGCACCACCGGCGTCGCCAAGGGGGCCATCCTTACTCACCGGAATATCGTCGCGAATATGCTCCAGGCCCGAGCGTGGATCAAGGACTTGATCACGGAGAGTCAGGAGATCATTATTACACCACTGCCGCTTTATCATATCTTCTCTCTCACGGCGAACTGCTTCGTCTTTAGCTCGATTGGAGCACTCAATGTACTCATCACGAACCCACGAGATATCCCAGGTTTTGTGAAGGAGCTAAAGAAGTGGCGCTTTACTGCTTTCACTGGGGTGAACACACTTTATAACGGCCTCTTAAATAACGACGAGTTCCGGAAGCTCGACTTTTCGACCTTAAAGCTCGCTTTGGGTGGTGGGATGGCAGTTCAGAAAGTCGTGGCAGACCGATGGAAGCAAGTGACTCGCGCTCCGCTGATTGAGGCCTATGGTCTCACAGAAACTTCGCCCGCTGCTTGCATTAATCCTATGACACTCAAGGAATACAACGGCTACATCGGTTTACCGATCTCCTCCACCGAAGTGGAGATCAAAGATGATAGCAACAAGACCGTTCCTCTTGGGGAGATCGGGGAAATCTGCATCCGCGGGCCTCAAGTCATGGGCGGCTATTACAACCGTTCCGATGAGACGGCCAAGGTCATGACCCCGGATGGGTTCTTCAAAACGGGTGATCTCGGATTTATGACTGAGCAGGGGTTTGTTAAAATTGTCGACCGGAAAAAGGATATGATCCTGGTCTCTGGCTTTAACGTTTACCCTAACGAGCTTGAAGACGTCATCGCCCAGCACCCGAAGGTCCTTGAGTGCGCGGCCATCGGTGTACCAGACGAGAAATCTGGGGAAGCGGTCAAGGTCTTTGTGGTCAAGAAGGATGAGTCACTAACTGGCGACGAGCTTTTGAAGTTCTGCCGGGAGAACCTCACCTCTTATAAGGTTCCTAGGTCGGTTGAGTTTAGAAAGGAGCTTCCGAAGTCGAATGTCGGGAAGATCCTCCGAAAGGATCTGCGCTCTGAAACTCTGGCCCAGACCAAGGCTTAGGGGTTCAAGAATTGACTTCCTGACTAGGCCCCGTTTTTGACGGGGCTTTTTTTATTCGCATAAGTGAAGAGCAGTTTTTTTTCAAGCCCCTTGTTTTTTTTTCCTAGCTCTCACGCGTCATAAACTTCGGCCGCGATAATTTAACGTAAGATTAACCTTTTCATAAAGAGTCCTATGAAAACCAAATCAATCGTTCGTTCGTTTGTTCTCTCATCCCTCATGTCCCTTCCATCCCTCGCCCTCGCCGGGGAAAAGATCGTTGGCGGTGAACGAGTTATTAGTCTCGACGACGCTCCTTACATGGTAAGCCTGCAAGGCTCATGCGGCGGCAGCATCATTTCCGAGAAATGGGTGCTTACTGCTGCTCACTGTGCCGGTTACTTTAATGAAGTGACGGCCGGGATCCTGAATCTCAAAGACGCCGGGATCAAAGTTCGCGTTGCACGAGTGATCAAGCACCCGCAATACAACCGTGCGACCATGGCCAATGACTTTGCTCTGGTTGAGCTCGCTGAAAAGCTTGACCTAACATCGGGTACAATCCGGGCGGTCAAGCTTGCAACAGCTGAGTTTGATACTGATGGCCACCAAGCCCCAGGTATGGATTCAACTGTGTATGGCTTTGGTGACATCGGCGAGCGTCAGTACAACTCAAAGGGTGATCTTAACAAAGTGACGGTCCCACTCGTTTCAAACGAAGAGGCCAACCGTCCTGGTGCCTACAACGGAACCATCGATAACACGATGATCGCTGCCGGATACGCTGGTGGTGGTAAAGATTCTTGCCAGGGTGACAGCGGTGGCCCACTTGTCGTGTTTGATCAGCAGAATGATCCGGTCCAGGTCGGTGTCGTCAGCTGGGGTGAGGGGTGTGCTCGCGCAAACAAGTACGGCATCTACGCCAAAGTCTCTTCTGGTTTCAATTGGATCCGGGAAACAGCAGGACTTAAGTAAGCTTCATTTCTTTCAACCGCCCGTTTTTCTGTCCGAAAGGCAGGGAAACGGGCGATCTTCGTTTTTAAGATAGCTAATGTTAGAAAAGATTAATTCCCGCCTGACTCTCGGACCACTACCATTTTATTAAGCGACATTTAAGAATCAAGGACGATTAAAGATCAGAGAGGGATTTCTGACCTTAACTAAAGCCTAACGGGGCCCTTTTGCAGGAGGGCCCCTTTTTTTATTCGATGTCTTTAAGCTTATCCAGCATTTGAGAGAGCTCTTCATCTCCCTCTTCAACTTTTTCTTTCCCTATTGCGTCGAGGCAGCTCCGGACTGCTTCTTGTAATCCACGTAGATCTGGTTTATCAACGAAGTCGTAGGCCCCGTACTTCGCGACCTCCCGCATGAGGTCCTCATTACCGTGTCCGGTGTAGAAGATGACGGGGATGTTGAGGTTTTTGTTGTGGATTTCTCGGATCATTCCTACGCCGTCGAGCTTAGGCATCTTGATGTCAGAGATGATGCAACTGATGTTAGGGTGGGCCTTTATGGCCGCGAGTCCCTCCAGACCATTTTCAGCGGTATAGACGGTCGTTACAACTCTTGAGAAGATAATTTTGAGTCCCTCGAGTAGATCAGGTTCGTCGTCAACGATCAGGAGTGTTTGAATTTTTGTTGTCACAGGCCTACCTCGTCTTCTCGTCTTTAATAAAACTTTTTATAAACGCCCGAACGATCTCCGGGTCATGGAGTTGCAGTTCCTCTTTTACAGCGACAAATTTCTTCAGCCCCTCGATTGGCCCGAGCTCGTTTAAAATCAGGAAGCGGGCGAAACGGTCGCTGAGGCACACGACTTTTGCAAGAGGATAAACCTTCACGTTGGTCAGGCCCTGGGGAAATCCCTTCCCTGAGTTTTCGTGGTGCTGATAGAGAATCTGCTGAACCGCTACCGGAATGATGGGAATGGCGGCGACAATGTTCATACCGTGCTCACAGTGCTTATGGTACTGGACCAGGTCTTCGGGAGAAAGGTCATTGGGATGCGTCGCTTTCACGTGCTCTGGGAGCTTGGTCATGCCCACATCGTGAAGCAGCCCTCCCACGCCAACTGCGAGGAGTGTTCGATCGGAATTCCAATCGAGTTTTTTGCAGATCATGAGTCCCAGAAAGGCGACCATAAACGGGTGGGTGAGGGGAAAGGGAGCATACTCGCGGAATTCACGGATAGCAGTGGGAAAATCACGTTCTCCAACGAGGTCAGAGATGCTGGTGGCAAGGGTTATGATCTTGCCGGCAGAAGCGTGATCAAGTCCTGCCTCATAGATGGTGCCCAGGGTCTTCAGGGCCTCAACACGCAGGAGCTCTAGTCGCTCACGACAGACCTCTTCGCTGTACTGGATAACTTTCATTGCTCCCCTTCTCTTCTTAGAGAAAAAATCATTACGAGTAGTTTTCCCAAAATTTGAATGAACGCAAGGGGAGAAGCAATTTTCTCAGTTGTATTTATAGCATCAGTCCATCTCTTATGGTTCGTATATTTCGTTACAGTTTTAGGATAATGTAATCCCGTGTCCATCTACACCATCCACTCTAGGTTAGTCTTAGGAGGGCGCGGAATCAAAAGTTCTCCACGGTAAACCAGCGCTTCACCTGCTAGTCCATGGCACAGGAAATAAGGCATGGACTCAGTAAATCCATAGGCTCCAGCGCGTTTGAACTCAAGCCAGTCACCAGGCCTGAGTGTGGCCGGAAGGATGAAGTCACCGAGAGTATCAAGGGCCGTGCATAGCGGACCGTGTACGGTGTAAGACTTTGTATCCTGATCCTGATTAAGGAAGGCATGGCAGGGGAAGGCTTCGCCCACGAGTGCCGGGCGGGCAAGGTGATTGATGCCGCCCTCAGTGACGATGAGGTTCTTTCCGCGGACCGTTTTGACATCAACAATCCTAGTAAAGTACGAGCCAAATTTGGCGATGGAGAAGCGTCCCAGTTCAAGCCAGATGGTGGAGAGCTCGTAGCGTTCTTTTAGCTCGAGTAGGACCGCGTGGACGTCCTCGAAGTTGATTTCGCGCTCATCTGTATAGGAAATGCCAAGACCACCGCCGAGGTCCAGGATGCGAAGCTCAAAGCCCATGGACCGTGAAAGGTCTTTGCAAGTGATGATGGTCGAAGACCAAAGCCTTTCGAGTTGGCCCAGGTCCAGGATGTTACCCCACTGGAAGCAGTGAAGGCCCTGGACGCTGACATGTTTGAATTGGGAGAGATCGACGCCGACCCAGTCTTCCACACCAAGTCCGAAAGGAGTAATAGCTGATCCCCCTAGTACACTTTTAAGTTGGTCATCCCACTCCAGCTGCACGCGCAGTAAAACATCTTGGCGTCGGCCGAGTTTGGCACAGACTTCATTCAGGTCACGCAATTGATTGAGGCTTTCGATAACGATTGCTTGAACCTCGGCCCGCATGAGACCTGCGAGATAATTCTTGGACTTCGCCGGGCCCGTGGCGATCAGGTCGTTCTCTGCGAAGCCTGCGGCCCGGGCCTGCTGGAGTTCACCCATGCTCGCGACGTCTGCGCCGAAACCATTCTTCCGGAGGATCCGAAGAATTTCCGACATCGGGTTGGCCTTAGTCGCGTACCACACCTTGATGTCAGGATGGAGAATGCTCCTGATAGCTTGAAGATGGGCCTCGAACAGATCCAGATCGTAGAAATAAAACGACGATTGATACCGGTTTATCACTTCCTTGATGTGATCTGTCTGAGGCATATGCTTTTTCCTAACGCAGAAGCGATTCGAGTTCGAGGGCCGCAGAGGTTTTTGCGTCCTTGTATTTAATAATCAATGCGCATCGAAGTTGCAGCCCTAGCTTGTTTGCCCAAGTAAGATTGGCGGAGGCAGGTCTAGAGCCAGTGACAACGACTGCATAGGGCGGAATGGCCTCGCCGGCCTCTAGAACCCGCTCATTTACGCAGTCGTAGACCGGAACGCCGCGAGAAAGAATTGTTCCGGGTGCGATGACGGCCCCCTCAGAGACCTGAACGCCCTCGACAATCACCGCACCGGCTCCGATGAAAGCGTTATCCTCAATCACGACGGGAGTCTGGCCCACCGGTTCCAACACCCCACCGATCTGAACACCTGCTGAGAGATGAACGTTCTTTCCGATCTGAGCACAAGAGCCGACTAGTGCATGGGAGTCAACCATCGTTCCAGAGTCCACGTAGGCGCCAACATTGATGTAGGCCGGCGGCATGATGATAACACCCGAGGCGACAAAGGCCCCGCGTCTGACACTTGAGCCACCGGGGACCATGCGGATTTTTTCTTCCGGTCGGAATTCTCGGGGAGGAAGATTGTGTTTATCGACAAATCCATTTGGGAATTGTGCGAGCTCCCCCGCCCTGAAAGCGGCCAGAATGGCCTCTTTGACTTCACGGTTAGCAACCCACTGACCGTCGATTTTCATGGCCGAGCGGACTTGGCCCTTTTCTAAGAGGTCTAACGTTTCTTGCCAGTTCATTACATCACCTTCTTGTACCAAGCGGTAACGGCGTCGTGGGCCTTTAAAACGGGTTCAGCTGAGGTCATATCCTCGTGAGAGAGGGGTGGTGCCATCTTTGCCGATCGGATCACTCCCCGCTCAAAAAGAAGGCGTTTGACCGGAACTGGATTCGAACAAACGAACAGCGAGTTTGAGGCCGTGGTCCAGAGCTCTTTAGCGTCAAAGGTCTTACTCAGGCACTGTTCGACATAAAGGTGAGTCTCTTTAGGCCAGGCATTAGCGGCTACGGATACAAGCCCGCAAGAGCCAGCGTTAGCGAAGTCTGGCATGAGAGCATCGTCTCCACAGTAGACGGCCTTGCCACCGGCCGCCTGGAGGTACTCCTTAAACTTTTCCACCGATCCCGAGGCCTCCTTGATTGCCCAGAAGTTCCGGTGGCCATTGAGCCTAGTGACCGCATCGACTGACATGGCCACACCGGTACGGCCTGGAACGTTGTAGAGCATGCAGGGACGGGTGGAGTGGTCCATCAGGGCCTTGAACCAATCGAACTGACCCCGGGCGCCTGGCTTAGCGTAGTGGGGGGTCACGAGAAGGTAGGCGTGAACTGGGAGCTCGCCGAGGTAGCTGATCCATTCCTTCTGCTCTTCAAGAAGATTCCCTCCAACACCGACCATAATCGGTGACTTAGGATTAAGCTTTACGACGTGCTCGATGATCGCTTTACGGGTCTCAACGTTAAGGTTCAGGGCCTCAGCAGTTGAGCCCAGGATCAGGAGACCGTTACGGGCCTCGTCTTGTTGGCGGACGAGCCGTGTGAGAGATTCGAAGTCGACGACGCCACTCTCGAGAAACGGCGTGACGACGGCCGTCCAGAGGGCAAAACTTGAAATATTCATGTTGATCTCCTTAAATGGCCAGGTGACGTTCGACGACTTTTTGAAAGGCGTGAAGTCCCGGCGTTAGTTGGTGTTGGAAGAGAAAGTTCGCGGCCCAAACGGCCCCTTCAGCGAACAGACGACGGTCTTTTGCATCGTGCTCGAGGCGCAGAATCTCGCCTGGGGTTTCGAGGGTAAGGGTGTGAAGACCTACGACGTCTCCGGTGCGGGCCGAAGTTATCTCGCAGGGTGAACCGAGCCATTCCTTCATCGATAGCGCCGTGCCAGAGGGCGCGTCGAGCTTCTTGGTGTGGTGAACCTCATGGATCGATAGTTTCTTCTCTGTGAACAGGTGCTCGACCTGGTGGAGCTTTTCGATCAGCTGCTTTAAAACGACCACTCCGAGAGAAAAGTTCGTGGCAAAAATCCAGGCGAGTTTTTTCTCCCGAAGTGTTTGATCGAAATTTACCGGCCAGCTAAAGCCAGTTGAACCGCTTACTACCGGTCGGGACGACTCGAGGAGCATCGGGATGAGTTCTCGGAAGGCCTCCCCAGGAAGAAATGAAATCACAACGTCACAGGCCCTAAGCCCTTCAGCCGTCGGTCTGTGGGTGGAATCAAAGACCGTAACGTCACCAGCGACCTCTAAAACCTTTGAGCCAGTCTTGCCCTTGCCTAGAAGTGCGATCTTCATAGAGTCTCTATGAGGGCCCGGTGGAGCTTCTGGATGACGGGGCTTGAATCTTCTTCTTTCACGAGGAAATTAAAGTTGTAGCTCGATGCCCCGAGGCTCATCATACGGACATTCACATCGTCGATGGTGGTGAAGATGGCCTTGGCGAGGGCCGACTTCCGAGTAAGCTCGTTGCCGATGAGTGAGACCAGAGCGTAGCCTGCCTCAATATGGATATTTCCAACTTTCTCCAGGTCGCGGATAAATCGTTCATTTTCCAGAGTCGCGTTGTCGACAGTGACGGCGACCGAGATCTCAGAGGTCGTCACACAGTCAACCGAGACGCGGTGTCGTCCGAAAACGTCGAAGAGCTCTCCCATGAAGCCATAAGCATTGTACATGGAGGGTGTGGTGATGGTCACCAGCGCTTGGGCACTGCGCTTAGTGATCGCCCGAACCGAAGGCCGGTGCTCGACGGACGTGCGGATCCAGGTTCCTGGAAGATCTTTCTCAAAGCTTGAGCCAACAAAAACCGGAATGTTCTTACGGACTGCTGGAGCAATCGTCGCAGGGTGCAGGATCTTGGCCCCGTACTGGGCCATCTCAGCCGCTTCGGAATAGGTGAGTTCCGGGATAATCCGTGCCTCTTTTACCAGTCGCGGGTCAGTCGTTGCAACACCGGCGACATCTGTCCAGATTTCGAGGACGATAGCAGAAATCGCTTCCGCGAAGAGCGCCGCCGAGTAGTCGGAGCCACCACGGCCCAGAATAGTGGTATTTCCCTGGAGGTCAGAGCCAATGAAGCCCTGAGTGATGTAGACCGTTTCTCCGGAAAGGTCCATAAGGTCTCGGGCCGCTTTTTCGATGACCTCGAGCTGGGGAGTCGCTTTGCCGAAGTTTGAGTCAGTCTTGATAATTGTACGCGCGTCAAGGAGGGTGACTCTCCTAGCGGGAAGAAGGGCCGCCATGACGTCACGGAAGATGAGGGATGACATCCGTTCTCCCAAAGAGAGGATGTGGTCATGGGCCCGGGGAGTGAGCTCTTTTAAAATGGCCAGGTTCTGGACCAGAAGCTCAAGCTCGGTGAAGTAACTTTCGAGTTGCGTCTGGGTCTGAGGATTGTTTCCGGTTTCTACGAGTATTCCAAGGTGGCGCTCTTTGATGCCGAAAACTAGCTTCTCGCAGTCTTCAAGTTTTCCTAAAGAGGCAGATTTGGCAATCTCAATAAGCCGGTCTGTGGTTCCCGAAGTTGCCGAAACAACAACGACTGTTGCTCCTCTCTCTATGCTGATCCTGGCACTTCGTTCCATTGATAGGAAATTGCCCATGGAGGTTCCGCCGAACTTAGAAACGATTAAAGAACGAGTCATCTGATCCACCTCAGGAAAGAAGAGTAAACGGTTTATAGTACGGTCTGTGGGAGGGTGATAGAAGATAGGTAAAGGTGTATAATCTTTGACCTACCTAAAGCACCCCACCGAGTATTTTTCGGTGACAGTCTTGGGGATTAAGCCCCAACAACCAATGGTCCACAGTCTAAGCTCAGTGGGTCCACTTCGGCGATCTTTCCCTGAGATATTGGTCTAACGGTTCTTAGTCCCTTCCAACATCCGACTTAAAGGTCGCGCCTCTCTAGGCAACGGAAAGATCTTAGTCAATTAAAACTAAAATTCCAAGTTTACTTTTAAAAATTTTTCAAGCTAACCTTGATGCGCGACGGATAACAAGAACAGATGGAGAGAGCGCGGTATGAAAAGAGTAGGATTTATTGGCTGGCGCGGGATGGTAGGTTCCGTGCTGATGGAACGAATGACCGAAGAAAATGACTTTGGGCAAATGGAATCGTTTTTTTTCACGACGTCTCAGTCGGGTGAACCCGCACCTAAGGTGAAAAACGCGTTCGATAAACTACTCCCTGCGATGGATCTTAAGGAACTCTCCAAAATGGACATTCTCGTTTCTTGCCAGGGTGGAGATTACACCAGTGAGATCTTTCCGCAGCTCAGAGGCCAGGGATGGACGGGGGTCTGGATCGACGCTGCTTCAACCCTTAGGATGAAAGACGATAGCGTGATTGTCCTCGATCCAGTGAACCGCACCTTCATCCAGGACTCCATGGCCAGAGGGGTGAGAAATTTTGTCGGAGGAAACTGCACGGTTTCTCTGCTTTTGATTGCCCTCCACGGCCTCTTTAAGGAAAATCTGGTGGAATGGGTCTCTTCCATGACCTACCAGGCCGCTTCAGGCGCTGGAGCGAAGAATATGATCGAGCTCCTCGACCAGATGAAGTCCGTGGGAACCACCTTCGCAGCACACCCCGCTGCATCAGCGCTCGAACTTGAAAAGAAAATGACCACTCTTATGAGCAGTTCGGAGTTTCCAAAGGCGAACTTTGGCCACCCGCTGGCACTTAATGTTCTGCCGTGGATCGACTCAGAGATGCCGTCAGGCCAATCTAAAGAAGAGTGGAAGGCGCAGGTCGAGGCGAATAAAATCCTCCAGACAAAAAGCATCATACCGATCGACGGCACCTGCGTTCGAGTAGGGGCCCTCCGGTGCCACTCCCAGGGTCTCACAATTAAGCTTAAGAAATCAGCGCATCTTTCAACAGTCGAAGAGATTGTGGCCAACGCTAACCCTTGGGTGAAGCTCGTTGCCAATAACAAAGCTGAAACACTGAAGGAGCTAACGCCAGGGGCCGTTTCAGGGAAGCTTTCTGTGCCTATCGGACGTTTGCGCCCGATGACTCTCGGAGATACCTACTTCAATGCCTTCACACTTGGGGATCAGCTCCTTTGGGGGGCGGCCGAACCGCTACGCTGTGTCCTCCTCCAGGTCCTTTCTTAGTCTCCTGGTACAAAAAACTTGACAGGGATAGTTGCTTGAAATGAGAGAAATGAATTTCTCTCTTTTCTTTAGAAACCAATCCTAAGACTTCTCTTATAATGAGAAGAGTATGGATAATCTTAAGCTTATTCTCGACTCCTATAAAATTACGACATCGCCTCGCGAGATTTTCGAAATATTAGTCAAGGGCCATGCGCGGGGTGACACTTTCATGTGGCAGTCGTTCAGTAACCATCGGACGATTTTCAAGATCGAGAGTTTTGAACTCGATGATGCTCGGAAGAAAATCAAGATTTGCTATCTCTCCGAAGGACATGAAGTTGACAATGAGGCTTTTGCTTATATTAAGCTCCCTTTCCGGGAATCTGTTTTTAAAGGCCGTATCCTCCAGGCCAAAAAAAATGTCCTTTCAATCGATGTGCCGACGGAAATGCACATACGCGAATTTCGCGAGAGCCTGAGGTTAGAATTTGCTCCGGGTGAAAAGTCAGCGTTTATCCGACCAAGCATCGCTGGGGTGAAGGAGAGTCAGCTCTCAACGCTCAAGGTAATACTTAAAGACGTCTCTCAAAAGGGTCTTGGCCTGTACGTTTCTGAGAGCAATATGCACCTTTTCCGTACCGAACAATTTCTTGAACTGGTTGGAATTGAAACGAGCGACCTTCAGATACCGATTCTGGGAAAGGTGGTCTGGTCCCGGCGGCTTCAGACCCACGACCTGAAAAGTTTTGGATATGGCGTGGGAGTCAAGATGTTCTCCCTGATTCCGGAAGCACTCATCGGGAAAATTGGTGATGAGCCCCAGCGGGCCCCGTCACAGGAGTTGTTAGAAATGGAGCTCCTTTCACCGGAGTTTCACCGCGAGCTCCAGGGGCAAGTCAGATCCACCATGATGAAAATGAAGCAAAGACCTGCGCTAGCTAAGTATCTGCGAGAACTCGATGTGATCCGCGGCGAAGATGAGTATATTTTGGAACACATTAATGTTCTTTCTCTGGTGTGCACTTTCATGGCCCGGTCGATGAACTGGGTTTCTGACGCCAGCATGGAAAAGTTCGTCTATGCTTCTTATCTTCATGATGCCCCCTTATTTCAGTTCCCACGACTTATTCGGATTAAGAACATGAAAGAATTTGAGCAGATCAAGGATCAGCTGTCTGCGGACGAGCGGGTGGCGTTTCTTTCTTCTCCAGAAGCTGCCGCGGCCCTGGCCAATCAGGATCCGGCGGCCCCGCCGGACGTGGCCCAGATGTTATTCCTGCAAAAGGAACTTCCTAGCGGTGATGGTATTTATCGGAAGTCTTTTTCAAAAATCCCCCCACTGGCCGCGCTTTTTATTGTTGCTCACGACCTCACCGATGAGGTGATGACGAATACGAAATGGGATATGGCCGCTTGGCATAAACGTTGCCGCAAGATCTACATCGGTGGGCATTTCACTAAGATCATGGACGCCCTAGAAAAGACCAAGATCAACTTCAAGAAACGTTAGAACCGTTTCATTTCCTTAAAACGGCGATTTTCTTCCACACCAATTAATAGGTTAGTTTAAGTAGCTTTTGCAAGGGAGGGAATTCTTGATTGCTCATGTCCAGTAAGGAGAGAGCTGATTTCTGCTATTAAAACTAGATCAGATTAACCTATAAAACTCAATCAGTATAATTGGCAGCATTCAGTGCCCCATAAGGGGAATTATGCGAGAGCGCACTGCGCATAAATTCAAGAGGCGGCCAGGATGGCCATGATGGAAGAACATCTCGGCGCCTCGAAAACTCCTCCCTTCTGAGATTTTCGAATGAATAATAGTATGCGACTCTAAGCTATGACCTTGAGATGATTGATAGGCCGACAGGAGTTCCATGGGTAGCAGAAATGTTCTAGAGCGACTGCTCCGGCCCCGACCGGGCGGAGAGGAAAAGAATGCGAGTGTCCCAGTAGGGGAGGAACTCGTTGCGCCCACGCCAGGCGCGCGAGAATCAGTTGTCCGTAAAAAAGCAGCGCGAAGGCCTGGAAGACCGGTGGTACCGGTTGAGAAACGGGCAAAAAATGTGACCGTCTGTTTGGCCACTCAGTTCGTCGAGTTTCTCGACCGCATGGTGGTCCGCGATCCGAAGATCCAGGGCCGTGGGCGTAAGATTCGTTTTATTATTGAGCGCTTCATTGAGCACGAAAAACGCAGCGTGGGTCAGTTGCGTGTTTTGAGGGAGAGTCTCGCCAGTGCTCAGGAGGTCATCTCTGGTTTTGGCGGTCGGGTCAAAAAAGGGGAGAAACTTGCCCTCAGTGCTCGGGAAAAGGAAGCCATCGGCAAGGCGGTGGATCAGGTCCATTTACTCTTGAAGATTCTTAACTACTCACCCAAGGCCCTGAAAAAGCTCCTTCCTAGAGAAGAATGGGCGATCCTGTCATTTTGCCTGGATTGGAAGGACAACCGGGGGGTAGTGTTTTGAGTGGCGTGAGCTCATTTTCGGACTTCCAGCTCACCCGGACGGCGCCGTTTGATAGAAACAAGATCTACTTCGGATTTATACATAATTTCTCTTCTGTTCATACCCGTGACGCTTACACTCGAGACCTCAGGAAATTTCTGGGGTTCCTTGAGGAGCGCTTCCTGGGGCTGAATGAACTTAAGGTCGAGCACGCCCATGTGGTGGCCTTTAAAGATGAGCTCCTTCGGACGGATCATGCCCCCAGAAGTGTGAACCGCACCCTGGCCACACTCTGGTCCTTTTATGATTACCTGATGGATCAGGAGCTTGTAGAAAAAAATCCGGTTGGGAGAGTCAAACGCTTCAGTATCCCTAAAGAGGTGAAGACTCAGGACCTCTCAGACGAGGAAGTCGTCCGTCTCTTGGAGGCCATCGACGATTCGCGGCCTGCGGGCCTTCTCCATCGCGCCATCTTGATGCTTTTTTTTACCACGGGAATGCGCCACCGGGAGGTATCCAATCTCCGGTTCAAGAACCTTGCCGAAGACAGCGGCTTTACTGTGATCCGCTACCTCGCTAAGGGGGCCCGCGAAATGGCCACCCCTCTGAACCCGAAGGCCGAAGATGCTCTTGGTGCCTACCTTCGCTGGGCCCACGCCGCTGGCCATAGAATGGAACCTGAAGATTTTATTTTTCGGGCGACGAAAAATAATGTGAACAAAGCACTCGACCCTAAAACCTTGAATTACATTATCAAGCGTTACGCCAAAAAAATCGGTGTCCGTGGCAATATTACAATCCACTCCGCCCGGTCTACTGTTATCGGTATGCTGCTCGATAAAGGCCATGCTCTTGAGCGTGTGGCCGACTTCGTAGGTCACAGTGATATATCCATGACTAAGGCCTACAACAAGCGCCGGCGGCAGATTCATCAGTCCCTCAGTCTCGACCTCTGACGCTTGTTTTTCATCTGATGGCATTAACAATAATAAATGATGTTGGTGTTGATCTCTGCTCTCTAGTGGATAAACTAAGTCCAATTGGATGACAAAGGATCGAAAGATGAAAAAGGTTCTGGCCTGTGCAATCTTGGTAAGTTCAGTTTCTGCGGGAGCTCATACTTACACCGATGAACAAACGTGGATCAACGTTAACGCTTTCGTCAAGCTAGATGAGAACTGGATCGCGTATGCTGAATACCAGCCACGCTTTTTTGACTATTCAAAATACAATGGAGTCACTCTTCACCGCGGGGCAATTGGCCGCAACATTGGCCACGGCCTTACGGCCTGGGCCGGCTATGGATTCATGACTTGGAATGACCGCCAAGATTCGAAGTTTCCCTCTAAAAATCAGCATGAAGACCGTCCCTTCCTGCAGCTTTCACACGTGTATGATTTTGGGAATTGGCGCTTGAGCAATCGCACACGTGTTGAACAGCGTATGTTCCGTCATGACGATGAGGCATCGACTCGGGTCAGGCATCAGTTCCGTGCGCAGTACAAATTCAATGATTCTCCCTGGGCCATAGCGATCTGGGATGAGTATTTTTACAATACCAATTCAATCAAACCAAGCCGTGAAAGTCATGCGCCTGTCCTTAAAGCGGGGTTTGATCAAAACCGCGCTTTCATCGGTCCCGCGTACTTCTTCGGGGAAAATGATCAGCATATGGTTGAATCAGGTTACATGAATAACTATGTTCACGGAGCAACGAGAGATCGAAATGCTCACGTTTGGATGACCACTGTGACGTTGAGATTTTAATTGAGTGGAGTAGGGGAGGTCTCCCTCCCCTACCATAAGAAGACTCTTTTATTGGCCAGAGAACCAGCTCAAGAGCGGCGATGGGCCTATTTGCGGCGTCTTTCTCGGCGATTTTCTCTTCGATCTTCCCGGCTATCTCTTCGGTCCTCTCGACGGTCTCTGCGATCTTCCATTCTATCACGTCGGCCATTGTTAGATTTGCCATCTCTCACATCCTCACGAGCATCCCTTCTATCCTCTCTGCGGTCCCTTCTGTCCTCGATCTTGTCCGGGGTCTGGGCAAAGCTCGATAAAGAAAAAATAGTGAGCGCGAAAAATAATACTTTCATTGATCCTCCAGCTATTCGCAGTTAGCGAGTTCAAATTATTTTATCTCTGAGAAGCTTGTCGTTAGATTACCACATCCGTTAGTTACGGGGGAGGAATTGATTTCATCCGAATAGTGATTTCTTGGAGAGCAACAGGAGGACTCGTTTATTCTTTTCTCTACAACAGATCAAATTTCAACAAGATGTGACCTTCGTGGGAATGAGGAGAAGTTTAAATGTGGTACGTGCCGTTAATCAAAGTCTTGCGATGCTATCAGTTTCACAAGAGATTTATAAGTGGCCAGGAGTTGGATTAACTTTTGGCCGGTACAATTACACCGGTGAATCCGACCAACTTTCATCCGCCACCGCGAGACGGAGGACTTTACTCGGGAGTAGTGGCCCAACGTACTTGGTTTTTCTTGGTAGTTTTAGTCTTCCCCCTAACGATTCGGTGCCTGAACCGATAGGAGGAGCTGCTGTAGCGCAGAGGTGCAGGGGCTTGTTCCTGTGGTCCTGAAATTTCCGTGCCGCATTTGATCCGCCCGTACGACCGGGTGCCTTCGGAAATAGCCCTCGATGGCCTCTACTTCGGTGATCCCCGTATAAGTGTAGGTCGGGTTATTTCGGATGAATGCAAAGTCAGAAACCACATCAGGTAGGTAGTCTCTAGTAGCAACCCGGTAGCGCCCCGTGGGAGCGTTCGGGACTTCAACACCGTTTAGCCGAATGGCCTTTATCCGGTTATTCTCGAATTCGATCTCGATGCCTCGGGAAAAGAACATGTTATCATTTGGATTCGTAAGGTAGTTCTTCTTTATGAGTTCAACCATCCGCCAAAGATCCTGTCCATTTAGGTCCGCCTGCGTGATGGTATTGCCAAAAGGGGAAACGCTTAGGACGTCCCGGTAAGTCACCTCTCCCGTGGGCAGGCCCGCGCGGAGTCCTCGAGCGGTGCTGATGGAAATGTCAGCGTTTGCTGCCAAACGAGTTGCCTCAGCGACCAGATTTCCAAGGGGAGCATCCGTGGCGCCAAGAGTTCTTCCTCCTGGAAACTCTCCTTGGATCGTCCCCACTCGTCGCCTTAGCTGTTCCTCTGACTGTGCTAAATAGGTCTCCGTAATTTGACGAATCTCTGGGTCTTGGGGAAGGTTTCGGACAGGGAGCAGCTGATAATTCTTTATCACGGGCCTGGAGCCGCTAAGGTCGACGTCCACCCGTCCTACAAAATGTCCTTCGGCACGGGCCTGGACAATCGCCGTTTCACCGATTCGAACCGGTTCGCGCAGCTCTGAGTGGGTGTGAGCACCTACGATGAGGTCAAGCTCCGGAATTCTCCTTGCAAGTCCCTCGTCCCCGATGTGCCGGAGATTTGGGGCCTCATTCTGATAATACCCAAGATGCGAGAGACCTATAACCATATCGTGGTTACGGCGAAGCTTGCGGACTAGGTTTCGGTCTGGTTCCACCCACGTAAGACCTTCGCGGTATGCAGGTGAAGACTTGTGCGGCGTCTCTGTCGTTGTGAAACCGACGATGGCCACACGCTTACCCGCGATCTCTCGAGTGATGTGAGGGGTGAAGGCCGCGCTCCCATCTGCGCGTTGGACGTTGGCCCCAAGGAATGGAAATTTTGCGAGGCGCTGCTGCTCTCTAAGAACCTCGGGGGGGAAGTCGAATTCGTGGTTTCCAACCACCATGGCGTCGTAACCGATGCGATTCATGGCCTCAATGTCTGGACGCGCGCGCGCCATGTTCGACTCCGGTGCACCAGTATTGATGTCACCGCCAGAAAGAACAAGAACCTGGGCACCTGTTGCACGGGCCTCCTCGCGAATCTGACGGACTAGGGTCGCTTGAGCGGCAAGGCCATGGTTACCGTTTCGGTCCGGCATGAAATGGCCGTGATGATCGTTGGTATGAAGAATGATGAGGCGCTGGGCCAGCGCGGTGATGGAAAAGAACAGAAGTACTATCAGAGTCATGGCCCGTATCATTGTGTTTTTATCGGAGGTTTAAGAAGAAAAATGAACCCAAACTGACCCTGTAGATTGGTGTTGAGGAGAAGGTCTTCATGTTTCGGATATGAAACTTCAAAGGAACAGATTCGCCAACTCATCCGAGAACGAAGCCAATGGCATGGTTCCCGTCGATTCACGATCGGTTAAAAAGCTTTAATTGTTAACTTATTCTGTAATTCAACACCATCAAAAGAGGGCAGTTTGGGTCGGGTAATGTGGTAATTCCATGTCGGAGAGTAATAGGCAACAACGCTCGAAACTCGAGTAAAGCGCTTCAGGGATTATTCTCCTAGAAGCGCCGCCGGGATCGTGCATTCTTTCGCAACTTCTCCCGTACAACCAACAGCCGCACGAGTTTTGCCCGGCTGAAGGAAGATGTTCATGCGAATCGAACTCTGGGCATAGCCAGAATTTTCTCTGTCCTTTTCATCGCAATGAACGGAATTGAAAAAATATCCGACCAGGTCCCCACGGCTTGATCCAGATGCGAGACCTTTGTTAAGAGCAAACGCCGTCAGAGAAGATCCAATGTAATCAGCAACAGTCTCCTTCACTTGTGGGGTCAGAGAATCACACACTACTGCTGAACTCCCGATGTCGGAAGAACCTGTAACAGGAGTTGGAGTTCCCGGTAGTGGGTACTTTTCGGAGACACAACTGATCATCGAAAGATAAGGCGATCCTTCGTATTTTTTTGGGGCAAGAATGACGGGCGCTTTCGCGACCCCGCAAGTGACCAGCCTTTCAGTAAGTATTCTCCGTGAGGTATGATCTGAAGCAAAAACGGTAAAGGCCTGAGCGGCCAATCGAGTGTTGCCGGTTGCCCAGATGGAAAGCTCGCGAACCTGATCTGCCGGCACGTCCGTGAGGCAATTCTGAATTTCTTTTGTGATGAGGCGCTTCTGAGCCGTTCGATTCTCCGCCTGTGACTTGATCTTGTCTGAGAACGAATACACATCAATATAGTTACAGGGATCGGCCATGTGGCCTAGCTCATGGGCGATCAGACCGAGTGCTGCCTCTTTGGGCAGACGGGTAACGAAGGGGCAAATTATTAGGGTGTGAGGGGCCGCTTGGTAACTAGCATTGAACGGATAATCGCAGGCAATATGTTCAATCTTAATGTTAAGAGTGTTCAAGCGATGGAGGAGAAAAAGTTGATGTCCGTTCATATTTTCGGGAGACGATTGAGTTCGAATTTGGTCAATCATTCGTGACTTGATCTCATCCACGAAACCTCTGAATGAGGTAAGGAGTGCTCTGTCCGGAGTCTCGGTTGTGGCGACAGATTCTTTGACTTGATTGAGGATTGCAGGATTGTAAAGTTTCGAGCCATCTTCATAAGTAGTAAGGACAACATTCCGGTTGGCCGCCCAATCTGCACAAACGGAACCCACCGCTCGTAGTTCCAAGTGTTTTTCCTGGCAAGTCACTGCAGAGACCGTCAGGGGGAGGAGGCTTGCGAATATAAGGACTAGGGCCGGGGAGCTATTCATTTCAGTTCCTATTCTCTTAGACTGTGCCCCGTTTACGGTGCCGCCTTCTCGAGTGGGTGGAAGACCAGCCTCAACAACTTAAACCGCTCCGTGTCCGTGTGTACGGCGAGCACTGTCCTCATCGTTATCATGCTCCGCTCTGAAGAGAGGGCCACCTGAGCTGTGGTCGTTTTGACGAGGTTACTTGAGATGGTCGCGGCGGGACCATTCCAGGAAATCGCGTCTTTGACCCCATCGATGTTTTCATAGAGCTTCACCCGTACGAAGGGGTCTCCGAAGTGGTCTTCCTCTGACGTGAGCTTGATCATCTCCGTATTGCTCAACTGAGGCGTCTCCGGCGAAGTAATCCTGGCGAGGCCGCTGCTAACAAATAATACCTGCCAACGTGTATTCTGGACCTGGCCCTGGAGTGCAACCTCGATGGCACCGTCTGAGGTCTCCCGGGCCTTCACGTTGAAAGATTGTACCGAGGCCTCCTGTGCGGCGAGATCCTGCGGGATCTGGAGCGGGGAGCGTAATTTGAGGGAAATTAACTCATCCATGTCGGCGTACTTGTCGACGGCGGCGATGTCGATCTCGCCGAAGCCGTTCTTCCCCCAGCTTTTTCCCCAGCTGTTTTTGATTAAGAACACCTTTCTTGAGAGATCATAACCGTAGATGAGGACCTCGTGCCTCCCGCAATCTTCGGGTCTGTTGAGGCATTGACGGTGTAGGTTCTCGTCATGTCTGATGACTCCATCTCTTCCCCAGCCGTTGTGGTTTACCGGAAGAGCCACGATAACGGGCCTCCTTTCCAGGGCGAGGAAGCGGATGAGTTCGTTCGTGTTCGATGGGAGCTTAATCTTCTCGAAGTTCTTGCCATCGACACGCCGGGCCAGGACGTGAGCTTCGGGTGGAAGGACGAAGAAACAGCTACCGGGCGCCTCGAGCTTCCGGGAGGCGTATTTTTCACAGGGGAATCCTCGATCGAACGACGAAGGCCGGTAGGGCCAGTCGCTCTCGAGGAGCGCCCCGCGCTCAATTAGCATGTCGATGTTAAAGTCTGAGAACGAGCCCTCGCTATATCCTAAGTCCTCGAACTCGTACTCGATCTCGTCCTCGTCATCGTCTTTTTTTGTCACTGCCACGAGGTACTCCTCCGACAGGTTTACCTCGCGCTTTTGATCCTTCTTGATCGTTGCCTCCGCGAGGGCGATGGAAGAAAAAAAGGTGCAGGTGCCGCGGTTGGACTGGTCTTTTACCGGGGTGAGGTCCGCGCTGAGGTCGACTTCCTGAGGGAGGTTTCGGACGAGCTGCGGGTCAAAGGTGCCGCTGGAGGCCGTGTCGTAGAAGGCGCCTAAGACGATGTCCCGGTTGACCTTGCTCGGGCCGCCAGAGCCGCCACAGCTCTGGGCGAGGGCGATCAGGCCGAGGAAAAAGAGGGGCGATGATTTCATATGAGTCCTCACGAGGTAATTCGCTCCATTATAGAGGGAGTTCTCCGTCGCGGAGGGACTGTTGTATCCAATTCAGGGGTGTCAAAGGATTTGACGGAAGCCGCGTAACTGCTCAGGAAAGTGTTGTACAACAACACTTTCCTGAGCAGTTACCTTCAAGTCGCCTAGCACTCATACACGGGTTGAATAAATTACAAAAAATAATCCATCAAAAAAAGTTTCTGTATGATCAACTAAATCTAAAGGAGGATTTATGAAAATACTTTTATTAATGCTACTAATTATTTTAACTTCAAATGCTTTTGCTGGAATAAGATGGAATGTTAAATACGATTCGAAAGGTACTAGAGGGTGCTGTCAAAATTTATGTGTAAATTCGGTTTCTGGCCCTGGCAAAGCACTCTTCCAGGTAATTGGGTAACGTCTCCAGTATAATTCCATTCGCAGAGCTATCACGGCGAGTAAGTT
>JAIYDC010000094.1 GCA_027487685.1 Pseudomonadota bacterium | reverse complement strand
TTTACGAGTAATACGGGTAGCGGGCTTTATTTGCCAGCGGCGAATCAGGTGGGGCTGAGTACGAATGGACAAGAGCGAGTTCGAGTCTTGGCGAATGGTAACGTCGGGATTGGGACAACAGCACCCTCCCAGGAACTTCACGTGAAGTCAGCAGGAGGAAATGGAGACATAAGACTTGAGTCTTCAGATGGTCGTTACCTTGACTATTTTGCTGGCTCCGCAGGAGTTGGTTTTTCTGGGATTTGGGCCTATGGAGCAACCAATCCCTTATCTCTAGGGACAAACGGCGCGGAGCGATTGCGAATTGATGTTGCTGGCAACGTCGGGATAGGTGCCGCGAATCCAGCGGCGACTCTGGATATCACTCCCGCTGGCGGTGGGACTCTTAGGCTAAACAGATCAATCGCGACAAATAATGGGGCCTTAAGCGTTGCTGGAACAATACGCTCCCACCCTTCGAGCTCAGCTACAAACTACAGTGAGCTTTCACACGATGATAACGATACGTATCTTCGTTCAGCAGTAGCAAGTGGGTTTAGAGGTAACATTATTTTGCAACCGAATTCTTTAGGAACTGGCACTCAGGGCAATGTCGGCATCGGTACCTCAGCACCTGCTCACTTACTTGACATCCGCTCTGCTTCAACCCCAACGGTCAACGTCGTTTCAACCGCAGCAACTGATGATGCGAGACTTCAATTAACATCGAGGCTCTCCAGTGCTAATAATGCTACTTTGCAACTATGGGCCTCCTCTGGGTCTGTTGCGAGAGTACGTACTACAACAAACTCATCTCTTCATCTTGGTGCAAATTCAGCGGATGTTATCACTATTAATGGGAGCGGCAATGTTGGGATAGGAACAACGAGTCCTGGAGCTATTGTTCACACGAGGCAAACTTCTACTTCGAGAGTTACAGGACTCATGATCGAAAATGCTAATGGAGGGGGGTCTCCGACAGTAGCAGGTGTGTCTATCGATTTTCGTGGTTATGGAGCAAACAACAGCTCTAGTGCTCGAATATACTCTGCAGACGACATAGGCGGTAATTACGCCGGCATACTAAGCTTTCATACAAAATCCTCGAATGGATTAGATTCTGATAGTTTGGCGGAGCGTATGCGAATTACGAGTACGGGCAACGTCGGGATTGGTACAACCGCCCCTGGAGCAAGGCTTGAAGTGCAGGCCAACTCTCTCGATTCAACTAAGGGAATCCTCGTATACTCGAATAGCACAAGTAGCGCATCGCCAAATGTAGAGGTCAGGGGTCGCAGGTCCGATGGCAACGTAAGCCAGGGTTTCTCGGGGGGGCTAGCACTTTCAGCTTTGCGTACGGATAGCTCAGTTCCGACGAGCAAATCGCTTGGAACAATTTACTTTGGTGGAAACCATACAGATGGTACTGAATCGAACCTCCTTTATACGTCGTCGATTTCGGGTATCTCTGATGGTGCCTTTACGAATGCGACAACGATGCCCTCCGCATTGGCCTTTTACACAGGCTCAACAGGGACTGCCCTAGGAACTGTCAATACGACTTTTGGTACCGAAAGAATGCGAATAAGTAGTACTGGAAACGTCGGGATCGGAACAACCTCCCCATCAGTCTCTCTTGATCTAGGTTCCAAAACAGATGCGATTCGCCTGCCCGCAGGAACAACCGCGCAGCAGCCTGGAACGCCAGCGGTGGGCATGATCCGGTGGAATACAACAACAACATCTGTAGAGTTTTACAATGGCACAGCATGGGTGGCCATCGGCGCATCAGGTGGATCATTTGGCGCTGGAGCGGGAACAGTAGGGGCTCCGTCCTTGTCATTTTCTGGAGATACGAATACAGGTTTTTTTAGCAGTGCTACAGATACGATTGGTGTCTCTGCAAATGGCGCAAAGATCTTTGATTTTTCAAGCTCAGGAATTGTGTCTGCAACAGCAGGTGGAGCAAATGTCACAACTGCTGCTGGAGTTGTTGGAGCGCCCACCTACAGCTTTGCTGGCGATGCTGATACAGGCTGGTGGAATCCTGCGGCCAACACGATGGCCGCAAGTACCGGTGGTAGCGAACGCATGCGGATTGATTCATCTGGCAACGTCGGCATTGGAACAGTTTCACCTCAGGCCAAACTAGAGTCCGTTTTCACCGCAGGGCGTTTCGTTCGATTAAACGATACTACGGAAACGGGAAGTTTCCCGACGGGAACCAGATCAACATTTCGTGGGGATGATAACAATACAGGGGTTAATTTAATAGTCCTCGATAACCTAGACAATACAGCAGCACTTAACCACGGTAATGCGTTTCTCTCTCGTTTCTCATTCACCGGCGGAGCAAATGCTCCTGCCAATGCTGGTCAGATTTTATGGCAAAAAGAGAATGAGTGGACTGCTACAGCATCAACTCGAAATAGTAGCCTCTATTTTTCTACAACCAACGCTGGAGCTTTGAGTGCCAAGATGTCGATCAAGGCGAATGGCAACGTCGGTATAGGAACTAACGCACCTGTTGCAGTTTTAGATGTTTGGGATCCAACGGGTACGGGCAATGGAATTCGAGCAACACGCTCTACTGGAAATTATACGTTCATGACAACGGTTTTTGGTGGAGGGCCATTGTATGGTCACTTAGGTGTCGCTACAGGGGGAACTCCTACTAATAATATAGCGATGTATACATCAGGTATAACAGCATTTACTGCGGGCAACGTGGGCATCGGAACTGCGGCTCCTGTATCCAGGCTCGAAGTTGAGAATGGCGCTGGAGTAAGAACAGCATACCATGCCGATGCCGATGACATCGCGATCGACGGATCTGGCAACACCGGGATGACGATCTCAAGTGTAAATACCGGCAGCGGTAATATCTTTTTTGCAGACAATGATAATAATTCACGTGGTCTTATTACTTACGACCATTCCGATAATACTTTGCGCCTGGGCGCTAATGGAGTAGAGGCCCTGCGCATGAACGGAAGCGGAAACGTCGGTATTGGGACAACAGCTCCGGCCTCACCTCTGGACATTGCTTCTGGTGCCTCGATTTCTGGACCTCGTATCGTTACCACAAACCAGGCCGATGGCGAAGGTGGAACGGGTTCTATGACCGCCGTTGGGGCCCTGATCAAATCATTGAATTTT
>JAIYDC010000029.1 GCA_027487685.1 Pseudomonadota bacterium | reverse complement strand
TCATCGATTGCCATGAAGCAATTCTTGCAGAAAAAGTACGAGTGGCCAAATAATATAAATGACATGCGGCCGTATGGAACGGCCGTACAAGAGTCTTTAACAACTTATTGAGCAAATACCTCAAAAGCTTGCAACTAATTGTTCCTGAGGGGTCCTGACCTTTATAGCCATACGAGAGGGGGATAACCCATCGAAAGTCTGAGTTCTGTGGCTTAGCCTTCCAATTATACGTGGACTACTGCGAACTGATTGAAGCTAGCTACCTCGCAAGGTATGCATCAATGTTCCATCTGTAATTTTGCAATGATACGTAAAGACCCATCGGCTTGGACTTATCCATGAACGATTTCCCTCAGTTTTACATTTTCTTAATTTGATGAAATGTCTCAATCGCTACGAGGACTCGCCTTGGTTTTGTAACAGACTTTAAGGTGACGATGTAGATCATATTTCTGACCGGTCTCTTCCCGATCTCATGAATTCTAAGTGTAGTTCTCAAGTCTGAAACCTCCACGCAATGCCTCGGAACAACTGCCACACCTAACCCCTGTGAAACCATCGCTAGAGCAGCATGAAGACTATTCGTTTGACCTGTGACTTTCATCGACATACTTTTCAACAACTTTGCTTCTTGCTTCACAAGCCAAGCTTCTTTTAAAACATTACTTCCTGGGTACGTGATCCAGCTCCACTCACTGGGGACATTGAGACTTTTTGAATTCGTTACAAGGACATATTCCTCTTCGCAGAACGATTGATAATCCAATTCATCGTTCAACACTTTCTTTGTTACAAATCCAAAATTAATTTCTCCCGCGAGGACACGCGTGATCACTTCCTCAGATGCACACAAATCCACACCTAGTTCCAAGTCAGGGAAATGAGAACGCTTGTGTTCAAGGAAGAGGCTAAAATGCGGGCTTAGTAAACAAGTCGCTGGCATGGCGTACTTTACGATACCTCTTAAAGTCGCCGTGCTCTCCTGAATCTCATCCTTTAAGTTGCTTACAGAATCTTGATAGCTTTCAACAAAATTTAATAAACTCATTCCGGCTTCAGTGAGTATGACCTTCTTCCCTACCCTCAAGAAGAGCTCAGCACCCAAATCACGTTCGAGCTTAGCAACGTGTTGACTGACTCCAGAC
Source organism: Pseudomonadota bacterium (assembly GCA_027487685.1). GTDB lineage: Bacteria > Bdellovibrionota > Bacteriovoracia > Bacteriovoracales > Bacteriovoracaceae > Peredibacter. The sequence continues at coordinate 72,351 of JAIYDC010000029.1, read as the reverse complement.
TGGGTCATGCCTACAATCCTGGAGGCTTCCGTGAAGTTTAATGTCTGGCAGGCGGCCAAGAAAGCCTTGAAGCAGTTTGAATCAATGTCCATTTCGATCAGATATCATAATTGATATTATCAAATCAAATAATTTTCCTGATTCAACAATTTTGACTACAAAGCCGGACATGAATCCAACTACAGGAGAAATCTAATGAAATCGATCATGACTTTGGCAGTTTACCTCATCACTTTCAACTCTTACGCTTCAGGAACTATTAATTGCATTAATCCATCTGAACCTAGTTTATTCTATATCTTAAGACCTACAAGTTACGATCACTACGATCTTCAGGTGGTTAAGAGAGTGCTTAATCCACAGTCGTGTCGTTCTCGGTGGGGGTGTGATTATAGTGACGAAGTTACTTATACGGATAAGCTAGTCATGACAGATTACCAGGGGGCCATGGTCTTTGAAAGTAAGAGAACGACTATCAATATGGAAGACTTCCAGGAAGTTCAATTTACGTACACGGCGAGAGGGAGGAATGGGAAATTTCAACAAATATCTGCTAAATTAAAGTGTGACCACTAAAGATAGAGAGAACTATATGAAAAAAATCATCGTAATCGCCCTCATTATTTCAACAACAACTTCATACGCCTCTTACGGCCGGCTATGGGTTGGCCACAAGAAGAAGGATATTTCAGCTGCGACCTTCCTCAATGGCCTCAATCAGATATTCTTCCGGGACACCATTGAGGTTGGAAAGGGCCGAGGACTTACATCCTATCAGCCCTACATCACCAAGATGGATAATGATGTCCCAGATGAGCTTGCCCTGGTTATCTACGAGAGTGAAGCCAAGTACCGCCAGATTCGCTCGACTCCTGAAGGTGAGCGCTACAGTGCTCTCCACTGGAAATATTTTGAAAAAGACATTTCAAAAAGTACGGTTTCAATTCCATTTGAGGGGAAAATGGTCGAAGGCCAGGCTTTAGAACTTCGTCCTGACTTTCAAAACTGGCAGCAAGGATATACTCATGTGGCAATCTATGAGTCCCCTGCCGTTGATAAACTTGAACACTTAGCAGTTTATATTCAGAATTTAAGGAAGAATAAAGATGTATATAATTCGATCATACTCGTTACCCACAAGTGGGTTATTGAGTATCGTTCGCTTAAGGCAAGGAATGCAATCTATTCTAAGCTACCTCTTAAGATCCTTGAGCAACATCAACTTATCCACTCCACTCTAGGATCACTTGAAAAGTCAGTTGGACTAGGAGAGGGCGTAAACTTTAACTTTTGACCACGCAATCGAAGAACCAATTGACCACCAATTTCTTTCTTGTCCCTTTTAAAGAAGACATCCTTAGTACAGTTAGTGCCGAGACAATCTATAACAAGCTTCTGAACCCTCGCACTTCTATCCTTTGGCACCCACAGTAGGGGCAGACATCACCTGCCAGAACACCTGAGATACACAAATCTAGCGATTTTTTGTTTTATGAGTAGAATGGTATGAGCACGTTATGAGCAGGGAGCTAAACTATGCCGTCCTGATGTTCTATTGATTTTGAGGTAAAGCAATTGAAACAGATCTTTTTATATCTAATTTTGATAGTAATTTTTGTTTCATGCGGAGAGCATGGGGGCGTAGCGCCAGGGGAGAACCAAGTCTTGGATGCGGCATCTGCTGATGACGGATGCGAAGGTATTTTGGTTGGTGGGTATTGTTGGTACCGAGGAAGTGCTGGTGACAGTTGTGACGATGTTTGCACCAACCACGGTGGGTATAATGCAGCAACTAGAACCTACGCCGGGGACTTAGGATCGAATTCTAACTGCGTACAAGTTTTGGATGCTCTAAGTGTTCCAGCTTCCAGTCTTACAACTGTGTCTGGCTGCACTTTTGGCTGCGAGAATGACACTTTGGTTTCTGATCGAACACGCTGCACAGATCCAACATCATCTTCAGACAATGATCCCTATGTGGAGAGAATGTGCGCTTGTAATGAATAATCTCATCTTAATGCACGGTCTTCAATGAAGGTGTAAAGGTCAAAATTATAAACTTCGACGGATGGACTACCCACGAAAAGGATTTTGTGAAATTCAAACTTCTCCTCATCATATTTCTTTTTCTTACATACCATAGCACATTTGCCAAAGGTGATCGCTCATCAAAAAATGGTTTTTACATGGCCATTGGAGCGAAGGCTTTACTCGGGCAAGCAGCAAGTGAAGACAATCAAACAATTGAAGATAGAAAGATGACGGCCTATGGAGGAGAAGCAGTTATCGGGTTAACCTTTTCTAAACTTTTACTTGGCGCAGCTGTTGACTACACTGTCTGGGAGCATTTAACAGACCCGGACACCTTGGATAACACAAACATGGAAGGCAAGCAGTTTAATCTCGCCCCTGTCGCTGGCGTTGCGATGGGAAGTTTTCTACTCCTAGTGAAACCCTACGTTCACTCTACTTTCCTCTTAGATAACAAAGATTCAAACGGTGACAGAATTTCATTTAACACGCCCAATTTTCCGTCATTTGGTGTCCAACTCATTTACAGGCTCGAAAAAAACTTGTCGGTTGGCATTGAGTACACTCAAATTCAGTATAATAATCTGGTAAGAAACGGGGAAGAGAGTTCATTAACTGATGATACCAAAACCACTTTGAGTGGAATGGGTTTAGTTTACGGAATCAGATTTTGAGGTCGTGGACTTATCTAATGCGCCATAGGTCATAGATCGCCGGCGAAAAAAATGATTCTCTCTTTATCCACCCAAGCCCCGTGACTTCAAAGATAGCGCGCATCATGCGACCAACAAACAATTTGAACTTAAAAATCCTTCTCTGGAGTAGCAAATATGAATTGCTGAATAAACTGATTGAATAAATCTTCTTCAAAGCATGTCCCATCGGCAAGAATTGCGGGGGGCAAACACATGGATCCCATTTTTTTCTGCATCAATTCCAAATGTTCAGTCTCATCCTTAATAATATTTTCCACTGAGAGATTCAAATGCTTTTGGGTCAGATTCTTTTCGTAGACCGTGTATAGCTTTTGAGCGCTTTATTCAATAATGCATAGGAACACTTCAAGTTCTGTGAGATAGTTTTTGGTTAAAGTTCCGATCTCTTCTCTGTTTTCAGTCAATGATTGGGAAAGTTTTTTAAATGGGCCGCGTGTCTGGCCTCGTCGTCGACGCCAACAAGAGCATAAGCTCAAGGCCCAGACCCCGTTAACGGAGCGATTCTGGAGCGAGATCTTGCGCCCAAGCAATCGTTCCCTGGGGACGAGGCGTACAATGCATGCGAGAGAAAAAGAACCCAACGAAAGTCTGACTTCTACGGCTTCGCCTTCCTAACTTCCGTGGACGACTACGAAATGATTGAAGCTAGCTACCTTGCAAGGTATGAATCAATTTCCCATCTGAAACTTTGCAATGATACATAAAGACCCATCGGCTTCGACTTATCAATCTTAAACTTTGCCCGGCTGTTTGCTCTTTTGGAGAACTCAATTAATTCTTGGAGTTTCCTAGTAAGTTCGTCTTTGTCTTCCGGCAAATAGTCATGAAGGAAGAAATGTGAATGAACTTTAGATTCCGATTCTAGGAAACTTTCGAAAATATCTTTTCGGAGTTTTGTAACTAAAGCTCCGCCAGTTTTCCAAACAGGCTCTCCCGTGACTAAAAGACGAACTTTATTCTTCGGCAGCCACTCTATCAGCTTCATTTTGTCTAACTTGCTTAGATACGAGACGCACTCTCTTTCCGGTAACTTAAACTTTCTCTGGATGTGATCCGGAGAATACCCTCTTAGTAAATTATCAAAGTACGCCAAGTAATCTGGGTTCGAAGAAAAGAAGCGTTCTTGCTCATCTGTATACTGGAATGTCGGCGTGGATGCGTTCTCAATCGAAGAAAAAACTTCTGTCAGGGTTAGGCCCATCTGATTCACAAGCAAACCCAGAGACTCAAGGGTAATGGTGCCACCACCATACCACCGCTTTATCGTCGGCAAACTTACCCCAAGTCTCTTGGCCAGCACCTCCTGGGTTAACCCCTGAGACTTAGCTCTTGCCTTTATAAGCTGCATGGCCTGTTTATTTAGGTCTCTCATCATGACCTATCTCGTATCACTAAAAAAGTCTTTTTTAAACTGGATTGTTAAGTTCATAGCGAGCTTGTAGATAGGCTCCATCACAACAATGGAGGAGTCATGAAGTTAAAATACGGTCAAAGTTGTCTCGTCGTCGTTTCAATCCTTGGGGCCTTGACCGCCTACGCCCAGGTTTCTCAGGGGCAGTACACGAGCGTGAACAGGGGCATGATATCTTGGGAGCAGTCCGAAGCCACTGACAATCCTCATCAAGCTTTTTGCAACTCAAAGTTTGAGTGCACAAAGATTAAGACCGTTCATCAAGACGAACGAGGAGCTTTGTTATACTGCACTGGAACGAGGGGCAATAGATTCGACTGCGACAAGCTCATCCAAGAGTATGGGACTAACGTGCAAGGCTTACCCGTAAAAGTCACCTATCACTTTGCTGATGGTTGTCATATCCTACGGGGCTGTGACAGACCAACATGTTATCCAGTCAACGTTTTTGCGAGTGTCGATGAAGAATGTCACTAGAAGGTGGGACGCAGAACAGCACCACCCTTCAGGATGGCCTCGAGGAGCTCCTTCTCGAGGATTCCAATTCCAGCGTCTCGGTCTTGACCCTGATCGAGCAGGACGACATGGAGGCGATAAGCTTATTGGGAGCAAAAACTCAAAAAATCTTTTTCAATTCTAGAGGGAACTTTGTCTTTAAGCTGGCAACAGACGACAGAGCTTAAAAGTTGCTTTCCTTTTGGAAAGAGGACGACGATCTCCTTGTCTGCAATGCTTTCTGTGAGCATATATCGAGGCACGACACCTATTCCCAGGTTCTGCTTAACTGCGATTAACACTCCTCGAGAACTATCGACCGTAAGATTAAACTTGATTTTAGGAGTCCTTTTGAAATGATGTTGGTACCATTTATAAACCCCCTCTTTTCCATCATGATAAGGAATGTGATTCACTCTTTGTAAATTAGAGAGAGAAGCACCACTCTTAAAATGATCCTTGTAAAATTTTGCAGAAGAACACATAACCAGCTCTTCATTGGCAATCTCTGTTACATGAAATTGCTGAAATTCATCTAGATGACTACCGCCATCTAGAAATGCAATATCAATTTTATAATCTAACAATTCATGAATTAACTTTTTAGTATCTGAGAAGGTCAACTGCAGCGAAACTTTGTCATGGGTAGTTAAGTACAGAGAAGCTTTCGGAACAAGCCAGCCATTCCCAAATTCAGGCACTGCTCCAACCCTTAGCTTTCCCTGATAAATGGGATTATCGTCTCCATTAATTAAATCTCCAATCGCCCTAAAGTACTCGCTGGATATTCTACATAGCTCCAAAGTTAACTCCGATGGCATTAACTTTTTCCCTACTCTCGCAAAAAGTTGAAAACCCAAATCCTTCTCAATTGCTTTTATGCTTTGACTGACGGCTGGAGGAGTAATCTTCAGAACTTTTGCTGCCGTCGAAATGCTGTGAGTTTCTGCAACAGCGAGAAGGATTCTAATTTTGTTTGTGTCCATTTTATTAAGCATAAATTTACTTTTTATTAATTTCATTAATTTTTACTTATAATCACCTTGACTATACTTTTCCGTCAAGAAAACTAAAGGAGCAGAAGATGAAATACATAACTAGCCTAGCGCTTATCCTATTTACCTTCACCACTTGGGGCCAACATCCTCACACAGAGCATGGCTTCATTTTGCTGGGAACAAAACAACTGCATGCCTACCATCTGGCAAAGTTCAATTCTCCGCACGAGTTTCAAGCGATATTTGAAGTAAAGCTTCTGGACTCTAACGGACAAACAGTAGATATTGAAGAATTGAAACGATTACATCACGTGAAATTTTTCAGCCTTCTGTCCAGTGATCATTTCCTCATCACAGACTTGGTTTCGGAAAGACCGTTAAAAAGAATCAGAGTTAAACTCTTCAAGGGGTATCTCAGAGACAGGAACACAAGAGAACTTCTTCTGGATGACCTTTATCTTTCTATAAACAAGATTCACTTCTTTAAAAAAATCTCAAAAACTGACCCTCGTTTAAGCAGGAAACAGATGATCGTTGTTTGTGATTCTGAAACAAATGAGTATTACGCGACACATATCGTGAGTGGGTCGAATGGAGCATCTACCTTTGAAGAAATTGCAATCACGAGTCCCTATTTCATTGGAGCTGCTGGGGAAGATTCCCAATCCGAAGTTCTTTCATGCTTGCAAGTCAACGGCAAAACCATGGAGGTTCGGGGACACCAGGTAAAGCCGTTTTCAGAATACTATTATTTAGTGGCCATTTTTAAGCAACTTGGAAGCTGGAGTTTCTTCATCAATCATATTTTAATTTTAGACCAAGTGTCAGTTAACTAAAACCTAACTAGGATTAATTCAATTACGAGGAAGGAGAACTTATGACTACTTAGTGGGCTTAAGTTACGGATGACAACACCGCACCTTCCTTCCTCATAAAGGCAAAACATAAACTGATCTAAGTTCAAACGATATGAGTATATGCCTCGCATTCACACTTCCCTCCTTTCTAAAAGTGTGAACAGACTCATCGTTAAGACCAAATTCTACAATCTAGATAAGGCAGACTGACTAAGCTTTGCCAACTCATCGCATCCCAGCTCTGAAAGTGCATGATCGTTCATTTTGGGAATGACGTAGGTTGAAAAGAATCGTTCAATGCTCTCATCGAAACAAAGCGGTACGAAAGGATTTACCCCATCGGAAGGAGCAGAGCACGCCGCCGTAGATCCGTAGTACATATTAAAGCGGGCACTGTTGATTGCAATATTCATCTCATAGTCATCAAGCCCAGCAAGTCTTAGGAAATAGGCAACAACCATGGCCCCGTTTATTCCCGTCTTTTTTGAGAACAAATTGGGTACTGAAAGTGGATCATAGACGAGCCCCCTCTGCTCAAGATTCAGATCGAACGGATCCTCGTTTGAAAATCCAGCTCCAATCTTTGAGAGGCCTTGGTTGAATACTGAAGTGAGTTCTTTCTGTCGTTTATAATCTTGGAGAACTGCGTTGCCATAATCAATTTGAAACTTCGAGAAAGAAACGAAAGTTGCTTGTAGTAAAGGAGGCAGAAAACTCTTTAGTTCCTTGGCACAGGAGTAAGATTTATCAAAGGGCACAGTGTATTTCTCGTCAGTCGCTAATCCGAAAACGATGTATTTCAATGCATTTATTTTTTTTCCTGACAAGTTCAAAATAGATCGCCCCAATCTTTTCAGGTTCTCTTCACCCATGATCATACCCAACCTTTGATTAGGAATAGATGAGTGACCGTCCGATACGATGATTGCGTCGTGCATGGTCTGAGCGTTGAAAGGTCGCGATAGTTTAGCTTCGGAGCTCCACTGAGATAGAGTTTTAAAATTATCCTCGAGAAAACTGTAGCGAGGATTCCGAGACTTCTCCTCAAGAAACTCTTTAAGATAGCGATGCTCCAAAGATCCTAATTTGATAAAATCCATACCTCCGCGAGACAAAGATCCGTAGGCCCCTGGCCACATATTGTAAGGATCCCAGAGCCCTTTAGGGTCGGCTCCGTGACAGTTCGTGCAACGACTTGGATTAACTTCAACTTTTTTGCGTAAAGGACGGTTGATGCCATCAAATTCTAATTCTCGCAGTTCGGCCCCACGTGGAGAAAAGTAAATTGTTTCAAGCAACTCCTTGTCACCAATTTTTGCCTTGCCACCGCTCGGGTGAGAATTATAAGTCATCATGAACTTACCGTTCCAACCAAACATGAGGACTCGTGGTCTACGTGGGCTTACGAGATTCGGGTGGAGCGCCCTTGTTTGATAAAGCAACGAGTAACCCTTTTTGAAATCTTTTGGCAGCACTTTGAGGAGGTCATCAATCGATCGCACATCATTCGTTTTAATGATGTTTCTAAACTGTTGCCACGTATCTAATTCCTCTAAGTTCTGCCGCGCGAAACTCTTTTGACTTGTGATCAACGCAAGTGAACTAAGCGCCACATAAATTGAAAACAATTTAATCCACTTCATGTAAACTTCCCTAAACCCCATCGAAGGTTTTATTCATTTGATATTTTTGTTCCAAAGACCGGTCGTTAAAAAGTAACAAGGCCAGAAGTACTCAGAGCTCATTCCCTCAAGGTTTCTAAAAACAAGTTAGAAACTAAGACCAACTATTGACCAGTGGCCTGCTGACACTTAAAGTCATATGTTGCAACCCCATAGCTTGGCGTACATGCTCTCCCCCCACAACCGCCGAGTACATGACACCCATCAACATAGGGGGTTGTGACTTTTACAATTAATCCCTGCAGATTGACGCCAAGATCTCTAACGAGCTTGTGGCAACTAAATGTCATGCCATTACCATCACTACAGTGAAACTCACCTCGGTCGTCTTGGTGGATGCTTCTAATTTCAGTGCAACGAGATTTTGATCTGCAAGTGTGTGAATGAGGAAAGCTGTCGGTATCACTGCTCTCCCAGCATTTCGGATCTTTGCTCTGACTCGAGCACTGAGGCAAAGAAGTCTCGCCAAAGGCATTAATAGAAGCCAGCAGAAGAAATGCTAGATGAATGCTTTTTATACATGTAAATTTCATGACTCCTCCATTGTTGGTCACCGGAGCTAGGTACATATAGCTTTAGAGTAAAACAATTCAATTCTAAGAGGTATCCCGTGGCGATACTTTAAAGATCGAAATAAGATACTCTAATTATTACGCAACACGGACCAGAGAACTTAAAGGCTTCGAGATTGATCCAAACGAGGTCGGTGCCAAGAATGGCGGCAAGTCCAGCCAAGATAAGAAGGTGGCCAGACGGTGGAGCGACGTCCCTCGAAGCTCTTCGCTCCCAGGCAAGAGTGAAGAGCTTAGAACTGCGCGAGAAATTGTCGAAACAAATCTTCTTCAAAGCATGCTGCATCGGTAAGAATCGATGTGGGCAAATGCATGGAGCTCATCTTTGACTCCATCATTGCCAGATGTTCGCTTTCATCTTCAATGATCTTACCCACAGAGAGATTCGACTGCTTCTGCGCAAGAATATTTTCATAAGTTGGGTAGAATTTTTGCGCACGTTGTTCAATGACATAGGTTAGAACTACGTAACAATTCTCATTACTTTCAAGGTTCCTACGGCGTAACTCCCTTAGAATGAAAACTTCCAACTTCGTGAGATAGTTTTTAGTTGCTAGTCCGATCTGTTCTCTGGCCTCTATCAATGTTTGGGAAAGTTTCTTTAAATGAGCGGCATGCCTCGCCTCATCGGCGAGGTGAGACAGAAAATTCTCATCACTCATGGCGTAACGGTGCTTAAGTCGCAGGAGCTTTTGATGCCCTGACTTTTCCAAAGCACTCAGGTGCTGTAGGAAGCGTCCGTGCAGATGACGGTCGCTGGTGATTTGATCTATATGTTGCTCAAAACTCATCGGTAGAATTCCTTAGGAAGATCGAGGATTGATTCATAGACTAAGTTCAATTCGTCATCAGTAATACTGAAGGGAGGAAGAACATAGAGGGTGTTCCCTAGAGGTCGCAGTAGAATATTTTTCCCTAAAAAGTACTGATGCAATGATTCTTTGATTGGAGAAGTGTACGACCCCTCCAAATCACCAATCTCCAAGGCCATGAGAGTTCCTAAGCATCGGACATTGTGAAACAAAGGGTGAGACACCTTAAGAACGAATGACTGATGCATATCGGAAATTCTTCGGATTTTGTCTAAGTTTTCTTCTTGAAGTAGCAGCTCAAGACTCGCGAGAGCAACAGCGGTAGAGAGAACATTGCCAGTAAAAGAGTGTCCATGAAGGAGGGCGCGACTAATGTCTGGTGAGTTAAAAGCCTCGAATACTTTGTCCCCGGCCAGAGTAAGACCCAACGGAAGCATCCCCCCAGTTAAGCCCTTTGAAAGGCAAACGATATCTGGTGAAACGAGAAGGTGATGACTCCCGAAGAGCTTCCCTGTGCGACCAAATCCCGTCATCACTTCGTCAGCGATAATGAGGCCACTCCGTTCTTTGACATAAGAAAGAACAGCATTCAACAGATCCACTTCGTGGAAGATCATCCCCCCGGCGCCCTGAACCATCGGTTCAACTATGATCCCTGCGATATCATCTCCATGATGTGCATAAAGGTTTGCAAGTTCCGTAAGGACATCATCCTGCCCTTTGATCGGTGAGGAAATGAACTGGACTTCAAAAAGAAAGGGCCAGAAGGGCTCATTGAAAAGACTCCTAGAACTCACAGACATGGCACCGAAGGTGTCACCATGATAGGAGCCGCGAAAGGCCAGCAACTTGCTTTTGCGCTTCCCTTGGTTTTGCCAAAACTGGAAGGCCATCTTGAGGGCGACCTCTACGGCCGTAGACCCATTGTCTGAAAAAAAGGCCTTAGATACGCCCCTTCCGTAGAGAGCAATGATTCTCTCTGCCAAATCCACCGCACGTGGATGGGTGAACCCCGCGAACATCACCTGCTGCATTTCCTGGGCAGCCTCGTGGAGTTTCTCTAGGATGTAGGGGTGGGAATGGCCATGTATATTGACCCACCAAGAAGAAATGGCATCTAAAATCTTCTCTCCACTCTCAAGATGAAGGTAACTTCCTGAGGCACCCGTGATGACCGGAAACTTAGGTGAATCAAAATGCCTGGTGTAGGGATGCCAGACCGATCGGGCATCACGTTCAGAGATGGACATGCATGTTTCTCCGAAGGACCTCAACGTACCTCTCTAATGTGCCTGAATTGACTTCGTCCAAGTGCGGGAGTTCCAGAAGGACTGGCAAGGGGTGATGAGTGAGAATGATATCTTTTGATTCCTGATTCTTTTCCCCGTTAAAAACGATGCCTAAAATAAGGAGGTCGCGGCGTTTCAATTCGTTCAACGTGAGAAGCGTGTGATTAATTGATCCTAAGTAGTACTGGGCCACAACCACGACCGAGGCGTGGAACATCGGTATAAGATCGATAATTAGATCTTTTTGATTGAGAGGCACTAAGACTCCTCCCGCCCCCTCAATCACTGTTGGTCTCGATGGTAGGGGAAAACTATTGAGGCAAATTTCGATTGATTCTCGTTTAGCAGCGGCATGAGGGCTCTCAGGTGCTTTGAGCCGGTACCGGCCCGGAAGAACCTCAATCTGGGGAAAAAGACTTTTGACACAATCCCCGTCGGAAAAGTGAAGGTCGCCGCACTGAATGGGCTTCCAGTAGGGATAGTTTAACGCCCTTGCCAAGATCGAACTCGTGATCGTTTTTCCAATCCCAGTGCCGATTCCAGTGACGAAAATGTTCTTATTCATGCTGCCTCACGATCTGCGCCAGGTTGAGGATATCTTCCCTCTTGTTAAACGCGTGAAGAACAATGCGAATACGCTCGCTCCCCTGCCTCACGGTCGGAGCAAGGACTGGATAGGCCGTAAAGCCTTGTCCCTGGAGATGCGCCGCCTGGGCACGTGCCATAGTGCTCCCAGGAGTGCTCCAGGAGAAAATAGGAGACATGAGTTCTTGTCCAATACCCTGGGAGAAGGAGCGGACATTATCCTGAAGCGCATTAATTTCGACCGGTGACGCTGAAAAGTGTTCAAGTGCTGATTCTAGCATTAAGAGATTTGGGAGAGAGACCCCGGTGGTGTAAATGAATGACTGGCAAAAATTAATAAGGAAGTTTTTAAGTGCAGAACTGCCAAGGACTGCCGCCCCTTCAGCGCCGAAGGCCTTTCCGAAAGTCACAACCCTGGCCAGGATCTCACTCTCAAGGTTCTCCTGAACCACGAGGCCTCTCCCTAGCGGCCCTAAGACCCCGACAGCATGGGCTTCATCTACCACAACTTCCGCTTGGTATTTACGGGCCAGGGTTACAATACCTTTGAGGGGCGAGAGGTCACCATCCATCGAGTAAACGGCCTCAACAAGAATGATCGACCCAAGGTTGTCTTTAAGCCTTTTCTCCAGATGGTCCAGGTCGTTGTGTCGGAACAAGAGCGTCTTACTTCCACTGAGTTTGGCACCATTTCTCATGGAATTATGACTGAGCTCATCCATGATGATTGTGCGATTCATGCCAAGGCATTGAATGAGCCCAAGGTTTGCAAGATACCCGGAAGAAAAAAGAAGCGCCTCTTCGCTTTGAAAAAGCTCCGAGATTTTTTCCTCCATGACGTGATGAAGGAAATGTTGGCCGCCTAGGAGGCGAGAGCCAGTCGCCCCTAACTGGGAGAGGTCTTGAATTTTCTGTTGATAGGTTCCAATGATCTGTGGGGAACGAGCGTATCCCAAGTAATCATTCGAATAGAAATCTATCCCCTGAGGTAGTTTAAGAGAGCGCCGGGAGTTCTTCTCCTCCCGCTGATTCACCTCTTCACGGAGAAAGATTTCAGAAGGTCGCATGAACTTCTGCGGGAGTTATTTTCGTGAGACCGAGAGTGACAAACATCTTCTCATCAATGTCTTCTGCTGGGTTCATGGTGGTGAGAAGTTTTTCTCCGGAAAAGACAGAATTCGCTCCCGCCATGAAACACAAGGTCTGCTCCGAAAGGCTTCGTCCGAGTCGGCCGGCCGAGAGTCTGATGAAACTAGTGGGCATCAGGATCCGGGCAGTCGCAATCATTCGCACCAGCTCTTCGATATCCACCGCTCCTTGGTTCTCCAAGGGAGTGCCTTTGACCGGTACCAAAGTGTTAATCGGCACTGACTCGGGGTGAGGATTCATCGCCGAGAGGTTCTGAAGCATTTTCAAGCGGTCATCAATCGTTTCTCCCAGACCCAAAATGCCGCCGCTGCAAACTGTAACGCCCGCTTTCCGTACGTTATTAATGGTTTCTAAACGATCACCATAAGATCTCGTTGAGATGACCTTACTGTAATGCTCTTCGCTCGTGTCGATGTTGTGGTTGTAGGCGTAAAGGCCGGCCTCTTTCAGGCGAATGGCCTGGTTCTCATTCATCATGCCAAGCGTACAGCACACTTGAAGACCCTCATTCGAAATCAGCTTCACCATATCAACGACCCGATCAAAATCCGAACCATCTTTTACTTCTCTCCACGCTGCGCCGAGACAGACGCGAGACGCACCTTGCGCCTTGGCCCGAAGAGCGAGCTCCATGACCTGTTCTGCTTTCATAAGAGAATGCTTCTCAATATCTGTGTGATATCGGGCCGCTTGAGGACAATAGCTACAGTCTTCAGGACAACCACCGGTTTTGATAGAAATCAAGCTACTGACCTGTATTTCACCGAGCTTAAAATGACGGAGATGAACGTCCTGGGCCAACCGAACGAGATCCAAGAATGGTCGATTATAAAGAGAAGTAATTCCTTCGAGTGTCCAGTTGTGCTTTTGATTATTCATCGGCAAAGCATAGTAAGGAGAATGAACAAAATGAAAGAAAGTTCAGTTAAAAGTAGTTTACTTGTTAAACTATTTATGAAACGAACTTATCATGAAAATCTCCTCGTATACCGAAAAAAGTGCAATCTTTCAAATGTACCGTTTGAACAACACTGTGCAATCCAATTTTTCATCTGAGTTAAAAAAGTATGAGATCAACTTCATTCAATCTCTAATTCTTCTCACGATCTATTTCGAGGGCAAAACCAAGGTGACTCCAATGTCTATCGTCAGAGAGCTTGGGTTATCCAAATCCAGCGTGAGTCAAGGCCTCTCCGAACTTGAGGGTCGAGGAAAAATCAAGCGTCGCATGGATGAGACGGACGCCCGCTCCCTTTGCCTGGTTCTCACTGCCGATGGGAAAAGTGATGCCACCAAAATCATTGGAATCTTTGAGAACTTAGAAAAGAAGTTAGAGAAAATAGGAAAGGCCAAACTAGAGGTTTTAACCAGCACTTTAAAGAATTTCGTTGAGATTTTCGAAAATACCTAATTAATAATCCTGACTTGACTCCGTACCATGGTACGGAGTGTAATAAGGGATTATGGAAAAACTAACCATCAGCAAAATTGCTGAACTCGCTGGCGTAGGAATTGAAACCGTCCGCTTTTACCAACGTCGGGGTCTCCTCAGAGAGCCCAAGAGTGTCGGGGCATTTCGAATCTATGCCCCAGAGGATGCCCAACGAATCCTTTTCATCAAAAGGGCCCAAGACTTAGGCTTTACACTGAACGAGATCAAGGAACTTCTTGAGCTCAATACGAAGTCGAGGGTCACCTGCTCTACCGTCAAGCTAAAGACAGAGCAAAAAATAAATGAAATTCAACAGAAAATCGAAGACCTCACACGCATGAAGAAAAGCCTAGGCCAATTAGCTTGTGCGTGTGATGGAGATCAGGATCAAATTCGAGAATATAAAGTTCAGGAATGTTTTGAAAAGGGCTTAGGTAAAAAATGAAGACCATTGTGTTCTTATGCACTGGAAACTCCTGCCGCTCGCAAATGGCGGAAGGCTTTTGCCGAAAGTATTGGGGCCATGAATTCGAGGTCTTTTCTGCTGGAACGAAAAAACACGGGATGAATCTCCGGGCGATGCAAGTCATGAAAGAAGCTGGAGTGGATATCTCATCTCACTTCTCGAAGACGGTTGATGAACTTCCCAAAGTAAGATTCGACTACGTCGTCACCGTTTGTGATTCCGCCAAAGAGAGCTGCCCCTACTTCCCAGGTGGAAAGATAGTCCACATTGGATTCCAGGATCCACCCGCCCTGACGAAGGACATGGCCGATGAAAACGAGATCCTCACCATTTACCGGAGGGTCAGAGATGAAATCGAAACCACTGTTAAAAACCTGAAGGACTACCTGTGAAGAATCTCTCATTCCTGGACCGCTACCTCACAGTATGGATTTTTTTAGCAATGGCCGTTGGAGTCTTCCTGGGGATTTATGTCCCGGCCTTCTCTGGGCTTCTTCATTCCTTAAGCATCGGCACCACATCCATCCCTATTGCTATCGGCCTCATCCTCATGATGTACCCTCCTCTGGCCAAGGTAAAATATGAAGAAATTGGCATGGTCTTTAAAGATCGAAAAATTCTCCTCCTTTCACTTGTTCAAAATTGGCTCATAGGACCCCTGCTCATGTTTGGCCTCTCCATCCTCTTCCTGAGAGATCATCCTGACTATATGATGGGCCTTATCTTGATCGGTCTTGCACGGTGCATAGCCATGGTACTCGTCTGGAACCAGTTAGCGAAAGGAAGCGCAGAATATTGCGCCGGGCTTGTAGCCTTTAATTCAATTTTTCAAATCCTCTTCTTTCCCCTCTACGCTTTTGTCTTTATGACTTACTTACCGTGCCTCTTCGGGCTTAAAAGCTTTGAAGTTGCCTTCACAATGGGTGACATCGCTCAATCGGTGGCCATCTATTTAGGGATTCCTTTCTTGGCCGGATTCGTCACTAGAAGAATCCTTATCAGTTCCAAGGGGGCCAGTTGGTACGATCGTTGTTTCATTCCTAGAATTAGTCCCGTCACACTTATCTTTCTTTTGTTCACCATTGTTGTCATGTTTTCCCTCAAAGGGGAGCAAATCGTACAGCTACCTATGGATGTCGTAAGAATTGCGATGCCACTAACAATTTACTTCTTTGTTATGTTCTTAGTGTCCTTCGTCTTGAGTAAGAAGGCAGGCGCTGACTACACCCGCTCAGTGACTCTCTCCTTTACTGCCGCGTCGAACAACTTTGAACTCGCCATAGCGGTGGCGATTGCTACTTTTGGCATTAATCATGGCGCTGCCTTTGCCGCCGTCATTGGTCCCCTGGTAGAAGTGCCCGTGCTTATATTTTTAGTACGTGTTTCACTTTGGCTCAAAGACCACTATTTTAAAGAGACTCAACATGTTCCTAGATAAACAATCATTCGATCTAAAAGCAGACAAGAATAAGCTTCTCTCCTCTGACCACCCGCCTCGAATTCTGATCCTCTATGGATCTCTACGAGACCGCTCTTTTAGCCGCCTGCTGGCAGAAGAAGCGGGCAGAATCCTTACTCATATGGGGGCAGAAGTGAAAATCTATAACCCAGAGGGTCTGCCAGTCTTTGATAACAATAAGTCCGTTGATCATCCAAAGGTTCAGGAACTTAGGGACCTGAGCGTCTGGTCCGAAGGACAAGTTTGGTCGGGCCCGGAGTTACATGGAACAATATCTGCTGTTTTGAAGAATCAAATCGACTGGATTCCTTTAGCACTCAATGCTGTTCGCCCCACGCAGGGAAAAACTCTCGCCGTGATGGAGGTATCGGGCGGAAGCCAATCCTTCAATGCGGTCAATACAATGAGAGTCCTGGGTCGATGGATGAGGATGATCACGATCCCTAACCAATCTTCAGTCGCTCAAGCGTTTAACGAGTTCAATGAAGATGGAACGATGAAACCTTCGTCCTACCGAGAGCGGGTCGTCGACGTTATGGAAGAACTCATGCGGTTTACGTATCTCACAAGGGATGTCGCTGACTTCCTTGTGGATCGGTACAGCGAGAGGAACGAAAAAGTGAAGGTAACGTACAAGGCACTCCAAGATAACAAATAATTTCTATTCCTAGTGCCCAAGAAAGAAATTTAAATCCTTCACTTGTCCATAACGTAGCTCGATGTTGGCCATGATCAGTTCGTGCATCTTCTGGGCGCTATGGACTTTTTGATCATGGGCAACAAAATCAAACATGGCGGTGCAGTCCCCGGCGATATAGGTCGTAAAGCCTTTTTCGAACGAATCTCGTGCGGTGGCTTCGATGCAATCATTGGCAGTAAACCCGACAAGAACTAACGTTGATATGTCCCTTTCTCTCAGAAGATCCTCAAGCTGATTATTGGCAAATGAACTCGGATTCATTTTTTGAATCATCTGCTCGTCTCCCACTGGTGAAATCTCGGTCATGAAGTTCGACAGTGGTGAAGCGTGATAAAAGTCAGACTGGGGATTATCAGAGAGGTGCTGCACATGGATAATTGGACGCCCCTTCTTCCTCCAAAAATCCAAAAGCAGTTGGATATTTTTTTCGGCCGAGGGATTGCTCCTCTTTGCCTTGGACGCCAGCAGGGCCTTCTGAGCATTAATCACTAAGAGCACGGAGTTCTCAAAACTAACCTGGGACCCAGACTCACTTCCTAGGCTTTGCTCGTATTCCGCAACGAAACCAAGTGTAAGCTGATTGATACGTACTCCGAGGGGGGTGATGCTCCATTTGCCGCGCACCTTTTGGATCACAGGAGCTTCTTCGCCAAGTCTTTGTAACTGCCGCGAGACGACAGATTGATCCTTCCCTAAATGCTCCGAAAGCTCTCTTAAGGAGCCTGTGCGCTCGAAGGCGAGCAGGAGCTCCAAATGTTCGGACGAAAGAGGGAACCTTACTGTGGGTGATGTCATCGTTATCCTCGAACTTGCAAAAGATGCAGTCATCCTTGCAAGCTTTGCTATTCATCAAGTGTAGCTTGCAACCTATAAATACTCTACTCACATCAAGGAGAGAGTATGAAAAAAATATGTGCCTTAGTCCTCGTTCTGATCACTGGACTTCTCAGTAACCATCCTGTGAACGCCTCACCAGAAGGCATGCAGCACGAAATGCAACATGGATTCATTATTCCGGAGAGCGATTCATTCTTTGGCCATCTCGTGGCATCCGGACATCACAGTCACCAGCTGAGTTTCTCCGGAATTCTCTCCATTAATGATCCCGAGGCCAGAGATTTTTATGAGAGTCGCAGGAAAATCAATACCTCCCAAAAAACATCCTATTTCTTGTTTCAGGCGCAAAAACTCAATTTACCACAGACGGCGAGTGGCCAGGTCTTAGTCGGTCACATCGTAGAATGTCCCATTGGAGGCTATACACCTCAAAATATTGTCGTAAGAGAGGCAAAAATTGAAGTGGGAGAAATTTTCATCAACGTTATCAATCCCTTTTTTAGAAACTGATTCCTCGGGATCAAGCCTTGGTCGTCGTGAAACCGAGTTTCTTATAAATGTCCTGGGCCGGTCGGTTCCCCTCGGTGACAACGAGACAGCATTGGTCAAAAGATTGCTCATGCAGGACTCGAAGACTGGAGTTTATCAGGCGCTGGGCCAAGCCTCTCCCCTGGTGCTGCGGATGAGTCATCGTGAAAGTGAGAAGAGGCATCGCCTCCTTTGCATAAAAAACGAAGATCACCGCTGCAACGGCGACGTCCCCATCGACAATAACCAATGAGGCAGGAGAAATGACTTTTCCGTATTTACCCGAAAGTGTCTCGGTCATTTCTTGGATGGACTGCTCTAGTGTCTCCCCATCGTAGTCAATTGTCCCCTGGTAAGAGGAGTACATAAGCTGGCCTAGTAATAGATTATCAGCTTCAGTAACGGTGCGAAAATCATCCGTTGATAATGTTTCCGTAGGTGCAAGTTTCTTGTACATAACATGTCGAAGTGTACTCATGTTCCTTGATTCCTTGTTTTTAAAAAATTCATCAACGCTTAGGTGCGAAGAGATAGGGATTCATTCAGATCCAGTTTTTTCTTAAAGTAGTCAATAACAACTCTCTGCTTGGCCGTGAGTTCACGAGTACCCGAAGTCACCGCAAAAATCGGGCTAGGCTTCGGACCATTTTCGAGGAGGATCGCTCTCACCCCTTTCGTGTCGTTAAAACCATCGATCATCCAAGACGGGAGGAGCGCGATGCCCAGACCGTCGATTACGGCCTGTCGAATCAGATCGGAAGCATCCGACTGCATGTGAGGACGGAAGCTCCAATTTCTTGCTTTCCCCTTTTCATCCACGAGAGGCCAGCCTGGGAGATCCGAGAGTCTCGTGTACAAGAGGCATCGATGATGAGCGAGATCATCCACCGACTTCGGCATTCCAAATTTCTTGAAGTAGGATTGAGACCCGTAAATTTTTCTCGTTGATTGACCTATCTTTAGGGCCTTGAGGGAGCTGTCCGGCAAATGACCAATGCGGAAAGCGAGATCGAGGTTTTGTTCTACCATATCGATGTAGCCATCGCTTAAGTGAAAGTGAGGCCGCAGGTCCGGGTGAAGTTCACTCAATTCAGTAAGAAGTGGTCCGATGATCAGCCGCGCGAATGCAAGCGAGGCCGTGATGCGAAGGCTTCCGGAAAGTTTCAGTTTTTCGTGCTTTACCGACGAGAACACCGCATCGAGTTCTTCGAGCGCGTTTCCTCCAGCACGGTATAGGATTTCTCCCTCAGGGGTCAATTGAATCCCTCGGGTAGACCTTCTCAGTAGCGTCACCCCTAGTTCAGACTCTAGCCACGCGACACGCTTACTCACCATCGGCTGAGTCAGTCCAAACTCTTGGGCAATCCGTGAGAAGGACTTAGACTCGGCAACTCTTCTAAAGATTCGTAAACAGTGTAGTTGGTCCATATATTCTAAATAAGAATATATGTTATCACCATTATCTGTCTATTGTGCAATCAGGGAATACCGTAAAGTCAGGACATGAAGGCCATCAATCAAGAGGGCCATGCAAGGGAGACATTATGAACACACTAAAACCATTAACGATTGAGACAGCACCAGAGGGATCTAAAGAGGTCTTGAAAAGCATCCAAAAGGGCTTCGGCTTCATCCCGAACCTGATGGCAACTTTTGCAAACTCTCCGGCGGTCTTAAAGGGCTATATGGGCCTCGATGCTGCCTGGGAAGAGTCCTCTCTTACTCCCAAAGAAAGACAAGTCGTCCTCTTGGCAACATCGGTAGAGAATCGGTGCCGCTACTGCATCGCCGCTCATTCCACCATTCTGAAAGGAATGATGAAGGTTGATGGGGATGTCGTAAAGGCCATCAGAAATCAAAAGGTCATCCCTGATCCAAAACTAGCAGCACTGGTTCAATTCACCCGGGAGATCGTGGGCGAACGAGGGATTGTTTCCGAACAGACTAAGGAAACTTTCCTTAAGGTAGGATTTGCGCCTGAAGCGATGATGGAAGTCCTTGTAGGAGTGGCCCTCAAGACTATCAGTAACTACCTTGACCATTTTAATCCAACACCAATCGATCCAGCATTCGCGGGCGAAGCCTAGAGTCGAACAACCGCCGGAGTCCCATGCTACCCAGGGATCTCCGGCGCCTCGCTCCCTATGACCAGTCAAGCCAGCTTAAATCTCTTGGATTTCGAACGACGAGTTTAATTTTCTGGCGGCAAACGAACGGGCACCCCGTTACCTGAATCGCTACTAAACCCAAGGCGATCCCCAGATAATCAGGTAAGTAGGCCACGGCGAGGCCTGAGGCCACGACTTCTTCAAGAATTTTCTGGCCTGAAGTTAGATAGTCAATCCTGCGGGGAAACTTATCATCTCTCCACCCATCAGGGGACTGGCCAACACCCACTTTACCAAAGAGAGGCCGATTCAGACTAACGAAGGCGTGGGTAAGTAACTCGGCCACGGGGACTTCTTTTCTTTTCTGTAATTGATGTCCACGGCCTACATAGGTTTTAAACGTCGTCTCACCTAAGATTTTCGAACTAAGTCCACTTGCCGTGGGAATGTCTCCAGTTGTCAAAGCGAGATGCACTTCTCCTCTTTCAACTTGTTCCAATGCACTTTTCTCATCTGTCGCCTGAAATTCAAATTGAGTTAAAGGAAAAGCATCTTTTACCATCTGAGTGAATTGCAGACCCCAATGAGCAAGAACCATCTCACTTCCTGCCATTTGAACTTGCATCTTACCTAAGGCCCCGGCCAGCTCAATTTTTGTGGATTCTTCGAGCTGGATCATTTGAGAGGCACGGATCTGCAATAATCTTCCATTCTCCGTCAGCTTAATATTTCTCCCTTCCCGAGAGAAGAGTTTGACCGAGAGCTCTTCCTCGAGCCGAGAAATGGCCTTACTTAGAGATCCAGCCGAAACATGCAGCTCATCCGCTGCTCTATGAATGTTTTCAGTCCGAGCGACACCGAGGAAATAACGCATCTCAAATGTTTCCATAATCGAAACAATAAGTGAGATTTTATTTCTTTGTCAATCGATTCAATCAATCTATATTTGCGCCATGAAAAACCTCACTACTCACCGCCTTACACCTCTGAAATTGACCAATCAGATCACGCTCTCTAACCGCATCGTTGTACCCCCGATGGCGTCGGGAACATCCGACCTGAACGGCTTCGCTACCCAAGAATCCGTGAATCACTACACCCGCCTTGGCACGTCACAAGCAGGATTGGTCATCGTTGAGTACAGCTTCGTCCATCTTAGTGGACGCAGTGAGGCCCACCAGTTAGGAATAAATAATGACGAGCAGATTTCAGGACTCGCTCGGCTGGCGGCAACCATACAACACTCTGGCGCGGTCGCTGGCATCCAGCTGACCCACGCAGGTGGAAAAACGGAACGGATTTTTTCAGGAGGCGCTCTTCAGTCACCTAGCGGAGTGATCGTGCCAGTCAAAGATAGGACTCTGGAAACACCATCAGAGATGGCACTTACTGAAATCAAAGACTGGAAGGATTGGTTTATAAGCGCCGCGGATCGCGCCGTGAAGGCAGGATTTGACTTAGTCGAACTCCACGCGGCCCATGGGTACGGTCTCAATCAATGGCTCTCTCCGATCACAAATAAAAGAACTGACGATTATGGGGGAAGCATCATGAAAAATTCCCGAATCATTCTTGAGATTGTTCGAGAGATTCGCTCCCAGCACCCAGGCCTCCTGCTGTCAGTTCGATTACCTGGACAGGATTTTATAGACGGAGGTCTTACCGTCTCGGACGCAGTTCTCGTCGCTCAGGAACTCGAGCGTACGGGAGTCAACATCATTAACATTTCATCCGGCATCGGAGGTTGGAAGCGACCAGGTTCTAGAAACGGAGAAGGCTACCTTATTGAGGAGGCGGTCATGATTCAAAGTCAACTCTCTGTTCCGGTTATCGGGGTCGGCGGGATCGAGAGCGGGGCCTTTATTGATCATCTCGTTCGGAACAGCAAAGTTTCATTGGCGGCAGTTGGTCGAGCGATCTTGAAAGACCCGGCCTCCTGGGCGAAAGCACAACTTCAAGGCTTGCGCCCTACCCAGTATTTAGAAAGTAACTGATGGTTACTTGAGACCTCCGAAAACCCCGTGTGTTTAAGGGCCGAGCTTGCGTCCCAGAGAGTGTAGTCCTTATAGAAAGGCTCGTGATAATCTTTGGGAAAAGTTTCGAGGACAATGTTGAGCTTCGGGTCGTCATCCCGCTGAATCGAATCACAGATACCAATGATTCCTCCAGGTGCGAGCACTCGGAAAGTCTCTCGGAGAACTTCCTCACGCACAGAGCGAGGGAGTTCATGAAAAAGGAAGACCGAAAAAACCAGATCAAAAGATGCGTCTGCGAAGGGCAGGGCCTCAGCGGGGCCCTGGACAAAATCGAAAGGTCCATTAGGGGTGCGCATCCGAGCGAGCTTCAGGTAATCTTCGGAAACGTCACTCACGGTATAGCTTAGGACACGGAAACTCTTGGCGAAATCCGAGGTGGCGGCACCAGTGCCAGCGCCGAGTTCTAAAATTCGAAGAGGACGAGTCAGAGTAAACTTATCTTTCAAAAGCTTAATCAGCATCCGCCGCATGGGAGCAGCAGTGCCGGAGAAAAGCACCTCAACCTGATGCTCATAGAGTCGGGCCGACTCCGCAGAGAAGTAGCCATCAGTCTGAAAGTGGTAATTGCGTTTCAGGTAATCAGGAACATTCTCAGGCTCTGACTCGAAATCGCGCTTAAGGTTGAGCCGCCGCCGGCGAGAAATTTTGAGAGAGTCGGTAAAAAGTAGCGGAAGATTTCCAAGGTGGCCTCGAAAATCTCGAGGTTTTACAACGTCAAAGGGATAGATGCCTTCAGCGACATTTCTCCCGTCTTGACGGTGAAGCGCCACAACTCCTTCCCCAAGGTGACGCAAAAGCTCAGGGTTGCGCTCACGTGTAGGTGGCTCGACGAAGTAGGAAAGACTCTTCGAAAGGCCGTAGAGCATACGGTATTCCAGAGAATAAATCAGGGTCTTCGAGAGGTTAGATGCCAGAACCACAGATTCAATGAGTTTCTTCATGCGTCCTATATTCTTCTTTTTCGACCAAAAGGAAACACTGTGAAGATAATATCTATGTTCTCTTTGTTCAGGACCCGGCTATATTACTCAAGTGATTATTTTCTTTTCGCTGATCTTCAATCTAAGTGCCTGGGGGGCCAACATGTCAATCGTACCGAAGAATGTTCTCGGCGGTGAACTGCGTAAATGTTGTGACTCTCCCAAGACAGGTTTCTACCGCAATGGTCTTTGCCAGACAGGCCCATCAGACCACGGAACTCACGTGGCCTGCGCGGAAGTTACGAAGGAATTCCTCGATTTCACTCGTGGGAAAGGCAATGACCTCTCGACCCCAAGGCCCGAATACGATTTCCCAGGTCTAAGACCAGGAGATAGGTGGTGCCTTTGCGCTTCCCGCTGGCGCGAGGCGTTTCAAGCGGGCGTCGCTCCAAAACTCGACCTTGAAGCAACCCATGAGCGGATGCTGGACTTCATCGATTTAGAAACTCTTCGGCGGCGCAACTCGAGAGATCTGAACTAACCGTTGAATCTCATAAGCTGGGGCAGTAGACTTGAGTAAATCGAGGGATTCATGACAAAATTTTTTTCAATAATACCTTTTATCTCTGTTCTCATAGTCAATCCTGGACTCGCTCAGGGCCTTTCCCCTGAAGAACAAAAGCGTCTCGCTGATGAAAACAAGATGCTCCGCCAAGAGATCCAGCGGCTCAAGACGCAACCAGCAGCCCCGGCAGAGTCCGGTAAAATGATGGAGGCACTCATGAAGGGGAAGAAGTTCCAGGAGGAACAGAACAAGGCCCTTGAGGAACTCGATAAGGAAGATTAATCCGCATTACCGAGTCTATCACTTTAGGTTTCATCGATAAATTTAGCCTCACTCTAGACAAGCCCCGGAACACAAAGACGAGGGCCCTCCTTCCTCATTCATTCCGAGAAACTCTAACCAGTCGCAGCATTGAGCTCTTTAGACTCCAGGCAGCTCTTCTTGGCGCTTAGCGCACTGGACCCTACAGCTCTATATCAAGCTTGATTTTATTAAGTGAGCATCGATTTTGCTGACACGTTCTAGATCTACCGTGACAAAAGCCTCTCCTCTTCGTAATTAAGCCACCTGTTAATTTTACACAGTGACTCAGTCACTCACCCACTCGGAGGGTTTTCAGCATGAGATCAGCTTTTGTTGTACTAGCACTTTGTTTTTCATCTCTCACGTTTGCTCTGCCACTTAAAGACTACGACTGGCGGTTGACCGACATCGCTGCCAAAGGACTTTCTAAGGAAGATCTCTTCTCACGCATGGACAGACTATTTATAAAAACCAAGAGCTCCATTTGCTCCAACCGGGCACTTATGTGGGCCAATGATTTTAAGCGCCGTCATGGACTGGATACCGGTAAGATCTTTCTCTTTTACACTCAGAAGAAAAGTGACCTGAGCCTGCGCACTTGGTGGTATCACGTCTCTCCGGTTGTGAACGAAAACGGACAAATCTGGGTCCTCGACGCGGGCTTTCCCGGCTGGATCAAGAATCCTCTGTTGCCCCAGGATTGGCTGAAGAAGTTTTCCAATAGCACCAACTGTAAAGAGCTTCAGGCCTCTGATACTGATCTGATTGAACTCATCTTCAAGGGTCAGACCTTCCCGCAGCAAACTTCCTACGGTTCTTACGATTGTTATTATAAGTTTGTTCCTCACACACTCTGGACTCCAGAAATCGTGGCGATGAACCTCCTGGGCAGGGACTCGAACGGTCGGCCTGTGCGCGTGGAGCGTCCGGAGATTGATTCTAACGAACTCTACCAGGCCTGTATGGAGGCCACGACTGGAAAGATCGGCTGGGCACTCGGCGCTGCTAAAAAGCAGTGTCGTGAATACGTCGGCTTCATCGACTAGTTTCTCTTAGGAGGATTTCTCCGCTCCTCCACTTCTTCTCTCAGAAAAGCCAACATTTTTTCCCATGCAGAAGCAGCTGCTTCTGCATGAAAACTCTCGCGCTCGTTGCAAAAAAATCCATGGTCCGCGTCTGCGAAGACTCGGACTTCGAAGGGAACCTTCGATGACTTAAGCTTCTGCTCTATCTCCGAAACATCGGAGGCAGGAATACTGGCATCAAGACCTCCGAAGAAAAAGAGACACCGCGAACGGATATTTCCCATCTCCCCAAGAGGTGGTGAGAGCAGTAATCCTTCCCTTGCACGAACCAATCCAGCACCATAGAAAGAAACGATCTTCTTCAGTTTGAGCTTTGTTCCGCAAAGTAGGGCCGCAAAACCACCCACGCAGAAGCCGATGGCACTCACCGTGGATGTATCAGCATTAGGGAGGTCATCAAGAAAATTGATGCAGTTTCGAATGTCACTGACGATATCCACATTGCTGAGTTTTGCGAGGTAGGGAAGAATAAGGCCCCGCTGGCCATAGGGAACCTCAACCCGACGGCCCTCTCGATGAAAAAGTTCCGGAGCAGCCGCGAGAAATCCCTCAGCAGCAAGCCGATCACAGATGCTACGGATATGAGCGTTTACTCCGTAAGCTTCTTGCAGGACAAGAACAACTGGTAACCGCGTCTTGCCTTCCGGTGCCGCAACATAGATATCCATCACACCCCCGCGGGTCTCGCAGGTTCGAAACTTTCCGTTCATTGAATCGCCTTTCCTGAGATAAAACACAATGCCGTGTAGTGTCTCCTTCTGCGGTTCTTAAGTCGTTATAAAAGATCTTAAAACTATTTTTTTAGGAGGGTTGGAATCCATAAAAAATAAAGGGATGGATGAATCATTGCTCATACGAGAGATAAGAGATGGGTGCGAAATAAGGAGAGGTCCTGAGACCTCCCCTTAAAAATGAATTAAGCGGCTTTCTTATTCTGCTGGTCACGGAAGGCGTTAATATCTACGACATTGGTGGCCTGCCCTTTTGAGGACATCAGCTTGGCGTGGTTCATCGCCTTCTGCTCCTTCTTCGTGAGCTTTTTCTTTTGACCGTTGTTACCTTTATTACTCATACGTACCTCCTATAAAGAAGCTTTCTCACAGTGAGAGCTTAAAGTAATATCGGCGCTCGGGCAAAAAAACTTGAGTTCCTAAGTCGGAAAAGATTTCTTTTCAAAGGTCGTCATTTTCATGACTTATCCAGATCCAGATGCTTCTTCTTGAAGGTTTGAATGTATGATATGAATATCAAAAGGGAAGGTATGGAACAAAATCCAGTTCAGTATGAGGTTGATAACTCGATCGCAGCTCTTTGGTCTATGATGCTCCCGGGTCTGGGTCAGCTCCTGAAGGGACAGGTCATGCCCGGTATATTTTGGGCATTCTTTGTGGGGTTCGGCTACTTCGCCTTCTTCTGGCCGGGCCTAGTGATCCACGGGATCTGCATCATGGATGCGGCCTTTAATAAAGGCGAAAATTCCTGGATCGGTTTTGATTCGCTGGCGAAGAAGGTCGCCTTCATCGCTCTGGTCCTTGGCCTTATCGGCTACACTATCATCCGCAACTTCTGAAACTTACCTCCGCATCTAATGGTTACGTTACACCTGAGATTTAAAACGTCCAATGCATCTAGGTTCAAAGATAAATGATCTCAGAATTTAAGTTCAGTATACTGACACCGCTTCCAGTCTAACCACGGCGATCCACCTGATGCTTCCTGGTAGTCACGATTCTTCCCTGGGAGAACAAGCCAGATCCTCGGCACCTGCCCCATCTCGACGATCATGCGCATCGAAGCTCCGGAGCTTTGCTCGTACACACGGCGATCCTTGTTCCAGCGGGCCGTGCCTGGATCCACACTATGAGTATCACCAACTCCCGGAATCTCGGGCGCAAATTTCCAGCGTTCGCTTTTAGAAAGATGGGGGAATGAGAGCTTATGCACCTCGCCCCAGCTCCTTGAGTCGATGTCCTTTTGTGCCTCGGCGACAATCGCCTCAAGCTCCTGGACCTGCTTTGGTGTTAGCTCATCCAAGAGTCGATAAAGTGCGGCTTCATCTAATTTCCAGAGCTCCAAGAGACGGTCCATGATCCGTCGGTAAATTGGCAAGTCCCGGGAGTCATCAGACGCATCCATTTTCTGCCAATCAAGGCTTAACTTAGGGAGGTAGCGGCGTAGCTTCGGGAGGAAGAATCGAGCGTCGACCACCTGGCGGTCACACTGGATATTTTTAAAACTCTCAACGTCCTGAGGGCCCGCCAGAAGCTCATCAATCCGGAACCCGCGAAAAGAGGCGGTGTAGGCCCTGCCCCCGAAAAACTTGCCATCGTTTGGCCAGTGACGATTATTAGCACTGTAAACGTACCCGCGCTTGGGGTCGATGACTCGGGGTCTCTCCTCGGGAGTGAGATAAGCGGGTTGTGAAAATTCCTCGTATTTAAGCGCCTGGATGCCGAGGGGTAATGGGGCCGTATGTTTGTAGGTTTTTCCCACGAGCCGGTAACCGATCCGCCCCGTGCGATCAGCGAAGACGAAGTTCCAGGACGGGAGACCGAGGCCTCCGAGAAGGCGGTCCATATCGCTTACGTTTTCTACCGAGGGAAGATCAAACATGGGCAAGAGATCCTTGGCCGTTAGACTATATCCCGTCCAGCGAAGAAGGAGCCGATGAGGGCCATCATGTTCAAGTGGAAGCACCCGCTCACCAGTTTTTAAGTGCTCAAAGGACTTAAAAAAGAAGGGCAGCTTAATGAAGCCGAACTTAATCCAGACCCAGGGCCTCATTGTCTCGACCTGCTCTTCCCGAAGATCAGTCACGAAGACGGCGTCGGCTGAGTTCAGGTAGGAGTTCGTCAGACCCCAGGCCACCTTTCCGTTGGTGCCACTTGCAACCACCGGCACACCCGGCAAACTCGCACCGACGAGCTTTTTATCTCCGGTCTCTAGTGAAACCCAATACCAAAAGAGCGGAGTTTTCAAGTCGAGATGAGGATCATTGGCGAGAAGAGCATTTCCACTCCGGGACTTCTCCTTGGAGACGACCCAGTTATTCGAGCCTGATGCCCGGCCGAAGACGGTAGGGATCGGGGCCCACAATCGGAAGTCCAGAGGTAGGGTCTGGACCGTCTTGACCGGCATGGCTTCACGCTTGAGGTACTCGCCATCCTTGAGAATGGTGTTATCCCATGGAAGTGGACCGTCACCGAAGAGAGTCCGCGCCTTGTCGCCCCAGGTATGCCGGAGTTTTTCATCATCATAGTCTTGGGTAAAAGTCTTCCGGGTCTGGTCGAAAGACTGGAGCAGGAGAACCAAAAGAGAGTCCTCCGGTCTCCATGGCCGGGGAGTGATCCCGAGGTCTAGGAATTCCCGGACGAGTTTTCCGGTCTCAAAGCCTTCATTCACTCCCCGAGCGTAGAGCTGAAGGAGTGATTTCTTATCTTGAGGAAACTCTTCCCACAGGCGCTTGGCCTCCTGAGGGAGATTCACCAGTCTCATCATCAGATCCGATTTCAGGTGGGATACACCGTGGATCTCAGCGTTCCTCCCCTCACCGATTCGTCGGAAGTAATCCATCTGCCAGGCGCGGTCTCGGCCATGATGAAGACCAAAGCAGTAGTAGGAAGCCTCAATTGAGACCGTTCGAATCCGGGGAATGCCAAGTGCCTCATAGGATGTTGGACAGGAATAGGTGACCTCGGCATTCGCCGTGCCTAAGAGGAGGTTTAAAAGGAAGTAAATGATCATAAAAGGAGTCTAGGCCTTGGACCTGCACTTTTCAAGCGGACGCAGATGGGAGATGCTTTATTTATGAAATTGACTCTCCTCTTTTTACTCCTGACCGCTTGTGCCCATCGGTCGCCCGTGGAGGAGTTGGAGCTCGTTTCTGTGCAATCGGCCCTCATGCATGCCCAGGCATCGTACCTTAAGGGCTGCGTGGATGCCCTCAAGAAGCTCAAAGTCCCCGTCGCCTTTCACGGGTGTCGAGACGCTGCGATATTACATCACCGGGAGCTCGAAGTCTTTATGCAGACAGACCCCATCGGTCATCCTTTAGCGCCCTAAATTCGGACCTTAATCTGAGTTTGGGAGATTCGTCATTGATTCAGGTTTCACCCATTCCTCGAACTGCTGGGGGGTCAAAAAACCGAGTTCCACAGCAGCCTCCTTCAGCGTCTTATTTTCAAGCTGGGCCTTTTTGGTTATCTGAGCCGCCTTATCATAGCCAATGATCGGATTCAGTGCGGTCACAAGCATAAGCGAGCGCTCCAGATGAGCGTGGATCTGCTGGTAACGGGGCCCGATACCTCGCACGCAGAATTCCTCAAAGGACATAGATCCTTGAGACAAGAGCCGCACAGATTGGAGGTAGTTGTGGATAAGCACCGGCCTCATCACATTGAGTTCAAAGTTTCCGAGGGCGCCAGAGAGACCAATTGTTGTGTCGTTACCCATGACTTGAACTGCGATCATGATGAGCGACTCACACTGAGTGGGGTTGACCTTCCCAGGCATAATCGACGATCCAGGTTCATTTTCGGGGAGCGCCAATTCTCCCAAGCCGCAGCGGGGCCCGGAGGAGAGCCAGCGGATGTCGTTGACGATTTTAAATAGGGTGGCCGCAAGGCCCCGGAGTGCTCCGTGGGAATGTACCAAGGCATCATTGGCAGCAAGGGCCTCAAACTTGTTAGGGGCCGAGACAAAGGAATGACCACTGTAGGTAGACAAGAGGGCCACCACACGCTCGGGTACACCAGTAGGCGCATTTAGACCCGTCCCTACCGCAGTCCCACCGAGGGCAAGTTCATACAGATGGGAGAAACTGTTCTCGAGGTGGGTAAGTGAATGTTCAAGCTGGGCCACGTAACCTGAAAACTCCTGGCCCAGCGTGAGAGGTGTCGCATCCATCAGGTGAGTACGTCCAATCTTCGTGATCTTCCAGAAGTCACGGGACTTAGTTTGTAAAGAATCCCGAAGCCTAGACACTGCGGGGATGAGATCCCTCCCTAGGACAGTGATAGCTGAGAGGTTCATCGCCGAAGGAAAAACGTCGTTTGAACTCTGACCTAAATTGACCTCATCGTTCGGATGCACTAAACGCTTCTCTCCCCGAGTGCCCCCGAGAAGTTCGCTGGCCCGGTTGGCGAGGACTTCATTGACGTTCATGTTGGTCTGAGTTCCACTTCCCGTCTGCCAGACTGAGAGAGGAAACTCGGCGTCGAAACGCGCGTAGGAGAGAACTTCATCTGCCGCGGTCATGATCGCCTGAGACTTCTCAGAAGAAAGATTTCCAAGCTCACCGTTCACGAAGGCATAGGCCTTCTTAATGAGTACGAGGGCCTTCAGGAGCTCCGGGTCCATCGTTTCTCCCGAGATAGGAAAAAAATGCAGAGACCTGGCCGTCTGCGCCCCCCACAACCGGTCCGTGGGAACTTGGATTTCTCCGAAGCTATCCCGCTCGAGTCGATAGTCATTCATGGGGATTTAGCGTGTGAGGCTCATCCGGCATCGCCTGTTTTGAACGGCATTTTTAGCAACGATTTTCGGCGGGTTCGCCTCTACGTAGCTTGGCTGAGTGAAGGTATAGGAAACGTCCCCAGAAGCTGTAAACTCCGTCGTCTTGAGGGCGTTCTCCCGAAAAACGGAACCATCCACTGAGAAAAGCTTCGTGTTCTCAGTCCCGCGCACAAGGAGCACGTACTTCTCACCTTCCCTACCGAGGATTTCGATTTTTTCGCTGCAGGCCGTAGTTTCTGCCACCTTCTTCCACTCAGCGGCTGCCGCCGCGAAAGAAAGATGGGACACAATGGCCAAGGTCAAAAAAAGTTTCATGTTTTTACTCCTAAGGGGGGAAGGGTCCAGCGGGAGTAAGATAGCCTAAGCTTGCAATCAAGGTCACGAAGGAGGGTGTCGACGTAACCTGAATTGTGGCCAAATTAGAAACTAGTGAAGGTCCGCCAGCGCCGTCTTGATCCGCTTTACGGCTTCCCGGATCTGCGCCTCAGAAGTGGCATAACTTAGGCGGATGTAATTCGGGGCACCGAAAGCACCGCCCGGAGTCATGGCGACGTGACCAACGTTTAAAAGGTACATGCACAGGTCCTTTGCATCTCCAATGACAGTGTCCTGGTATTTCTTTCCAAAGTAATGGGAGACTTCAGGGAACAGGTAAAAGGCCCCGCCAGGGTTATTACAATGGACGTGAGGAATCTCACGGAATAGAGAGATCAGGAGGTCCCGGCGATTCCTGAACGCTTCTCGCATCTCATTGACGGTGCTCGGGTCTGCCTTCACTGCTGCAAGTGCTGCGCGCTGGGAGATAGAACTGGCCCCAGAAGTGAACTGGCCCTGAATCTTCACGCAGGCCTTGGCAATGGTCTCCGGTGCGCCAAGGTACCCTAAGCGCCAGCCCGTCATCGCAAAGCCCTTGGAGAGACCGTTGACGGTAACAGTGCGGTTGGCGAGCTCGGGGATAGAGCCAATAGAAAACATCTTCTCCTCAAAGGTGATGTACTCGTAGATTTCATCCGAGAGGATGAGGACGTGAGGGTTGCGCTTGAAGACCTCACCCAGAGCACGTAGCTCAGCCTCGGAGTACATCGATCCAGTAGGGTTACTCGGGTTCGAAAAAAGAAACATCTTCGTCTTCGGAGTAATGGCACGCTCGAGTTGGGCCGGCGAGATCTTAAAGTCAGATTTGTAGTCGGTCTCAAGGGAGACAACAACCCCCTCGTTGAGCTGAACCATTTCGGAGTAACTGACCCAGTAAGGCGCCGGCAGTATAACCTCATCGCCAGGATTTACAGTCGCCATAACGACATTGATGATGGATTGCTTCGCGCCGGTGGAAACAACGATTTGCGACGGCTTGTAGTGAAGATTATTATCACGCTCAAATTTGGCGGCAATGCCCTCAAGAAGATCTTTGTAGCCAGGGACCGGCGTGTAGTAGGAAAAGTTCTTATCAATCGCTTCCTTGCCCGCGGTTTTCACGAAATCAGGGGTTGGAAAATCAGGCTCACCAAGGCCCATGTTGATAACGTTCACTCCCTTTTCTTTCAGCTCGTTTCCCAGACGTGCCATAGCAAGGGTTTCAGACTCGGCCAACTTCTGCACTCGATTCGAAAGAAAATTCATGGTAGTGATCCCCGGAAAGTTAGTTGATTTTGACTTCCCAAGAATAGCAGAAGCGATCTCATTTGTGGATGATGAATTGTGGCCATCGAGGTGCAAACCCTACTTAAAAATCACCTGGACTGGACAGTGATCCGAGACGGCTTCGTAGCTGCGACCTAGCTCTTTAGGAGTTGCCGGCCGACATTCCAGTCGGGCGCAGTGCGAGCCAACCTTAACTGATTCGACAGTACGCACTTGAGACTCCGGAACCACAATGTGATCGAGTATCGAGGACTCATGCTGGGGGCCACCAGAGGTTCCGCTCCAGTAGCTAGTACAGGCGAGGTTTTCCGAGGTCGTCCGCAGGCGTGCGTCTCCCATGAATTCTTCAAACTTCACGAAGTCCTCGTTACGGATATTATAACCGGTAGTGTTGAAGTCACCGAGCAGGATAAGAGTCGTCGGAGACCTCTCAGCGACTGCGGAGAGCTTCCGGTACTGCTGCCAGCGCTGGGCCATAGCATCGGCGCTACCACCGGCCTTGAGATGAACGGCACCAAACGTGTAAAGCACTCCACTCTCTCGGTGCTTGAGCGTTACCAAAAGCAAGGGCCGAAGAGATGCGCAACGTCCGGAATTACCAGAGAGACCAAAGTCCTCAGTGTGATTCACGTAGTCGAATGATGTTTGCCGGTAAACAACGGCCAGGTGCTGGCGACCGGTTCCTCCACAGGTGGAGATCTGGTAGGCGTGGCCTGGAAGGTTTTGCTTCACAAGAGCGTCAAAGGCAGGACGATTGACCACTTCGGAGAAGGCCATCACGTCGCTTTGAAACTCTCCCAGAATCTTCCCTAGTTCTACCAGGTCCGTTGCTCCGGCCCTTGAATCGCGGTCGAAGTTTCGAATGTTGTAAGTGGATACGCTCCACTTGGCCCAGGTTGCAGTGCTCAAAACGAAAAGGAGAACGGCAAGCTTCATAAACACATCCATGTTAAAAGTGAGGCGTCGTCAATAAATTGAAGCGCGCTGTCCAGTCGTATGGCAAACATTATTTGTGTTAATAATCTTGAGCCTCGAAAATCTAACCTAGGCTTACAGCGGGGTCACCGCGGCCCGCAGTTTCTCAATCAGTGCGTCTCGTACTTGGGGCGAAACTCGAGCTGTGTCGAAGAGGTGCATCTGAAGCCAGGGTGGGTTGGTGAAGTGAGGGTCATCTGCATAGCGAGGGAAAAAGTGCCAATGGACGTGGGGCACAACGTTTCCGATGCTACAGAGGTTCATCTTTTTGGGTGCAAAGACTGACTCAATCAGAGCATGTGCATGCATCATCTCCCGAAAAAGTGCGACCTGGTCAGTCTCAGAGAGATCGGTCATTTCCGCATAGTGGCCCTTAGTCACAAGGACGCAGTAACCATGGTAGAACTGATGCTCCCCAAGGTACAGGTAGCTATTGGGATACTCATGAATCAGGTAGGCATAGTCTTGGGTTTTCGTTGCCGAGATCCGGTTACAGAGTGAGCAGTTCAAAGGGTCGCTCCTAGGTAATGAGTTTGGTGTGCATCCACCCCGTAAGGCTCCGGCGCTCCCGAAGGGCCGGCTTCACCTCATGGGGAAAATCGTCACTCAAAAAGCAGATGAAAGTTCCGGGTGCTGGACAAATCCGAGCGCGCTCGCCGCCATCTTTAGTGTATAGAACAAGCTCACCCCCGAGCTCTGAGTTCCAGCTCTCGTTGAGATAGAAGACAAAGGAGAGGGAGCGCGAAGAGTCGGCGTTAAAACGATCGAGGTGCACGCCATAGAACGCTCCAGGTGGGTAGCAGGCGAGGTGGCACTCATACTGCTTAAGACCCAGGTAGAAGCGCTCGTTTAATCTGGCACGGAGCTCGTCGAGAAATGAAAAGACTGCACCGAATGGCGCTGCCCGAGTTAAAGGATCGAGCCAATAGGTTTCATCACCGCGGATGCCTTCTACTCTCTGACGGTTATCGCCCGTTCCTACTTTCGCCGGACGAAACTCTCCCCGGTGATCATCAATGAAGGCACCAAGTGGAGCGAGAATTTCTGGTGCAAGATGACCTGCCACTTGAGAAAATCCTGCGCTCTCCAGCTCCTCAAGAATGTGATCAATCATCCTATTCAAGGGGCCTCTCCAAATTGGAGTGCCATAAGCTTACGCCTCAAAACTGTGCCGAGCATGAGGGCCACAACGGCGAGAGAAGTCGCAAGTCCTATCCAAAAGCCCTGGGCCTCGAAGCCTGCGTAAAAACCGAGGTAGTACCCAAGAGGAATTCCAATGATCCAGTAGCCCACAAAAATCGAGATCGAGGCGGCGCGGGTGATTGAAAGTCCCCTCAGGATTCCAGATATCGTAACCTGGGCGCCATCGAAGAGCTGAAAACAGGCGACCCAGAAGAGGAGTTTTTTGGCCCAATCGAGCACGAAGACATCATCTGTGTAGAGTTCTAAGATCGGTTGCGGAATGAGGTAAAAGACGCTCCCCACCGCCAGGGTAAAAATGAAAGATGTAAAGAGGCTAACCTGCGCATAACGAATGATCACAGGGCGATTGCGTTCGCCGTAGGCATGGCCAACTTTGACGCTTACGGCGGCACTGATAGAAAGAGGAATCATGAAAGCAAGGGAGCCGAGGTTCAAGGCCAGGTTGTTGGCAGCAATCTGGACCTCCGCGAATTTTCCAACAAACAGCGTGACCGAACAGAACGCCAGGACCTCAAAGAAAAGGGACACGGAGATCGGCGCACCGAGTTTCCAGAGTTCCCGCATAAAGCCCCAGTCAATTTTGCGTGAGCTTGCCCACCAGCTCCGGGCAGCAAGAAAGAGTGCTAGCCCCATGATGAGGCGAACGATCAGGCTCGCCCAAGCAAGACCTGCCTCTGCGAACTTCGGAAATCCGTAGGCACCGAACACCAGAACGAAGTTCAATGGAACGTTAAGGGCTGCGCATGAGAGCGCCACAGCGTTTGCTGCCATCGTCCGTTCTTGTGATTGAAGAAACTCTTTCATCCCCTGAAAAAGGCAAAGACCCAGGGAGGAAAAGCTAGTGATGATGAGGTACTCTTCTAT
The DNA here is from genome assembly GCA_027487685.1 of Pseudomonadota bacterium. Lineage (GTDB taxonomy): Bacteria > Bdellovibrionota > Bacteriovoracia > Bacteriovoracales > Bacteriovoracaceae > Peredibacter. Next base: position 37,118 of record JAIYDC010000029.1, on the reverse strand, counting down.
AATTCCGTTGAGATTCGTCTCGTAGCCCAACAAGGGAACGAGTTTAAAGCTCAGAAAGGTCAGGCCACAAGAAACTATAGAGATCAGAAGACTATACACCACGACGGTCCAGAAATAAGGGCCAATGTCCTCGCCATTACCTCTCTTCTGCGCCAAAAGCGGTGAGATCGAAAATTGCATGCCAAGTAGGGAGATCTGGATCGGGTTGGCGATCGAAATCGCAAGACCTATGGCGGCCAGGCATTCCCTTGAGTAGCGGCCTGCGATGATCATGTCACCGGTCCCAATAAGCATCAGGCCTATCTGCCCAATGATAATCGGGAGAGCAAACTTTAAAAGCTCCGCCAGAGCAGAGCGCCGGTCAACAACTGTGGTCACTCTATTGCCCTCTCCTTAATGAACTGATCAAACTCTTCTTGGTAAGCAAGGAGACGTGGATCCTTGATGCGATCGACGTAAAGGACTCCATGAAGGTGGTCGAGCTCGTGCTGAAGGACAGTGGCGAGAAAGCCACGTGCCTCGAGCTCCTTCGAAGCCCCTGTCTCGTCCATGTAAGTGACACGAATCGCAGAGGGCCGCTCGACGTATCCGCGGAGTCCTGGTACGGACAAGCACCCCTCCCAAAACCCTTGAGTTTCCTCACTGAGAGGGTGGAGCTCCGGATTTATAAAGAGCTGTAGCGGAAGATCGAGATTCTCGCCATAGCGGTTGAAGCCCTTAAGCTCAATGATCGCTACCTGAAGATCGACACCAATCTGTGGCGCTGCGATGCCTATACCTCCGTAGTGCTTCATGGAATCCTTCAAATCTTCGATTAACCGACCAAGGTCGTCAGATTTTAAAAAATCTTTAGCCACTTTTTGAGCACTTTTCCTAAGAATCGGGTTCCCCATCCGGCATATTGGCCTAATCATTGCTGACCCCTGACATTTTCACTCATGTTTCTCTTCGCCTTCTCCGACAAGAACAGTATTAAATCTGAGGTTACCCATGGAATACACTCTGCCCCGCCTCCTTCTCACGTTTCTCCTGAACCTTTTGGCGGCCCTTCCGCTTTCAGCGATGACCGTCGAACAGAAGGACCTGAGCTTTCCGGTCAAGTCAAAAGAGCTTCTCAAGCGGGAGATCCACTATTTTATCAAGATGCTATCACCCAAGAAAGTCAGCGTCCAATACCCCGACCTGGCCGAGATAGATTCTCTGGACCTTCTGAAGCGCAAGGACGTTGGAATCGTAATCTCGAAATCTGTGTACGTGGTTAACAAGCCAGTGGGTTTCTTCGACGATAAGCAACTCTTAGATGAAAAATACATCGCCCACACTCTTGAGGATCAGCGTTTAAAGCGAATTGGCCCTGAAACTTTCATCGTCACTGTTCCGGGAGACCAGGGCTACAGCTATAAACTCCGGGCGTTCTTCGATGCCGACGACGTTAGCACCCTTCCGAGCTCAAAAATCACCCGCGCAGTGACTGCGGCTAAGAACCTCGATGTCATCTCCAAGGGCTCTTCACTCATCATGCTACGGGAACACACGAACTTCACTGGGGGCCCTGAGGCGGGAGTAGCCGTTTCTTCCTTTATTCCCCTCAAAGAGGATCGCACCCTCGTCATTACCTACAACATCTGGGCGCTTAAGCGTGGAGTCGTAGTGAGTAAGAAGATTAAGCAGAACTTCTTGGCAGAGATCGAGGCGGTTCGGAAACTTCAGGAAACATTTCAAGCGCACTAAGAAAAACTGACCAAACAATTGACAGGTGTTCGGACTCCACTCTCTCGCCCCACTCTAACCCCCTAGAACCACTCCCCCTTTTTTGGCACTTCCTTTGTAATAGATACAGCACAACGGAAGACATCAGGAAGAAATCTTCTACCAAAATTACGGGGGAAGTATGAAAACAAAAACACTATCGATCACCACACTTTTGGGAATTTTAGGCCTCTTGCTTGTGATTCACACCCTGAGTGCCAGCGCTGCCAGCGGCACCATTACCTGCTCGACTGCCTTCGGCGAAAAAACATTTACCATTGAGACTGACCGGATCTCTTTCCACCGGGAAGACGTTGAGGGAAATTCCCGCTCGATTTCCTCGGTCCCCGGCGACTCAGTCCGTACCCATAAAAAGAACCTCGGCTTTACCAAGACCCTCTACATCGACGGAAATAAACACCGGATCAACGTTCAGAACACCAATGAGTTCTCGGACGTTCACGACTACCTTTCAATCACGTCCCCTAAAGGACATGAGATAACATACCCCCTAAGTTGTCACTCGGCCTGATAGCGGTTATCCCCCCCAAAAAAAGGGACTAACGCCGGATGCGTGATGTCCCTTTTTTTATTTCCCATGACGCACCTAGACTCTCTTTAAATGTGGCCTAAATTCCATTAAGCTGAGAATCACTTAACTGTGAAGGACTAGAAAGCTTATGGAATATAACTTCTCCGAGATCGAACCCCGCTGGCAAAAATACTGGGAAGACCACCAGACATTCAAAACGACCGAAGACTTCGGGAAACCCAAATACTACGTACTCGACATGTTCCCCTACCCCTCCGGTGCGGGCCTCCACGTTGGTCACCCAGAGGGCTACACGGCTACGGATATTGTTGCCCGCTACAAGCGGATGAAAGGTTTCAACGTTCTCCATCCCATGGGCTGGGATTCATTCGGTCTTCCGGCCGAGAACCATGCCATGAAAACGGGCATCCATCCCAACATCACAACTCAGCAAAACATCGCCACCTTTAAGCGTCAGCTGAAATCTCTCGGGTTCTCTTATGATTGGGACCGAGAGGTCGCTACCTCCAACGTTGACTACTACCGTTGGACCCAGTGGATCTTTGTTCAGCTCTTCAATAAGGGTCTCGCCTACGAGTCCCACATGATGGTGAACTGGTGCCCAGAGCTCAAGACTGTCCTTGCCAACGAAGAAGTCATCAACGGCAAGTCCGAAGTCGGTGGCCACCCGGTGGTACGGAAACCCATGAAGCAGTGGATGCTCCGGATCACACAATACGCCGAAAGACTTCTCGAAGACCTCGAACTCCTCGACTGGCCTGAGTCCGTCAAAGAGATGCAGAGGATGTGGATCGGAAAGTCCGAAGGCGCCCTTATTAGATTTGCCGTCGCGGACTCTGCTGAATCCATCGAAGTGTTCACCTCACGACCGGATACACTCTTCGGCGCAACCTATATGGTGTTGGCTCCTGAGCATCGGCTCGTCGACGTCATCACAACCTCTGCGCAGACCACTGTGATCGCCAGCTACCGGGAGATGACTGCGCTGAAGTCGGACCTTGAGCGGACAGAGCTTAACAAAGACAAGACCGGCGCCTTCACCGGGGCCTACGCCGTCAACCCGACCAATGGCCAGAAGATCCCGGTTTACGTTGCTGACTACGTCCTTAATACCTATGGCACGGGTGCTATCATGTCGGTTCCGGCCCACGATGAGAGGGACTGGGAGTTCGCCAAGAAGTTTAACCTACCGATCGTCGAAGTAGTGGCAGGTGGAAATGTTTCAGAAGCAGCTTTCTCTGAAGATGGGCCACACGTGAACTCCGGCTTCCTGGACGGACTCGACAAGACCAGCGCTATTGCGAAGATGATCTCCTGGCTTGAAGATAAGAAACTCGGAAGTAAAAAAATAAACTACAAACTCCGCGACTGGCTCTTCTCCCGGCAGCGCTATTGGGGTGAGCCGTTCCCGATCCTTAAGTTCGAAGACGGCACCGTCCGTTGTCTCGACGCTGACGAGCTTCCAGTGATTCTGCCTGCAGTTGATAAATACGAGCCATCGGGTACTGGGGAGTCACCCCTCGCCACTATCGACGAGTGGCTGACGGTCGTTGACCCGAAGACCGGCAAGAAGGCCAAGCGCGAAACAAACACCATGCCTCAGTGGGCCGGCTCGTGCTGGTACTACCTGCGCTTTTGTGATCCGAAGAACACCAAAGAACCGTGGAACTCGAAGATCGAAAACTACTGGATGCCGGTCGATCTCTATGTCGGCGGGGCCGAACACGCGGTCCTTCACCTGCTCTATTCCAGATTCTGGCACAAGGTACTCTTTGATCTGGGCCTTGTTTCGACCAAGGAGCCGTTCCATAAGCTCATCAATCAGGGGATGATTCTCGGAGAGGACGGCGAGAAGATGTCGAAGTCTAGAGGAAATGTCATCAACCCGGACTTAGTCGTTAAAGAGTACGGCGCAGACACCTTGCGACTCTACGAAATGTTCATGGGACCCCTTGAGAAAACTAAGCCCTGGTCTATGGACGGCGTGAAGGGGGTCTATAACTTCCTTAGCCGCGTAAGCCGGTTTGTCCTGGACCAAGCGAGGTACATCGATGACGGCGACGAGCCGATCACCAATGTCAAAGAGCTTCACAAGATGCTCAAAAAAGTCACGGCCGATGTGGAAGGGATGCGCTTTAACACCGCTATCTCGCAAATGATGATCTTCACCAACCATATCTATAAAACTGGGAAGATTTCCCGCGAGACGGCCGAGAAATTTGCGCTCGCTCTAGCGCCCTTTGCACCACACCTTTCCGAAGAGATCTGGAGCTTCCTCGGCCATACAAAGACACTCACCTTCGAGCCGTGGCCTCTCTTCAACGCCGAACTCGCTAAGGACGACACGATCACCGTCGCCGCCCAGATCAACGGTAAGACCCGGGGAACTTTCGAGGTCGCACCGGACATCTCTAAAGATGACCTCTTCGCCCTTATTAAGGCCGATGAAAAGGTCGCTAAGTTCTTAAACGGAACTATCGTTAAGGAGATTTACGTACCAGGAAAAATCTGTAATTTTGTCGTTAAAGAGTAACTTAACAAGGCCGATAAAACGGCCTTGTTTTCAAAACTATGACGGAAAGACAGTGATGTAATAGTTGAGAAGCGTCATACCCAGACCAGAAAGCACCGGGATGGTGAGGTTATCGTCGACATTGAAGGCCGAGATTAGCTCGGATGCCGAACCAATGACTCCGGCCACGATGGCAAACACCAAGAGGTGGGTCCCAAGAGTCGTCGTATTCATCGCATAAAACAGCGTGATGAGGTAGCAGGTAAAGAACCCGGCCACAGCACCCTGGAGTGATTTATTCGGCAGGATTTTGTCCTTACCATAGAGAACACCAAAAAAAGACGAGAGCGGATCTGAAAAAACTAAGAACATGCTAGAAACGATGGCAATATCCCGAGAATAAAAAAACAGAGAAAGAGAGACGCCGAGGGCATAGAAAGGTAGACCTGTGACACCCTCTCGCTCAGAGCGACGCATTAATGGACCCATCAATCTGATCACAAAAAGATTAACGGAGGGCATTCGTTTTCTAACAATATCCACCAAGAATCCAGCGATCGCGATGGAAAGGATAACAAAGGCCCAAAAAGTCTGGGACTCCGAGGAATTTGTAAACAAAAATAGCCCTAAGGATCCAGTTGAAATATGCCAAAGCTTTCTAAGTAGATGAAGATCCGACCGTTTGTGCAAAACTGTTTCAAACGAGGAATCGTACTTTTGGCCATGAGATGCTGCCATCCCTGCTCCTTCATTATAATGTTTTAAATAAAAAACATCTAATCCATTGTCTTACTTGGTGTTCACAATTTAATGGATTCGACCCTGCTCGTCTAGCCTTGCCTGAAAAAGCTCCACAAGAATCGTTATCTGCAAGAAATCACTCACTAAATATCCTTCCCAAAATCTAAAAATGAATCAATAATTTTAAGATATGAATTTAGCGACAGAATCTGGGCTTCCGGCGCAGAAAATGAAAAAAATCTGGGCCATTGGTGGTGGTAAAGGCGGCGTGGGCAAAAGCTTGGTTTCTGCCAACGTGGCGATCTGCCTCGCACTCATGGGTAACAAAGTGGTAGCGGTAGACCTTGATCTCGGTGGGGCCAACCTTCACACTTGCCTTGGATTGCCGATTCCTAGCGTCACTCTGTCAGACTATGTTTCTAAGCGCGTCACTAATTTTGAGGACCTGTTAGTACCAACGCCTATCAGCAATTTACGAATTATTTCTGGCGCCCAAGATGAGATCGGCATGGCGAACTTAAAGCACATGCATAAAAATCAAATCATCCGGAAACTCCATGACCTTGATGCTGACTACATCCTCTTTGATCTCGGCGCAGGTACGGCGTTCAACACCATCGACTTCTTCATCAGTGCAGATAAGGGTATCCTCGTCGTACTTCCAGAGCCTACGTCGATTGAAAACACCTACCGGTTCATCAAATCAGTTTTCTACCGCCGTCTCAAAATGATTGAGGGGATCTCAGAGATTGAACCTCTAATCGAAGAGGCCATGAGCGCTAAAATCGCCTCGGGATCAACGACGTCACCGGCCGACCTGGTGAAAAGAATCAGCGATATCAATCCGGAAGTCGGACTTAGGATTAAGGACGAGCTGTCTCACTTCCGTCCTAACCTGATCATCAACCAGGTCCGCTCCCAGGCCGACATCGACATCGGCTATTCGATCCAGAGCATCTGCCGTAAATATTTCGGCATCGAGATGACCTTCCCTGGTTACCTCGACTACGATGCCTCCGTTTGGCAAAGTGTCCGGAAGCGCAAGCCGCTCCTGATCGAGTACCCCAACTCAAAGCTGGTTAACAACTTCGACCGGATCGTCAACCGACTCATCGAATCCTAGAGGTTAAGAAAACGTATGGACGCAGAAAAGAAAAACTACTACGAAGCCCTCGAAGTCGAGCCCGGAGCAAATCCTCAACAAATTGAGAACGCCTACATCCGCGCCCGGAATGCCTACTCTGGAGACAGCGTTGCCCTCTACTCGCTCATGACCAAAGATGAATGCGACGCGATCCTTGGACAAATTGAAGAGGCCTACTCAGTTCTCGGTTTCCCCGAGAAACGCCGCGAGTACGATAGGCTCCGAGGCTTTAACCAAAATGGTATCAACCCGATTCGTCCGCTCGGCCAGATCTACACCGTCTCGAGTCTTGAAGATAGACCCAAAGACACCGTCGAATACGAAGACTACGGGTCGAATCTTATCGAGGCGAAGGTCTCCAAGATCACAGCGATGAAAAAGTTTGGCCTCGAGTATATTGAGAACCCAGAGATGGACCGCAGGATCCGCGAGTGCTCCGAATACACCGGGAAGCTCCTTAAGGAGATCCGGGATTACAAGAACGTCGCTCTTGACCGAATGGCGGATATGACTCGAATTTCTAAAACACATATTACGGCGATAGAAAACGATGATATTTCGAAGCTTCCGGCCGACGTTTACGTCCGTGGTTACGTCTACCAGTACGCAAAGGTCCTGAAGCTAAACCCGGACCAAGTCGCCGCCAGCTATCTTCTGCACTTTAAGAAGCTTAAGAATCAGAAATAATGAGCGGTCCTGACGCCGCCATCGACGGCGAAAACTATACGCTCACAATCACTGCTGAAGACAGAGAGAGCTGCAAACGCCTCGACGTTTTTCTGACCGACAAGTTGCCCTTCTCTCGCTCGACGATCAAGCGCCTGTTTGAAGACGAGGATATCTCGAGCGAAACTCCACTAACCCTCAACAAGATGCCCCCGGTCGGAACGATCATTGAAGTAGAGGTTCCGCCACCTGTTCCGAGTGACATTATTCCTGAGGCCATACCACTCGAAATCCTCTTCGAGGATTCACACCTGATCATCATCAATAAGCCCCCAGGACTGGTCGTCCATCCGGCACCAGGGCACTATACCGGAACGCTAGTAAACGCCATCCTTCACCATTGCCCGGACCTAAAAGGTATTGGGGCCGAGAAGCGCCCCGGGATCGTCCACCGACTAGATATGGGGACCTCTGGTGTCATGGTCATCGCTAAGGATCAGCTCACTCATGAGGGCCTAGCCTCTCTTTTCTCGATTCACGATATTGACCGAAAGTACGAGGCCCTTGTAGGAGGCAAACTGCCAGTACATTCCGGCACAATCACCTCCACCATAGGGCGCCACCCTACTCACCGCCAGAAGATGGCGGCCAACGTCAAGAACGGAAAGCGTGCCGTGACCCACTACAAGACAATGAAGCAGTACGATGGTGCGACCCACGTCGAATTACGCCTTGAGACCGGACGCACCCACCAGATCCGGGTCCACCTTTCTCAACTCCTTCACACGCCAATCCTCTGTGATCCTATTTACGGGGGGAGTGACTCTCATCTCAAGCGAGCACCGGAGTCTATGCGGGCCGCACTTGAAGCCTACCCCTACCAATTGCTCCACGCTAAGGAGCTTGGCTTCGTTCATCCGATCACAAAGGTTCGCCTACATTTTACGGCCGCTCCGCCCGAAATTTTTCAGGCGGCACTCCGGGCTTTCTCCGGCGTCCAAGACGGGCTACAATAGGGCCCTATGGACGTCGTCTTCACTGAACTCCTCACCCGCGGCCGCTTCGAAACCTGGACCCGCAAACCGGACATGCACTGTTTGCAGGTAACTCAGGTCCACGGCATCGACGTAGCGACACTATACACTCTCCCGTGTGAAGCCGATGGTATCCTCGTCTCCTGGGAAGAACTCGAAAGTCCCCTTGCCATCAAGACGGCGGACTGTCTCCCGATTGTTATCGAGGGTGAGACCGGTGTCGTTGTGCTTCATGCCGGATGGCGGGGCCTGCATAGCGGTATTCTTGCCAAGCCAGAAATTGAGCTGATAAGGCCGCAACGAGTTTTTATTGGCCCCTCTATTCACGAGTGTTGCTTTGAAGTCTCCTCGGACTTTCAGCAGAATTTTCCTGAGAGCCCCTGGTTCCACCAGCAGGGAGACCGATTCAGCTTTAATCTTCAGGAGGAGGCGAAGCGCCAACTTCTGATCGCCTTTCCGTCTCTTATCGTGAGCATCGCTCCCGTCTGCACATGCTGTAACCCTGAACTCCACAGCTACCGCCGGGACAAGACCCCTGACCGAAACTGGAATCTCTACATAAAAGGATAACGAATGGACCAGAAAAAAAACCTGACCCTCGAAGGGATAAGCGGGAAAAACTTTCTTTTCATCATGAACTCCGTCGCGATGATCGCCGTGAGTATATACCTCACCGTTCATTTCTACGACGTTCTTTACCCGACAAAGCTCGGTGGAGCTGGCAGCCTGTGCGACATCTCGAGCTTTTTTAACTGTGACGCCGCCACTTACTCCAAGCTCTCAAATCTGGCCGGTATTCCGATTTCTTTCTTCGGCCTCGTGGTCGGAGTCCTATTCCTTTTCACGAGCCTCATGCCAGGAGAAGCGCTGGAGAAAACTGCCAGCGCCGTTGCGAAGTACAACTTCATCGGCTGCTTGGCCCTTTTCGTCTTTTCCCTTGCCGCTCTTGGGAGCCTTTGCCCCTTTTGTACGCTCTACTACGCACTGTCCGGCGTAGCAGCATTTCTCCTTTGGAAACACGGGATCAACTCCTGGGTACCGGACATCAAAATCACCGCCTTTTGGGGTGTTATCCTCGTTGCGGGCTCGGCATTTATGTACCAGACTACGAAAGGTAAGGAGGATACGAATTCCAAGCTTAGCGCGAGTATTGTAAGTCAGTTCCGAACTCTTCAGGACCTCGGAGAGCCGGACGCTGAATCGCCTTATAAGATCCACATGGCCACAACCAATTGGTTGGATGCACCGATCAGGATCACAGTCTTCTCTGACTTTCAGTGCCCGTTCTGCAAGGTCGTCGCTGATCAAATCCCTCAGCTTGTCCGTCGCTACGGCAAGAAGATCAACGTTCAATATATGTTCTACCCTTTGGACGCCAAATGTAACTCTAACGTCAAGGGCCGCTTCCACCAGAGCGCCTGCGACGCCGCGGTTGTGGCGGCCTGCGATCAGAAAAAATTCGTGGAAGTGCACGATGACATTTTCGCAAACCAGGATAAGCTCGACAGCGGTGCTCTCGTGGATATCTCAAAAAGACATGGTCTCTCAGGATGCCTTGAGCGCAAAGAGCTGAATGATACAGTGATCGGGATGATCAATCAGGGTGCAAAATTTAATATTAAGTCCACACCAACTCTCATCGTCAATGGAAAGAAGATCGAAGGGACTATTCCCAATGGTCAGTTCTTCGCCATCTTTGAGGACATTCTCAATGGGAACTAAATGCTGATCGAGACCCATTGCCATCTTGACTACCTGAAGGCACTCCCCTTTGCCGAGCTCCGCGAGAAAATCGCGGAGGCGGGGATCAGCAAAGTGGTCACGATCGGCGTAGATCCAGAGAACCTAGATCCTGTGCGAGACCTCGCGGATATGTATCCGGAGGTCTACTTCACCCAGGGTATTCATCCCCACGATGCGAAGGCCGCAACACAGATAGAGTTCGAGAAGATCTCGGCCCGAGCGACCCATCCGAAAATGGTGGCCGTTGGTGAAATTGGTCTGGACTACCACTACAACAACTCGCCTCCGGAAGTTCAAAGAGTCCAGTTTGAACGACAGCTCCAGCTAGCAGTAGACCATGACCTGCCGGTAGTGATCCATACTAGGGACGCAGAAGAGGACACTCAGGCGATCCTTCGCAATTTTTCCCGCACACTTCTGCGCAAAGGGGTGATCCACAGCTTCACCTCGAGCGCGAACCTCGCTGAGTTCATCCTCGCCGAAGGTTTTTTTATCGGCTTTAACGGGATCGTGACGTTCAAAAAAGCGCAGAGCGTTCAGGATGTTGTGAAACTCACGCCCACAGATCGAATCCTGTTTGAAACCGACTCCCCGTTCCTGACACCTGTACCCCACCGGGGCAAGGAAAACGCGCCCTATTATCTACCCTTTGTAGCGGCGAAGATCGCCGAGCTCAAAGGCGCAGATCCGACTCGCCTTGAAGCCGAAGTTTATCAAAATTCACTACGCTGCTTTCCGAAGCTCTTATAAATCTGAGGAAATCTTGCCAGTGAACAACTCCGGCACGTGGCCATCTCGAAATTAGGCTAAGAATCGACCTTAAAGTTTCCAAGGATCTTCCCAAGGCTCGTCTTTGGATCGGGCTGCCCTTTGGCGCCGGTTTTTGGCCCATGGTCAGAAGGTGCTCGGACTCCGGCCTTCGGCGCAATTTCGGAACGCCTCGCCTCGCGGTGTTCTTCGCTATGGCCCTCGTCATCAACGTACTCTGGATAGAAAGGGAGCTCGGATTTGTAAACGATCCGGTCTAGATGCTTAACGAAGCCAGACCAATGGCCCGTTGTCGAATCACTCTTCCGGATTTGCTCCAGAGCACCCATCCTGGAATCCATGAGATCGATCAGGTGCACAAGGTAGGCTTCAGAGGTCTGCGGAATCTTCGGGGAGCCGTATTCGTATTCCCCATGATGAGAAAGGAGAATGTGCTTGAGATGAAGCTTCAGGTAATGAGGGAAATTCCGGATCTTGTATGAAAACCGATCGACAAGTTCAAGACCTTTCACGAGGTGGCCTACAAGCTTACCTTCCTCGGTGTAGTCGACGGTAACTCCGTCGGTGAGCTCGTAGATTTTACAAAGATCATGGAGGATACATCCCGCGACGACGTAGTTCTCGTTAACGCGGTAGTGCTTCGACAGAGTAAGGGCGAGTTCCGTACAAGAAAGTATATGCTCAAGAAGACCCGAACGGTAAGCATGATGGATGGTCTTTCCGGCCTGCCAGACCTTCAGGCGCCGGGCGATCTCACCGTCAGTAACAATATTCCTGAGGAGGTCGCGGATGTAAACGTCCGTAAGACCATCGATTATAACCAAAAGCCTCTGATACATCCCTTCTGGATCGCCGGCCGCCTTCATGATGAAGTCGTCGACGTTAACTTCCGTTTCAGATACCTTCACCATCTGGGCCACGATGCACTGGCGGCGGCCCTGATAGAAATTAAGCTTTCCCCGCACGCGCACGAATGAATTTTTAACAATCGCAGCTTCGACCTCTGGTGAGTATTGCCACAGACGGGACTCGAGGTCGCCGGAGGAGTCGGCAAGAATAATGTTGAAGTACCGCTTACCACTCTTGTCTTCCATGGTATTGATCAACTTCACGAGGAAGATCGATTCAAATTCATCCTTACCTTGCAAGTCGGAAATAAAGAGTTTTGTCATAGTAGCCTCAAGCGTTAAGTACCTAAAACAAGAACTTGACACTACACTGATCTCCTTGAATTCGCTACACAAAACCTCTCGCTTGGAGTATGTTCTAAACGCTTAAAATATCTTAGTTTTGAATCTTACCGTTCGTCACATCCGTGACATGAGGAGTCCTATGAAAACAGTAAAAATTGGAGTCAACGGCGTTGGTCGCATCGGCCGAACTATCCTGCGCGCGTACTTCAACCGGGTCGCCAAGAATATCGATGCCCACATAGAAATCGTCGCTGTTAACAATCCCGGGGAGCCAAAGCCGTATGTGCACCTCCTGCGTTTCGACTCACTCCATGGGCGTCTGGAAGGCGACTTCAGCTTTAACGCCGAGGCGCGTGAGATGAATTACAATGGAAAAAAGATTAAGTTCTTTAACAATAAGAACCCTGAAGAAATTGACTGGTCATCAGTTGGCGCACAGGTCGTCATTGATGCCACGGGAAGATTTAAAGACAAGGCCGGCCTTAGCGCACACTTGCGCGGCACCGTGAAGAAAGTCATCATGTGCGCTCCCGGCAAAGACCTGGACGGAACATTCGTCATGGGAATCAACCACGAGAAGTACGACGGGACTAAGCACCACGTGATATCAAATGCTTCATGCACCACGAACTGTCTAGCTCCCCTAGTAAAAGTCCTCAACGAGCAGTTCGGTATCGTGAATGGCCTTATGACAACGGTTCACGCTTACACCTCCGATCAGAACCTCCTCGATAACGCCCACGACGATCTTCGCCGAGCACGGGCCGCGAACCTTTCGATGATTCCGACTTCCACTGGCGCCGCCAAGGCACTCGGAGAAGTTATTCCGGAGGTTAAGGGCAAGCTCGATGGTTACGCTGTCCGCGTTCCGACCCCCGACGTCTCAATGGTCGATCTCACAGTCGTGCTGGAAAAAAAGGCGACCAAAGATGAGATCAACGCCGCTATGAAGCTGGCCTCTGAAACTTACCTGAAGGGTATTCTTGGCTATACCGAGGAAGAGCTGGTTTCCATGGATTACATGGGCGCCACAGAATCATCTTTCCTCGACGCCAAGCTAACGAACGTTATCGGAAACACTGCTAAGATCGTGAGCTGGTATGACAACGAGGTCGGATTTTCCAACCGAGTCGTCGACCTTGCCGTTTACATCGGCCAAAAACTTTAACCACCTCACCCGCGGAGCTCACCATGCATCTTAAGTCGCTTCAGGACGCAGACCTCAAAGGCAAGAAGGTCGTAGCGCGCTTCGACTTCAACGTTCCTCTCACCAAAACGGAACCGCGGACCATCACGGATGCGAGCCGCATTGACCTTGCGATCCCTACCATCCAGCTGCTCCTCGAAAAAGGGGTAACTAAGATTGTCATGATTAGCCACTTAGGCCGACCGGACGGAGAACCGAATCCCAAGTACTCCCTGGAGCCCGTCGCTTCCTACCTGGCGCAAAAGCTAGGGATAGACGTCATCCTTTCCGAGTCACCGGTCGACAACGGCGTTAAAAACCTTCTGCTTCTTCCTGAGACTAAGCTCGTGCTCCTGGAGAACGTCCGGTTCCATCCAGGTGAAGAAAAGAATGATATGGAACTGGCAGAGAAGCTCTCCCAGTATGGGGACATCTACGTCAATGATGCTTTCGGAGCGGCCCATAGAAAGCACGCATCCACCTATGCGATCAATGCTTTCTTTAAAAACCGTGCTTATCCAGGCCTGTTGATGAAAAAAGAAATCGATTCACTCGGGGCGCTTCTTGAAAAACCGGCTAAACCATTTGTGGCCATCATCGGAGGCGCAAAGGTTTCAGACAAAATCAAAACGATTGAAAAGATGCTCGTCCTTGTAGACACACTGCTGATTGGCGGGGCCATGGCCTACCCCTTCCTCAAGGCCAAGGGGTATGAAGTTGGCAAATCTCTTTGCTCTGCTGAGGACGTTGCCCTCGCCAAGCAACTGCTCATCGCAGATCGTGGTGGCAAGATCCAGCTTCCAAAGGATCATGTCACAGCAATAGAATTCGGAGGACCGCCGCTCCCGTGCCCTGGTCAGAGCATTCCGTCTGAACAGCTTGGACTCGACATTGGGCCACTTACCATTAAGGCCTATGCAGATCATATCCGAACGGCCAAGACGATTTTCTGGAATGGGCCAATGGGGCTCTTTGAAAATAACGACTTTGCCAAGGGAACCATGGCGATAGCCCACACCATCGCAGAGACGAGGGCGTTTTCTGTTGTAGGCGGCGGCGACTCCGTTGCAGCGGTTCATGCTTCGGGAGAAGCGGATAAGTTTTCTCATGTCTCTACTGGTGGCGGAGCCTCTCTCGAGTACATTGAGAAGGGAGAGCTTCCAGGTGTTCAAGCCCTGAGACTCGGAGTCTAACGATGAAGAAGCTGATGGTGGGTAACTGGAAGATGAACAAGAACGGCAAGGAGTGCACCGAATACCTCGAAGCGTTCGTGGCGAAGTATAGCGGTAGGCGCGAAGCTTGGATTGCCCCGCAGGCGCTTTACGTGAAACTCGTCATCAACTCTCCACTTAAAGCGGGGATCCAGAACTGCTCAGAGCACGTCGAGGGTGCCTACACCGGAGAGATCTCGCCTCGGACGTTCAAGGAGATGGGCGGACATTTCGTCATTTTGGGCCATTCAGAGCGACGGCAATACTTTACTGAGAACTCTCGGAATCTCAATCCAAAGATTTCCACCGCTCTTAATGAAGGCCTCACGGTCATCTACTGCGTGGGAGAGACTCTGAAAGAACGGGATCAGGGTTTAACCCTTTCTCTCATTGAAGATCAATTGCATCAGGGCCTGAATGACCAATCGAAAGCAACAGTAGAGAATCTTATCATCGCCTACGAACCCGTTTGGGCGATCGGGACTGGAAAAACGGCATCTCCGCTCCAGGCACAAGAGGTTCATGGGTTCATCCGGTCGATCCTGACCGCCAAGTTTCCTGCTTTTGGCCATCAAACTAGAATCCTTTACGGCGGCTCGGTCAAACCGGATAACGTAGAAGAATTACTGGCACAAAAGGACATCGACGGGGGTCTCGTTGGTGGGGCGAGTCTAAAGGCCAGGGATTTTTTAGCGCTTTGTGGCGATATGTAATTGTTTTTGTTTAAGAGCTTTGCTAAAACTAATTTTCTTACCCGGAGTTTAAACCACTATGATTACTTTCCTTATCGTTTTTCACGTCATCATCTGCGTCCTCCTCGTTACCGCTGTTCTCCTTCAGTTTGGAAAGGGTGCAGAGATGGGAGCTGTCATGGGTGGGGGTGCTTCTCAGGCCGTCTTCTCAAGCTCTGCCAAGGGCAACTTTATGACCAAGCTTACCTCGGTACTTGCGATAAGCTTCATGGTTAACTCGATTGTCCTCACTACGATCAAGTCGCGTGAGTCAAAACGGTCACTCTTCGATAATGAAGCACCAGTGGCGGCCCCGCTCAACTCTGACGTTCAGGCACTTGATAAGAAAGGACTTCAATCAGCTCCTGCTGGAGATGGGACTTCTCAGGTTCAAGATGGGCCGGCAGCTACAAATTCCACGCCAACAGCACCTGTTCCGGCCACAAAGCCGACAACGAACCAGTAATTCCTAATCAGTATTATTCTTTAAAAAGGGATGAGCAAACTCATCCCTTTTTAGTTTTTGGGCTTCTTCTTATCTGGATCGACGACCTTAATTTTTCCAAAGTCGGCCTCTTTCACCGTGCGCTTGATCTCCTCGACCGGAAGCTTAGCATAAGGCAAGGTTGGGTCGAAGGAGTCAGCAAGCCGAAGATCCTTTGAGTTATCTGCGCGCACGTACCGGACGTGGCGGTCAAAGACATCGAAGAGGTCTGGATCGAGCTTGATGCCCCGGAACTTGCGCATGGTATTCATCGCATCCTGGATCGACAGTACTTCGTTATACGAGCGCTTGGTCGTAATCGCATCAAAGAAGTCTGCGATTGTACAGACTCGCGCATAAAGGTGAATCTCTTCCTTCCCCTTGAGCTTCTTAGGATAGCCGGTCCCATCGAAGTTCTCGTGATGTTCATGCACCACGCGGGCGATGATCTTCAGGTCTACACCACCTCCGACCTCGCAGTGGCCATTAAGGAGAAGATCCAGTCCGTAATCAGGGTGACGCTTGATGGTTTGGTACTCCTCGTTTGAGAGCCCACCAGGATTATTCAAGATGTGTGTCGGGATTTTTATTTTACCTAGGTCGTGGAGAAGACCGCCGAGGCCAACGTGGGTAAGTTCTCTGCGTGTCGCCCGTGGGTTCGCCGATCGGTAGATCTGGATACAATACATAGAGACATTGATGGAATGATCAAAGGTGTAGAAATCATGGAACGAAAGATTTCCGATCAATGTTCTAAGGGAGTCGATATTATGGTGATCAAGTACATCCACCATATTCTCGACGACCTCGCGGCACGCTTCAATGTTCTCAGACAGGAGTTCAGTGGAAAACTCTTTATGGAAAATGTTATTGAGGTAATCGAGAGCAGCATCTTTGAGGACATTCGTCTTTTGAACGTCATCGACGCCAGACTTCACAAGGCCCTTAAGAAAACTCTTCCTCTGCTCTTCCGGGATGTAGAGCTGAAAGTACTTTCGGTGAAACTCTTCAAGTTCATCCCGATGGAGCGTTCCGCCGGATGGAAAAATGCGAACGAACTTCTCCTTGCCCTTCACGACGGAAGAGTTCACGAAGAGGTCAAAAGGAAGAGGTTCCTCACTGGGAATAAGGTCGTGCCTGACCGAAAAAAAACTGGTCTTCATGTCCATAAGTCAATTATAGCACTTTTAGGGGAGGATAGAGTAAGGCAATTTAAAACTCAAATTAAAAGGCCCACTTAAAAGTGGGCCTGAATAGAATTCTTGACAGTGTCGTTTGCCTAGAACGGGATATCGTCGGCAGCGAAAGAGGCGTCAGAGGAAACTTGATACTCCTGCTCACGGGCCGGGGCCTGAGAGTACGACGTATCGACTCCAGCACCGGTACTAGCACCAGCGTTCGCGTTGGCAGAAGGGCCCCCGATGAACTGGACCGTCGAGGCCAGGATCTCAGTGGTGTAGCGCTTATTTCCATCCTTATCATCCCAAGAGCGAGTCTGCAGACGCCCCTCAAGAAAAGCTTGCCGGCCCTTGGCGAGGTATTGGTTACAGAGCTCAGCGAGCTTGCCCCAAACAACAACACGGTGCCATTCGGTCTTCTCTTGTTTCTGACCGGCCTTGTCTGTCCAGGACTCAGTCGTAGCGAGAGAGAAGTTACAAACCGCAGAACCTCCCGGTGTGTACTTAAGCTCAGGGTCCTGCCCGAGTCGTCCGAGTAAAATAACTTTATTTACGCTCATGAAATGCTCCTTAGTCGCATAGGATGCGAATGATTGGTGTTATAAGGTTTCCTATTCTTCCTTTCTTACCGCAGTTAGGGGTGATGGGAAAAGTTTATTTCCTTTCTAACCCTTACCAGATGAAAGAACGATACCAAAAGAGCGGATGGTAAATACTGGAATCAAATGAGTTTTTGCGCGGCTCACCAAAATTAATTCGATCGCGAGTAAGTAATCTCAGAGGATTGAGACTCAACTCGTCGAAGAACGGGGCTATCCGGGTTTTGTTTCAGAAACTCTTCGACCTTCTGGCGGGCGAATTTGACGTCTTTTTTGTACCATTTCGGATCGAAGCCGCAATAAGGACACATCAGATCTTTGCGGTAGAGCGACTTGTGGATGCTCTCAAAGAGCGCCCAGATCAGGGGAAGTGAGCCCACTCCCTTCCAGCCAAAAAGCGGAAAGGTGGCAGAGGTGAAGACAAGAGCTAGGACCAGGATCTGGCCATAGTGGAGCGTTGTCAGGTACCGCGAGTAGCGGAGCTTCCGGGGTGACCGGCATAGGGCGCAAAAACAATCTCGCGTGGTCTTCTTCATTCACTCCTCCTAAGAGTATTAGAACACATCTTCGGGCACCTCGCCTTGAGCTAGCAGATTTTGCCTCGCTTTACCCTGAGAAAAGAACCTCTAGGCATCCTGCGATGCCTAGGGTGGTGAACTGTTGTGGCGGGGTAGAAAAAGGTGGGATGCTAGGAAAGGCTTACCGAATTCGACATACGTACCGCTACCAAAGATCGGTACCCTTTGGATGACTTTACACAAGGCAAGACACGTACCAAAATAAGGAGACGTAAATTCACCAGCTTTAACCGACAAGAATTGGCGCCAGTGGCAAAACGAACCCCCCGAATGGCCCTGCTCGTAAACGAGCGGGGACAAATCAGCATTTTTTTCTCCGCCTCGCTTGTGGTGATGATCACGATTGTGGCGTTCGTGATCAACGTAGGCCTCTTTGTAAAAGCGAAAATCAACCTTCAAAACGCGACTGATGCGGCGGCCTTTGCCGGGGCATCTGTGCAGGCGCGCCAACTCACAAAAATCGCTTATCTCAACTGGGAAATGCGCAACATCTATAAAGAGTGGCTCTACAAGTACTACGTGATCGGAAACCTCAATATCGCTGACGTCGAAAATCCCGGGGACGCAGGTGTGATGCGCTTTAAGCTGGAGAAGGACGTCAACGTGCTCTCCGGAGTCCAGACCGAGGACCAGTTCAACATTCCTGCGGTATGCATCCACATCGCCGGGTCGAAGACGAACATCTGTAAGCGCTACTCGGTTCCGGGTCTTCCTGAGTTCGGCTCCTCGAATCTTCCGGGTGCAGAAGAGGCATCAAGGGCGTTCACTGACGTGCTCATCTCCACTAAGATCGCCGACTGCGTGGACCGCTCCGATCTCAACATGACCGTCGCGACCACCTGGACCTACAACGTCCTCTCGAACAGCATGGACGAGTCCCTCGCGGGACGTGGCCCGGCGATCCTCTCAGACCGGCAGGGAGCGTGGCCTCGTGCCGTTGAACTGGCACTCCGGATCCGAAACCTAGAGTTTGTCATGAACCGACCGGCGGAACAAGGCAAGGTCTGCGCCAATGGGTCCACAAGCCTCACGAACTGCACGAAATCCATCACCGCCATCTCTCAGGAGCAACGCCTCGGGAACGAGCGCATCGTTAAGGCCTTCTATTCGGGCTACCGGAACCTCGGGAACGAGGAAGACAATGAGATGAAGTCATCTTTCACTCTCACTGAGCTTCCACCCAAGAAGGTGAGCTATCCGAACGAGGCCAACGCTAGTAATCTTCTGATCCCGAAAGACAAGCAGTACGAAAAGCAATGGGTGGATCTTAAGCTCATGATGGTGAACTACGCCATCTTCTACGCGGCCATGTTTCCCCGAAACGACGATAAAACCTCCGGTGCCTGTGACGTCTCGAAGGTGGCGATTCCTGTCCCCGGCTACCCGATGGGATTCTACAAAGATCCAGACGTCCTTACCTACTACGCTGTGAAAGGCGAAGCTGAGTTCGTCGGAATGTTTAATCCGTTCATGGAAGGGCCCGTCATCCTCACCGCCTACGCCGCGGCCAAGCCTATGGGAGGCCGGATTGGGCCTATGCTTTTTACTCAGAAGCAAAACGAGAATTATATCGTGGGCCGAACCGATTCACTGAAGCTACGCTCCCTCCCCTACATGACCTCTTACAAATTTGACGGCGTCACTATTCGGGGTAAGCTCTACAGCGAAACGACCGCCGGAGGTCTGAAGTTCATCCCAGGACTGCCACTGCCGACCAACTCCACCCAGGCACCGGGGTCGTTCTGGCTCGAAGCCCCCGACAAACCTCTCGGAGGTAAGCTAGCCGACGCCGGCGGCGTTCAGTTCGGCGTCCCCAATCTTGTCTACGATTATGAAGTGCCCTTTAAGGGAACTGGCTACACCCTGGCCACAGACCGCATCCATATCCTTGATGCAAAAAATCCGAGTACTGAACAGCCAGTGGGACTCTATGCTCAGTATCAGTTCAAAAAATTTAAGGGCTCGGCCCTAAGCCCAACAATCTCTCCCAGCGACCTCGATGCTGAGATCGCTCGAATCAAGGCACCGACCCTTTACGAAGCCGCAAACTATCTCATCCCAACACCGAATGAGGCATTAAACCTCGGATCAGGTCTTGATTCCTTCGGCTTCATTACTGACGAAGGAGGGCCGGTTAGTAAGAATGGAATAGATGTCTACCGCACGCGGGTTTACGCGCCTCTATTTAAGGCCAACGATCAAGTCGACGTCCTCTATAGCTCAGCCCAGGAAGTCCTTAGCGCTATCTATGAATTCATGGGTGCTCAAGAAACGGGCATGACGAAGTATAAGATGGCGATGAATAAAGCCGCCCTCGCAGTCTTCAAAGAGAAGGACAATCTGGCCGGGGGCGCCCAAGGTGCCGCCCAGGGAGTGATCCGATCCGCCAAAGGAATATCAGACATCGACTTTGCGGCCAACGACATCACCCTCATGCCAGAGTCTTGCTCTAGCCTCGCCGGACGCTTCCTCTATTTCTACTATGGCGGACCCGTGAGGCCTGCCCTGGCGCCGGCGGACCCTGCGGGTTGCCCTAAGCCACTGGGAAGCCTTCTCCAGGAGTATTTTTCTGGTAACAACCCTGCCACTGCCTCCTATGATCCAACGTACTACCAGTTAGAGTATTCCTACGATAAAAACGCTGACAACCTCCGGCTCATGACGGCCTATATGCCAGGACCATTTACGGGTGCCAATTTTGACGGTTCATTTATCAGTCCTCTCTCTACAGATATAAGTGACAGGATGCGTCGTAACTTCTATTCTACAAAGTTTGTCACACTTGAATCACTGCAATCCGGTGGGGGCCCGAGGTACGATAACACCACCTTCCTCATTCACTCTGAAGGCACTGTCAACCCAACAGGCACGGGAGACGATACCAAACAGACAGCGTTCCGGAACTCGCTTGATACGCTCGGTGAGGATTTTTCCTCAATTAAGTATTAATTTTTCGCCTCTTGATAAGATCCTCAGCGGGGCCCTATAATAGTGGGGTCTTATACATACTTCCACTTCTTCAAAAGGATCTTTTGTGGCCACGAAAAAGACCAAAAAAGTAACAAAGAAGGCAGCCCCAAAGGTCGCCAAAAAAGCTGCCCCTAAGAAAGCGGCTAAGAAAATAGCAACTAAGAAAGCGACACCGTCGAAGGCTGCTCCTAAGAAGAAGGCACCGGCGAAGAAAGTTGTAGCGCCGAAGAAGGTCGTGAAAAAGGTGACTAAGAAAGCCGCCCCTAAAGCTGCTCCCAAGGCAGCTGCCAAAGTCGCGGCAAAGACGAAGGCCGTGCCAAAGAAAACTGCGGCCGCTAAGCCAGCTCCTAAGGCCACACCGAAGGCTACGAAAGAAAAAAAATCTCCTGTTAAAGAAATCGTTACTGCCAAGGCTCCCGCTCATGCCGCTGCCAACTTAGGCGATGACTACACTGCGGACTCTATCAACGATGACTTCGATGCTGAGTTTGATGCTGACGATGAGGAAGAGGGCGAGGGCAAGCCTGCTGATGCGGTGGCCGATGAAGAAGAGGAAGCGAGCTACGGCTACGGATGGGGTTACGAAGAAGGCCTAGACTCCCCAGAGGAAGAAGACGAGATTGATGAACTCGACGAAGACGTTGAGTATGTCAAAGGTCCTAAGAAGAAGGCAGACGAGGAAGCAGAAGAAGACGACGATCTCTAGATCGAGCCGAAAAAATGGCCCCTAGAGGGGCCATTTTTGTTTATGAGGTGCATATGAAAAAGTTAGAACTTTATTTTTTTCCCCAGTGTCCTTACTGTAAGATTGTTGAGCAGGCACTCCGGGTTACAGGCCTTGAGAAAAATGTCACCTACTATAATGTCAACGAGAACCCCCAATCCAAAGAAGCACTGATCAAGGCAACCGGCCGCGGAACTGTTCCCTGCCTATTTATAGACGGTAAGCCGATGCATGAATCACGGGACATCTCGGCGTGGTTGCACAGCTACGCCAAAGAAATCGCCCACGGCGAGAATACTCCTCGTGGAAATTAGGGACCCAGTCCACGGCTCCATTGCTATCCATGACGCCGAGATCGAGATCCTTGAACACCCGTTCTTCCAGAGGCTCCGGAACATTAAGCAGCTCGGTTTCTCTGAGTACGTCTTCCCCGGAGCAACCCACACACGCTACCTCCACTCGATTGGAGTGATGCATATTGCGACCCTGGTCTTTAACGGTCTGTTTAAGGACCAGTCGTCCCGGGACGTGCAACGTCTTCGGGAGAGCCTAAGACTCGGCTGCCTCCTTCATGATATTGGCCACGCGCCGCTTAGCCATTCTACAGAATCTGTAATGCCGCAGGTGAGTGCCCTGCGGCTGCCGCCACAATTCGTCTCTCGGGAACGGCAGGCGACACATGAAGACTATACTATTAAATCAATCGTCGATTCGTCTTTTACAACTGCATTTCGAGGCGTCACGGCCGAGTTCGGCATTGATCCCAAGGCGATCGCAGAGCTCGTTGTTGGTGAAAGCTCAGACCCCGCCTACTTCACCGTCGGTGGCGTTAACTACTTTCCTCTACTGCACCAACTCGTTTCAAGCGAGATGGACTGCGACCGGATGGATTACCTCCTGAGGGACAGCTACTTTTGTGGTGTCAGCTACGGGAAGTTCGATCTGGACTGGATTATCGACAACCTGAAGATCTGCGTTGAAGGCGGCGAGGCGTACCTTGGAATATCAGAGCGCGCCATTTCAACCTTTGACGACTTTCTCCTCTCTCGGTTCCACATGTTCATGATGGTCTACTTCCATTACCGCGCCGTTTGTCTTGAGCAAATGCTCCAGCGCTACTTCGACGGAGCTGGCCGTAGCGAGTACGCGATCCCGGCAGACATCGAAGCGTACCTCGAACACGACGATGCCTTCCTATACCGCGTGCTTCGCAAGTCCAGTGACCAGTGGGCCAGACGGATTGTGATGAACAACATCCCAAAAAAAATCCTTGAAACCTTCGGCGGCGTTCATCTGGATCAGATGGACGAGCTCGAAGGGTATCTCAAAGGCCAGAAAATTGATTACATCAAGTGCTCTTCATCGGGCCGGTTATCAAAGTACTACAGTGCGAACTCGCCCCAGAATATTTATCCGATGAAAGTCTTGCGAGAATCTTCACTCGCCAAGGGGCATCGGACGATCAAGAACATCCAGGAAGCAACGGACCTCTTCGCGAAGTATAGCCAGTCACATGCGGTGAACCGAATCCACTGTGACTTTGACGAGCTCCCCGAAGGACAGCAAGCGGCCATTCTGAAGATCATCCAGGCCTAGCATGTATAAATTCTTCCTCTACTCAGTCCTTTTAATTCTTTACTTGGGCCTCGCCAAGGCCCTGTCTCCATCGGAGATCGGTGTTCACTACCTCCAGAACGAACGCGGCTTCGCACGACTCATCAAGGGCCCGATGACGACAGTTATTCTCGTGGATACTCACGCCACGGGATTTCTGATTAAAACCTATTACCAGAAGTACCGGGTCATATCCGGCTATGACACCGTCGAAGAGCTCATTGTCCGTACCAGCAAGGAGTTTGCCCGAAAGAACCTCCCGCATATCGGCCTGTCGATTTATCGCAAGGCCAACGACAAAGAAGAGTTCCTACCTGTGCCGCCTGGATCCCTGTACCTGAATAACCGTTAATTCGAAAAAAAAAAAAAAAACAAAAAGGGAGAAACACGATGGCGATTCAGCAAATCCTTTAAAAACTTTCCGCGCTTTCTGGGCTGGGGAAAGTTTCGTCCCAACGAGCAGTTCTACCTGGAACTAAAATCGAGCATCTCCCTGAACCGGCCTTTCTTTGGGCCCGCACAAGAGTTTGGGCCAACGGGCCCTGTGACCAGGATGAACTTTCCCCACTTCTTCAAGGACGAGCGCCGCAAGAAGGTCGAGTTAAAGACGCTCCTGATCGAATACCTGAAAGAAAACTTCTAAGGATATCCCATGGCCGAAATTTTTGATCGCCTCGTCATTCGTCTTCTCCTCGCAGGATTCGTATGCCTTATGATCTACGTTTATCGGTACGCTCATGTGATCTTCTACCCGACGGTCAAACGCCAGGTCCTGAAGAAAATTCACCCAGCCGAAAACGCGGCCGACACGCTCCATCTTTTTGCCAGAGTCGTAGGGATTTCGATTATCTTCTCTTCCATAACCTTTAACGAAACCTCAGGCTTCATCCTGAGCATTTTCCACTTCGCTGTTTGGGGCACTATAGCCATCATCCTCTATCTCCTCTCTTTGTTTATAGTTGAGTCGATCGTCTTCTATAACTTCGACTATACGGATGAGATCTTGAAGAGAAAGAACATGAGCTACGCCTTCATCAGCTTCTGCCATGCCATCGTTATCGCTTACCTC
Organism: Pseudomonadota bacterium; assembly: GCA_027487685.1. Classification (GTDB taxonomy): domain Bacteria; phylum Bdellovibrionota; class Bacteriovoracia; order Bacteriovoracales; family Bacteriovoracaceae; genus Peredibacter. The sequence goes on along the minus strand of JAIYDC010000029.1, from coordinate 12,671 downwards.
ACCAGAACGGTGATGATTGAAGCCGAAAACTCCCTTGTGATCCTCCTCGTTCTTTGGCTCTATATGCTTGTCATCGTCGGCTTTTCTGTGAAGTACTTCACCTTGATCAGTAAACTCTCCTTCAACCGGCTTTTGATACAGAAGAACCTCTCCCTTTGTTTTGCTTACGGGGGCTTCACTCTCGGGGCAGGCTTCGTTATTGCAAGCTGCTTCGATCAGGAGCACTACGACATTACGGTCTACTGTATCCAGGTACTTCTAAAGACGATCCTCTCGCTCATCATCTTCCCGATCTTTAAGAAAGGCTTGGTACGAATCTTTCCGATTAAACTGGGCGAAGAGCGAGGACTCGAGGGCCACATCGATACGGACATGCAAAGCCTGGGTTACGGCTTTTATGAGGGTTCCATTTTTATCTCCGCCGCAATCCTGACTACGATGATCGTGAATCGGATCCAGTTTGGTACAATTTACCCATTTTTTTAGGCAGCGCTTCCTCTGATACAATGTAAGCAGAGGAACGTATGGCAAAAAAATATAAGAATATCTTCGCCCAGCTCCACGCCTTCGAGAAACATATTGAAGACCTCGAGAGTCACATCCTCACCTTACAGCAAAAACTCGAACATCTGATCATGGTCGACCGCTCCAATTTAATCCGAGTTAAGAATGGAGAGGAGTTGTCTGACGAATACATTTATCAAGGTCGAAAGTACCATGACATTGGCCCGGATAAGGCTTGGAAGTTGTACAGCGATCCAAATTATAACTTCATTCTGTTGGACGTTTCAGCATCAGACTATTCGCCACCGCAACCACTCCCCGAGGCTATTCGTATTCCTTGGGATGATTTCTCCAAGCGCTTTTTTGAAATAACGGATAAGACGACACCGATCATCGTCATCTCGGAAGACGGGACTCACTCGGTTCTTGCCTGTGAGTTCCTCGTGAAAAGAGGTTACTATAACTGCACCAATGTCTCAGGTGGATATAAGTTCTGGAAAGGCTTCCGCATGGCGGAAGCAAGGCCCGCCTAGATGAGGCTTCCTTTTTTCTGGTTCTCTACCAGTTCTCGATAGAGGTTATCCAGCATAAGCTCGACCCGATCAAGCTCCACTTCACCTAACTTCGTCGTATATTGAGTCTCAAGGTCGTTTGTAACTTGAAGTAGGTTTAGTTTAAATTTCTCCCCGTAGTCAGTGAGATAAACGAGCTGTTCGCGCTTATCCTGATCCGAATGGGTGCGTTTTATGTAACCACGCTTTTCGAGCTCGTTTAAGTGGGATGTCATGGTTTGCTTTTTTAAACCACAGGCCTTGCCGATGAGTTTAATGGAAGGACCATCATTCTCGGAAAGAAACATCAGAATCTCGAGGAAGCTTGGCCTTAGATCATTAAAGCCACTGGACTGGAGTTCTTTGATAAGCTCGATACTGTAGACCCGATAGATCTTTTTTAACAAGCTTCCGATATTAGCAATTCTCTTCATGTCCTCGTGCCTGTATCAGGTATAGTATGATGATCATACTATGCGGCAGTAGAAGATGGTATTAAAATTTACGAAGGGCCCGCTCAACCTCTTCGGGAAGGCGCTTCTTAAGTTCTGTTCGAGGTCTAGGCCCTCCCTGATTCTGATCCTCCAGGCCGTAGACCCAAAGATGCAGCCGAAGCCGATCCTTCACAGAAAATGCCGGGTTCGCATGAGCGGCAGCAGAGCAAATGATAAAAACAAGAATAATACTGAGTTTCATAGGAATCCCTTTTCTCATCTATAGGCAAACATTGGGCCAATCTCGAAGTCCCATGTTTCGAAGACCTAGCACATAGAACTGTCGACATATTATACACTCTCAATTCCTACTCCCCAATTCTGTCGAGAAAGTGGACAGTGGCCGAATTGAACCGATAAAATGACACCGAAATGGGTGTGAAGAATTGTTATTTCAAACCCTGATATTCCATAATTAAGTAACCAAAAACATCCTACTTATTAACGAATTAGGGGTCCCGATTGGAACTCGGGCCAGAGCGAGCTTATCTTGCTTCAGTAAAATTTAAGGCCCCTTTTGGGGCCTTTTTTGGTTTAAATCATTCCAGATTTTGATCCATCCGGAGAGGAACTTACTCTGAATTTATCTGGCAATGATGCAGAGAGGCCGGATGACATCCTTAGGATGAACCCTTACAAGATAACTCTTAATGGCAAGACCCACACTCGTTTCAATTGCCCTGATGATGTCGCCGCCACTTTCAAGATTGAATTTTTCAAAGGACCTTCTGGGTATGGTGACACTACCATCAGAAACGGAAATGCTCAGGTCTCTGTTGGTTTAAGTTCGGCCGTCTTTAACGAGATTTATCCAAATTTCCGAAAGTCCTCTTTTATAAATATATGCCTCGTAGAGAAATTTCTAAAATTTTTAAGTCCGATGACAACAAACTCAGGATATTTGGACTTAAAACCAGGTGCCCTGGTCAGACGTCGCAACATTTTTATTCTATTGAGATGGTGATCAGACAACCAGGGATTTCTAGAACCCCTCCCATTAAAGAATAGGATAAAACTCATCGGACCTTCTTATGGGTCCGATGAGATAGATACTAAAGAGTTCGCAGAACATTCGTTGGGTCAACGTTCGCGCTGATGGTATTTCTGCCATCAGTGGAACTTAGTACAAGCTTTTCATTTTGTTGGATACCTACAACTTTGAAGCGCTGGTTGGACTCATCTTTGACGTAGCTACCAACGCAGATCGTGCTGTAGTTGGCAATAACACAATCCTTTGTCCTGGCAAGCTGTTGACGTTTAACTGGTCCATACATATTACTGTTATTAACGGGTCTCACGATAAAGCCACCATCGAATGAGAGACCCATAATTCTTACTTCACTCAAAGTCTCCAGGTCATACACAAAATCACTTATACAATGCCCGTTGTTACATCGGGACATTACAGAGAGCTGATCCCGAGGGACGTCAGAGATCAAAGTGCGCATGCCGTCTGTTGACCGCAAATCGTAGGCCTCTTTGCATATTTCGTTGTTTACGACAAAAACTTTATTTTGATAAATGACTGATTGGCCTGATTCAATATTTCTACCGATGACTGGATCGGGATTACAGTCGCTTGCGAAGGTCTGTGTTGATATCGCTAGGGCCGCAACTAAAAGTATTCTCTTCATTTTCTCTCCTCCTAGTTAAATGTTCTTCAGACATTTTATCTCGATTCATATTCGTGGAGTTAAGCTCTGAATTTTTTCCAACCCCTTTTTTGTTGTGTTGAATTTTTAGTCGGCTTCGCCTATCGCCTGAGCACATTCTTAACTCTCGTCTTCTGTCTCAAGGTGCAAACCGTTACTCTGCGAATGTCTTCTAAGAACACAATTCTTACAATCTAAGAAGAGGACAGGTTCCGCCTGTCCATTTCTCATCTTAGTTAAAGAAGTTCCTGCTATTCGAGATCGAGGTCGCAATTCCAACCCCAACCCCAAAAGTAAGCATGGAAGATCCCCCGTAACTCATGAGTGGGAGTGGAATCCCGACAATGGGCAAAAGTCCCGACACCATCGCCATATTAATAAACGAGTGCCAGAAAAAGATCGACATAATCCCGACGATAAGGACCGAATCAAAGAACCGCTGTACCGAGGTGGCGAGCCAAATCATTCGCATGAAAAACACCAGGTACAGAATGATCAGAAATACAGATCCGAAAAAACCATGCTCCTCATTAAAGATAGCAAAGACGAAGTCCGTGTGGTTCTCGGGGAGATAATTTAGGGATGCCTGGGAAGAGTTTTTAAAGCCTTTGCCGAAGAGCCGACCTGAACCAATCGCAATCTCCGACTGAATTGCGTTATAACCGGACCCCTTAGCATCCTCATAAGGATCAATGAAAGTGTGAATCCGTTTTTTCTGATATTCTCTAAGACCGAAATTATACATCAAGACACCCGAGACGAGGCTGATGATACCTAGGGTAACGATGGTCCGCCACTTGAGGCGCTTGTAAAAGATCATAAGGGCGAAAATGAAAACCAGGAGCATACCAGTCCCGAGGTCCGGCTGAATAATAACCATCACAGCTGGAATACCTGTTATGAGGCCAGGCAGGATGAGATCCCTAAATCCAAGCTGGCGCTCTGGGTAAACCTTCGTGAAGTATCTGGCCAGAGCCAGCACAAGGCCCATCTTCATAAACTCTGAGGGCTGCATCCGGATGGGGCCTATGACAAGCCAGCGCTGGGCCCCCATCCCAACTTTACCCATCAACAGAACTAGAAGCACAAGGAAGAGGGTCGCAATGTAGCCAACGTAGGCGAAGCGTTCAAAAGTCTTCGGATTTAAAAAACTTATGCCAATGGCCACACAAATCGAAATGAAGTACCAGCCAATCTGTGACTTATAGAGGGAATCTAGGCCATCATGGGCCTGGGAATGGGTCGCGGAATACAAGTTCAGCACTCCAACTAGGAAAATGGCCGACATACTTCCGATGAAGCTGAAGTCATAGCGCTTAAGGAATTGGACGATGGTCTGATTCAACACAAACTCCGTTTAGTTGTTATTCGGCTTCCACGGCAGGGGCAGCTTCAGGATTCGGTGCTGTTGCCGCCGTAGGGGTCGCAGGTTGCGCCACTCGCAGGGACTTAACCCAGTTATCTTTGATCGCCTTATCTTTCTCCAGATTCTGGAGGTACATCTCCGGCTGGTACTTCTTCATGTACTGGGTGATGACGGCTTCCACCACCGGAGTTGCAGCGCTCGATCCGTGGCAACCGTGTTCGACGATGGCCGCAGCAGCGATCTTTGGGTTATCGAAAGGAGCAAAGCCGACGAAAAGTCCGTGGTGCCGTGACTCGTAGTCCATGAGCTCACATTTCTGGTAGACTTTATCAGCGCTGGCACTTTTAACCTGCGAAGTTCCCGTCTTCCCGGCCATCAGGATACCTTGTCCGCGGCGGGCAAATGCAGTTCCCTTCGGGTTATTGACCACCTGAAAGAGACCTTCCCGGACAAACTTGAGGGTCTTAGGATTCTGCAGCTTGATCTCTGAGAGAAGCTCAGGTGTGAAGGTCTTCACTAACTCCCCGTCGGTGTCATAAATATCTTTTACGACGTAAGGCCGGTAGATCCTTCCGCCGTTAGCGATCGCAGCGTAGGAGATGGCCATCTGCATCGTCGAGGCGAGGACATAAGACTGACCGATGGCGCAGGAAAGAGTTTCTCCTGCCTGCCATTCCTGCCCGTAGCGCTTCTTCTTCCATTCCTTTGTAGGAATGAGACCAGAGACTTCACGCGGAAGGGAGATCCCAGTCCGGGCACCGAGTCCAAAGCTCTTGGCGTAGTAGGCCAGATCATCAATGTCCATGCGGTTTGCTGCCTTCTGAAAGAAGACGTTACAGGATTCGCGGATCGCTTTGACGAGATTAGTTGGACCGTGACCTTCTTTTTTCCAGCAGTGGTAGACCTTGCGACCCAAGCGGAACGATCCACCGCAGTTGACCTCGGTGTTCTCGTCGATCTCGCCTTTTTCAAAAGCAGCGATTCCAGTGAGGGCCTTGAAGGTCGAACCGGGAGAAAAGTGTTCCTGGATGTTGCGGTCTCTAAGCGGGTGCTCTTTGTTGCCTACTAAGCCTCTCCAGTACTCAGAAGTAAGGCCCCGGGAGAACTGAGACGGATCAAAGGATGGCCTTGAAACCATCGTTAGAACCTCACCGGAATCGATGTCAATTGCGATGATGCCGCCAACTTTCCCCTCGAGAGCGTTGTAGGCCGCAATCTGCATATCCCGGTCAATGGTGAGCTTAATGTTCATCCCGGAGAGGGGCTTTTCGTCCTCGATTCCTTTAAAAAGATTATCCGTATTAATGTAGCGCTTACGCCGACCTCGGGCATCGACCTCGACAAACTCGTGACCATTCTCGCCCCGCAGATACTTGTCGAGTTGCTCCTCGATTCCAAACTGACCAATGAAGTCCCCTAAACGATAATCCATTCGGTCGCGCTCACGAAGCTTCGGTAACTGAACCTGGGATATCTCCGAGATGTAACCCAGGAGATGGGCCCCGATATCCTTGTCACGGTACTCGCGGGAAATAAAAGTGTCGACGCTAACGCCTGGGAGATCAGCGTTCTGGGTCTCAATTTGGGCGAGCTCTGCAAAGGAGATATTTTTTTTGATAATAATTGGTCGGTACTTGGCCTGGTTTGAGTTCTTCTTAAGGATCTGCTTGATGGCCGAAACATCCGTGTTGAGAATAGTCCCAAGCTTTTTTAATGTCTCTTCAGCGTCCTGGAGGAACTGAGGCGTCAGAATCGCATCGAAGCGAGGGATATTATCCACCAGGAGCTGATCGTCTCGGGAATAGATGAGCCCCCGTGGCGCCCAAACCACCTCTTTCCGGAGTCGGTTCTGAATGGAATAATTATGAAGTGTCTCGCCCTTATAGACCTGGAGGTACCATAGCCGGGACAGGACCAGCCCAAATGCCGCTGTAATAATGTAGGAGATGAGGGTCGCACGATCTTTATGGATCTTGACTAGTTCTTCTTCGCCGAACATTAAATCTCAACTCCCCGCGGGCCACCCTCAGAGGGAACACGCCAGACCTGTTCTAGGACCCAGAAAAGGATCGGAGATAGGAGCGACAGGAGAATACTCCCTGGGATGAAGCTCCATATAATCAGACCAAACTTTTCAAAGTTCGAAATCTTCAGGCAGATGATCAATGTAACAGTAATGTACCAAATAAGCTGAAACAGCTGAACAGTGAACATCGTCATGAACGCCGTAGTCAGATGGAGAATTTCCTTTAAATAGTTCGCAGACAGCATGACGATAAGACCAGCGAAAGTTCCAAGTGCCCAGCCCTCAACCGAAAAAACTGAATGGACTGTCTGAAGGCCCATGATCATCCAGGGCACTAAAGGAGAATCAAGACGAATCGCGAGGAAAATAATAATGAGCACATTAAACGTCAAACGATACTCGTGCCAACCGAAGGCTGGCAAGATTGTAGCAGTTACAATCTCTAGTCCTGTGAGAAGCCCGAGAGAGATCACAAACGACATTAGCATTTGGGAAAAACGCATTCTCATATCTTCGTCTCCTGGGTCGCCGGCGCTGCGCTCACAGGAATTACTGTAGGCGAATTGGTAAGAGGTCCGCTGTCAGAGGTTGAAAAGCTTGCCTGAACACCACCCTCGAGAGGTATCATAACCATGACTTCTTCGAGCTTATCAAAGTCTACGCTAGGAATGACCTCGATCGAAAGGGTCATCCCGAAGTTCTCCTTCGTGATGTCTGTGATCATCCCAACCTTGACTCCCTTGGGGTAAATACCACCAACACCGGCGGTGATAAGTTTATCTCCGACTTCTACTGGTTCATTTCGAGTGATGTATTTTAGGGCGCACTTGAAATTAAAGACACCTTCAACGATTCCATGGGTCCGGGTCCGTTCGACGACGATGTCGACACGATTGTTCTGGTCAAGAATCGTAAGAACATCGGCGTAGTTCTCGGATGCCCTGTAGACATAACCCACGAGACCCTGATCTGTAACCACCGGGGCCATGGTCCGAATCCCATGACGAGTTCCCTTATTGAGTCGGATGACCTTGAACTCGTTGGCCGAGTCCCAGCCGACGACCTGGGCCATGACCTTTTGGTAACTCTGCTCTTCGGTGTAGCTCATGAGGCGCTTAAGACGGAGGTTCTCCTTCCGGATCTCTTCCATTGACGAAAGATCACTTTCAAGACGAGAAATTTGCTTCTTGAGGACCGAGTTTTCTTTACTGGTATTCACGATGGCGATGTAGTTATCCCAGAGCGATGCTAAGTTCTTACGCGAGCTGGCAAGTCCTTCCTGAACGGGCGCTACGACCTCAGTAACGACTTGATGGAAAACCGATGGCTCACTAAGGTTAAACTGCTTCTGCGAGATCCCATAGACGGCGAACATTCCGACGATAAGATTATTGACAATTTTAGTCTTGGAAGACTCTTGGATTAGTTTCAATCGCGAACCCTTATTTTGCTGATCACATAAGATTAATAGAAGTCCCTACCCGATGCCAACGATGTTTCGAGAGAATTTCTTTTGACCGTAAGAGTGGCTTCCCGATAAAATGACTTGCACTATTTCTCCAAAAGGGAGTTCCATGAAAAACGCCTACGCGAATAAGATTTCGTACTTCATCCTGACCTTCATCTTCCTCATCATCACCGCCAGCTTCCTTTTCAGTAACTTTGATAACTTCTCCATGGGATCGGCCCAGCAGGTGGGCTCAGTCGATGGAACTCCGATAACGACGAAAGAGTATAACGTTGCGCTTACCCGACAGGTCGAATTTTTCAACCAAATGATGGGCGGCAATGGCCTTAGCCAGAAGCAGCTCGAAGAAATGGGGATTAAGCAATCCGTCCTAAACGGTCTGATCCAGCAGAAGCTGATCTTAAACACTGCGGAACAGATGGGAATCATCGTGTCATTGGAAGAAGTCAAAAACGAGATCAAAGCAATGACTTACTTCAAAACTAATGACCAGTTTGACGTGAACCGCTACCGCAATATGCTGCAAGGCAATGGATACACTCCGACTCAGTTTGAAGAGCTCGTGGGTAATGATCTCAAGCAAAAGAAAGTCGACGAGCTTTTCAACAACCTTATCGTCTCAGAAGGTTTTGTCAGCGACGTCACGAAGTTCAAGAGTAACCAGGTGACCGTTCAAGGGGTTAAAATCAGCCGCCAGGCACTGGCACCGCTAGTCTCGGTTTCCGAGCAGGAGGTCACTCAGTACCTCGCAAAACCAGAGAATAAAAAGGCACTCGAAGCGGCTTACGCGGAGAACATCGCAAAATACAACAAGCCTGAAGAAGTCAAAGCACGCCATATCCTGATCAAGGGCGACGATGCCAAGGCACTTGAGCGCATAAAGGCCATCCGGACGAAAGTAACTCAAAAGAACTTCAGCGACATTGCCAAGAAGGAAACCGAAGACGATACCGGTAAGTCCAACGGAGGAGACCTTGGTTGGTTCGGCGCCGGAAGGATGGTACCGGAGTTCGAGAAAGTCGCTTTCGCTATGAAGAAAGGCGAGATCTCTGAGCCGGTAAAGTCAAGCTTCGGGCACCACCTGATTTACGTTGAAGATAAGAAGGCTGCAGAGACCAAGTCCCTCGAGTTAGTTCAGAATGAGCTCGCACGTATGGAACTACAGAAAACGAAGGCCCAGGATCTCGATAAACTGCTGAAATCAACCGCCGTGGATCTGGAAGCAAGGCTCGCGCAGAATGATTTCGGTTCAGTTGAGGCCCTTGCAAAGAAAGTCAGCGGCCAAGTCTTCTCTAACGCCGACGTTAACCAATTCGACCAAAAGCTCGATTCGGCCGACCTGGCCCCTCAAGAGGCTGAGCAGATCTTCAAGGCCCAAGCGGGGTCAGTATTGAATTTCGGCAATCCTGGGACTATTTTCCTGGTAAAAGTCGTTGGCAAGAAGGTCACCGAGGGCAAAACGCCAGAACAGCTAAAAGCAGAGGTTGGCGCCCAAACTCAACTCTTTTCCCGAAAAGTTAGAGAAGAGTTGATCAAAGTCCTTAACAACAAGGCAAAGATTGTCACAAATCAAGGATTGTTGTAGTTTAGCCTCCAAAAAGGGGCTTTGATTTATGGCAGATAAAAACTCACGTGTGAAAGGTAGCGTCGCTGGCAGATATTTTGTCGACGACTCTTGTATCGCCTGTGACGCCTGCTGCGTCGAAGCTCCTCGATTCTTTGCTATGAATGATAATGATGGCCACGCTTTCGTTAAACTTCAGCCTCTGACTCCTGAAGAGATCCATGAAGCCGAAAATGCCCTGGCGGCTTGTCCCGTTGAGGCCATCGGCAACAACGGCTAGAAGATTGCGTTTTGCTTTTGATTCGCAGGAGTAAAATTCACATCGCTGGCATCAGCTTCCCTTCGTTGCTGATCTTTTAGTTCGGTCTCGTCCATCTCCCGCGGATCTTTTTCTCTATCATGTTCCATTTTTTGCTGTTGCTCCTCCTCAATTTCAGACGGGGGGCGCACTTCGCGGGAATCGCAGGCCTGTAGTAGAGTTAAAATCATAAAGATTATAGAGATCGATGCTTTCATAAGGACTCCTTTAACGACTCCGACTCAGTATAGTGCGGCGGACGTCGTCAGAGACCTTAAAGAGCGCTTAAGTTGGCCTTGGAGCACCTTCCACTAACTGGCCCCTTACATTGGTGTTGAAAAAAAGGTCGTCGTATTTCGGAAATGAAACTTGATAGGAAGACAGAGCTCGACACATCCGATTACGACGCCTTTTCTCTGGATTTATCCGATTAACCGTAGAGTAAGGGTCTGGAATCTTTCGCCTTTTTCTTACTCTAACACCATTTTAATAGGGCAGTTTAGACTCTATTCGTCTGCACCTTCTTCATCCTCATCCTCATCATCAGAATCCCCCTTCCCGCCTTCGCCGTCACCCTTATCCGGTTCATTGCCCGTGGGTGGAACAAGCTGCAAAGAGGTGCTCAAACTATCTCCAGAGGCACGCCCATCTGTGGCGGCGATCGCATTAAGAGACATGCAAAGAAGAATGAAAATGAAAGAGAGAGATTTGAAGTGCATACTATTCCTTAGGTTTTGACACTTTAATAAAGGTCAAGGACGCTGGTTTACGGGTCATATGGAAGTTAGTAGTCGTATCGATCATGTAGTTTCCTACCTTAAGAAGATTCTTTCCGATAAGAAACTTTCGACTCAGGTGCTTACGGTCGGCGAGATTGACCTCGATATCGTATGAGCTATCACCGATCCAAATCGTTTCCTGAATGAAGTATCGAACTCCAGTTCCGCTTGCACTTTTCACAGTGTCCAGCTTGAGCACCTGCCGCGTAAGTCGCTGGACCTTCCCCAGGTCGTCAACTGTTGTGAAGGACACAAATTGCATTCCATCTTTAAACTGCGCCTGAATATCTGTCGCGTGGATAGACGACGTCTCTGCTCCGGAGTCGATTTTAGCGATAAAACCAAAACCCTTATCTTGTCCTAGCTCGACGAACTCAAAAGCACCGAGTATCGGTTTTTCCATGTTAGTAGATGCTACCGTGCGGTTTGGGGTTGCTTTAGGCGTGGCATTGTACTTCCCGGCAATAAAAAGTGCTACGCCGAGTCCTAAGTACAGAAGATGGAGTTTCCATGAAGTCATACAACTGAATCGGTCAGTTACAGGAAAAACTTTACTCTTCTATTGCAAAAAAGAAAGGGCAGCTTATCGCTGCCCTTTCTGGAGTTTAAAATCTAGGAGTTAGGATCTATTAGCGCTTGATGTTTAGGACTTCCTGGAGCATCTGATCCGACGTTGTGATGGTCCGGGTGTTGGCCTGGAAGTTTCTTTGGGCGGCCATGAGGTTGATGAACTCGTTAGCGATGTCGACGTTGGATTGCTCGATGGACTTCGCAAGTACCTCGCCCCGACCATCGGCCCCTGGTTTTCCCATGGCCGCTTGACCTGACTTGCGAGTTTCCTTGAAGAGATTCTTCCCCGTCTTAAAGAGGCCCTCGTTATTCTCGAACTTGGCGATCGCGATCTGACCAAGTTCCATCGACTTTCCATTATCATACACTGCAGTGAGAACGCCGTTGTCGTTGAAGGACATGGAAGCGAGTGTCGCCGCAGACGCACCGTCTTGTGTATGGCGAGAGACAGATGACTTAGAACCGAACTGTGTCGCAGCGTCGAGGCCAGTTCCACCATCCTTTACCGACACGCCGAAGTCAAAGCCTATCTTCTGGCCTGGGAGTGCACCTTTATTAAAGTTGAAGGCGTTCAGGCCAGGTGTCTCCTCCTGGAGAATGCCTTTTTGGTCAAAGCGGAGCTTCCCATTGGCCATCTCGAGCATCTCACCGGCCTTGCCGTTGGTTGCGTCTGCACCGTCGACCATCGCATGGTATTCCCAAGTAGCACCGTCGGCTTGCTTATTAAAGTAGAGTGTAACAAGGCGGGCCGTCCCCACGGAATCATAGACCGTGACTGAGCTATTGAAGTTCGACGTCTTATCCGGGTTCTTGGGATCGAAAACCTTAACTGCATCTCGAGAATCCAGATTTAAGCGCATTGAGACTTCGTTGGTGGGCGTAGCAGGAATGTTTGTATTGCCAAGCTTGATCGCTCCAAGCTTATTCGTGATGTCCCCTTTCTCATCTGGCTGGAAGCCCTGGACCTTATAGCCGTCTCCATTGACCATGAAACCGTCTTTGTCGAAATGGAAGGAGCCGTCCCGGGAGTAGCCTTTGCCGAACGGCGCATCGACAGAGAAGAATCCGTTGCCGTTGATCGCAATGTCGGTGATGTTATTTGTGCGGGCGATAGTTCCCTGGGTGAACTGGGCCGTGATGTGGGCGAGCTTTGTACCCGAGCCCATCTGGTCACCGCCGTCGATGCCCTTGAGGGAGTTGGCAAGCATGTCCTGAAACTCTGCTCGTGAACTCTTGAACCCGAAGGTGCCTGCGTTGGCGATGTTATCACCGACAACACCCATTGAGGAGCCGGCGGCGTTAAGCCCTGTCACACCGATGTTAAAAGAAGAAAGAATACTCATCTGTCCCTCCTAGACGCTGGCGAGGGGACGAGAGCACAACGGGCCCCACATCCACG
>JAIYDC010000082.1 GCA_027487685.1 Pseudomonadota bacterium | reverse complement strand
GTAATCATTTTAGGCTTCTCACAATCTGACCTAATGCTAGGACAGGCAAGCATGCACACCATGATCAGGGACCGCTCCCGAAAATAAAATCGTAGGGGCGAAACTTTATAGCTACGCCCCGGACCCGTTTATCATTATACCCCAAATCCCCATCAATCTCACCCGGCAAGATTAGAAAATACCTCATCAGGCGATAATAATTTTTCAATAATTTCAATTAAATAGAATATCAAGTGAAAAGTATACCCTTAATTGACTAATTGCGTTATAATAAGAAAAGGCTGATGTTCATCTAAAGTTTCCAAGCCTCTGGGACGATAGGTTTCTTAGATGACAGCGTTAGTTTCCTTCTAGGGGGAAGTATGAAAGATAAAATCATGGCCTACCTGAGAGACGAGAGCGGGCAGACGTCCACGGAGTATATTCTCCTTGTGGCCGTTGCAGCGGCGATCGTTATCAAGTTTAAAGGCGCCATCACCAAGCAGTTGATGGGTGAAGATGGAGAGGGCGGTGTCCTCGGAACTGTGATGAACAAAGTTACCGAAGATATTAACAGTAACCTCTAAACTCTAGGCGGCCCACGGGCTTGCCTAGTCTGCGGTTCATGGTAGCATTAGGCCATGGAACCTTCTTCAGGCGGTCAGGCGACCGTTGAATACGTTTTTATTCTCGCTTTCGCTAGCCTCCTTGGGGTTAACATCTTCAACAAATACACGGATTTTTTCAGCAGCAGCATGGGTAATGTGAGTCACGTGCTATCGAGTCACTTGACGATCGGAGTCTGCCCTTCAGAGTGCTGGTTTAAGGGCTACAAGAACGGCTTCACGGGAACCTATTGATGGCGCTGTCATTCTACGGACTCGTCCTGCTGGAGCTCTTCATCGTCGCCTGGGTTGACATCCGATCCCGCCGAATCTCCAATGGCTGGGCCCTTGCCAATATCTGCATCGCACCAGTTCTTTATTTCATAGCGGCCCCTTTCTACCCACTCAGCTGGGAAGCGCTGATTTTTCCCCTCGGGTTTATAGTGATTGGATTTCTTCTCTACCTCCTAAAAATAATGGGGGCAGGGGATTCAAAATTTCTGGCAAGCTTGTTTCTTCTTGTCCCGCTGGAGTATCATCTTCCTCTCTTTGAGAAGCTCGTCGTCAGCACGGCCATTACCGGTGCTCTCCTCATCATATACCGAAGCTTCTTAAATCGGGGCTCTCTGCGAGCGTATGTCTTAACCGGGCAGTGGGCCGGTGTCCGGCAAGTGCTTCGCTCACGCTTTAGTTATGCCCCCGTTATCGCCCTCGCTTGGATATTATGGGGGCTGAACTTATGGAAATGAAGCAGCTGATCGCCACGTCAGAGCGTGGGCAGACGCTAGTGGAGTATATCCTTCTTCTTGCCGTCGCAGTGTCTCTGGTAACGACGGTATACCGCAGTCAGGCTTTCCGAAAACTCTTTGGTGAGCAAGGGGAGATCGGGAAAAAGATGAAAACGCAGAACGAGTTTGCCTACCGACACGCCTTCTATACCAGTGGGCCCAGCAACGCCACTGTGCCGGATATTCCCCGGAACAATAAGGATATTAGCGAGCATCCCTCTTACAAAGGGTCTGGGGGCGAGAATACTCGTTTCTTCGGACCCAAGGACCCCTATGGAAACTAGCAACCAACAGGGCCAGTCGACGATCGAATTCATTCTAACCTTTGCTTTTGGCGTAAGCTTGATCCTTGCGGTTTTCAATACCTCACTTAACTACGCCACAGGGTACCTCGTTCAGTATGCCACTTTCATGGCGAGTCGGGTTTATCTCACGGCCGATAATCACGCGGGAAACTTCGGGTCCGTCGGGTTTTCTCTTAACGGCGCAGGTGAAAAGGCGCGGAGTGCTTTCGCCTCCTACAACCTGAGTGTCTTTCGAGTTCCCAATGAAAACTTCGTCGTTAACCGCGTTGAAGACGTCGACGATAATACACAGAATATGACCGTAGGTGCGTTCACCACATTTGAGCTCACCATAGATCTTCTTGGCAAGGTTGCTGGCCAGAAAAAACTCGAACTTGTTTCCGAGTCTTTCTTAGGAAAGGAGCCGACTCGTGCAGAGTGCGCGACGCGAGTCTGCGTCGCACTTACCGGTCAGGAGAATTGCGATGCAACGATGGACGTAACCCTGTTTGACGACGGTTGCTGATGAGACTGACAAGTGCGGAGCGCGGCCAGGCGCTAATTGAATTACTTATTTTCCTTCCCCTCATCGTGACCCTTTATTCCGTGATCTCGGGCTTCGCCAATTCGATCAACGGCTCGATCAATCAGCAGAAGGTAGCCCGCGCCTATTTTTATAATAGGATTCAGAATAACTCAACTATTCCCGGGCCTAAGCTGGTGGGCGAATCATTTAGTGGCTGGAGTCTTTTCAGCGTTTTCTTTATTGGCTGGAAGGACTACTTCGAAGGGGGAGTGGCACCAGTCATGCCTTGCTACAAAGTTAGCATCCCGCTTAAAAATGGAGCTGCGGAAGAGAAGTGCGAAAAGGAATATGGTGAGCCTCGCACTCTCTGGGTACGCGTCGGAACGGTCTACGGGATTTGCGGAGGGAGCTACTTCCATTCCAATGGGAAGGTCTATTACCTTCCGGATAATCGGCAGACGAACTTCGTTTCCATGGTTGATAAATCCAGTTGCACAATCACCCAGTAGGTAACTTCGTTCATTTTGCTCCCGTGGAAGAAAAATCTGATAAGATTTAAGTGATTGAATTACCATTCAAAGTTTAGGACGAACTTATGAATAGCCGTGCGTTTACTACCAGTCTCCTCCTTGCTGCCTTGGCGGTTGCAATGATCTGGTCTTATATAGAGAGCCGGGAGACCGAGCTCCAGAGCGATTACGGAAATCAGACCCCCGTGGTGGTGGCTAAGGAAGACATTAAGGAACTCGAGATTATCGACGATCGTAAGGTTCAGCTTATTAACGTTCCTTCAAAGTTTCAGATGCCTGGTCACTTTAAGCGAGTTGAAGACCTCTATAATACCATTGCCGCGGTTCCGATCAAGAAAGGCGAACAGATTACTGTCCCTCGTGTGACCTACCCGGGGTCACAGTCGGGGCTCTCGCGGCAGATCTCGATTGGCAAGCGGGCGCTCTCCATCCAGGTCACTGAAGGCCAGGCCGTGAGCCGACTGCTTAAGCCCGGTGACCGAGTCGACGTCCTCGCTCTCGTTGATTACGCTGCCGGAAAAAAAGAGCGGTTGAAAGTTAAGACTGTTCTCCAGGATGTGTTGATTCTCTCCACCGGACTTTTCGTGACGAATTCCGTGCCCATCATTAACATCAAAGGTGAGAATGATTCGCGCCAAATGAAGCTCAATAACTACACCAACTTTAATACGGTTACTCTCGAACTGACACCCTTCGAGGTTCAAAAGATGGTCTTCCTCGTTTCCGCGGGTAACGGGATTTATCTTTCACTCCGGAATAACGACGACAAGACCATCGAAAGAATTAGCGCCACAAGGCTCTACGATGTCTTAGGTGAAGATGCGGCCGAGGCCAAGACCTACTTCGCCGAGCAAATGGCGAAAGAAACCAAAAGGACTAAGGCCGGTGGCTTCTAGAGCGCTCCTCTTCGCCTTAATTGTGTTCATCGCGAGCTTGGCCTATGGGCAAGACACGGCGACGACCACTGCCACAACGAGCTCTCAAGGCTCGGCCACAGCAGCGACACCGACGAAAGAACTCGAAGTCGCCATGGGTATCGACGCCATAGAAAAGATTGACTTTGATTTTAGTACCAAGGTCTTTATCGGTAACGAGAATCTCCTGCGGATTATCGCCATCCCTGCGAAGAAAGAGCTTGTCTTCAAAGGTTTAAAACCTGGCCGCACAAGCGTCATCATCCGGGACACGGTTGGAGATGTGAGACTCCAATACACGGTCGTGATCACAGCGACTGGTAAATCAAATACTGTCTCAGAGATCAGAGAACTGATTGGTGACGTCGAGGGCCTTGAGATCGGCATTCGCGGAGGCAAGGTATTCGTCGGTGGCGAGATCGTAGTGCCAGATGACATCGGTCGTGTCTCTCAGGTCTTGGCAAGCTACCCGGACGTCTTGACCCTCATTGAGCTTTCTCCCCAAACTCAACGAGTGATCGCGCGGAAGATGACGGATGAACTATCACGCAATACTCTCAAGAATATCACTGTTCGGGTTGTGAACAAGGTCTTCTGGCTTGAGGGAGTTGTGGAGAACAAATCGAAAAAGGAGCTCGCTGTTACCATTGCGAAGGCTTATCTTCCACCAAAAATCGTGAATCTTTCCGCGAATAGTACTCGATACGCGACTCCGCAGACTGAAGACATCATCGACTTTATTGCTGTCGACGAGAAGAAACAGCAGCAACCAGCACCTAAAATGGTTAAGGTTACGTCCCAGTTTGTGGAGCTCTCGAAGTCTTATAACAAGGTCTTTGCATTCAAGTGGGCGCCTCTTATGGGTGAGGATAATTCGCAGATTAGTTTTGGTCAAACGGCGACCGGCAATATTACCGGCCAGCAGCGACCTGGTACCCTCAGTGCAACAATTTCAAACTTGTTTCCCAAACTTAATGCTGCGAAGAGCGCAGGTTACGCTCGAACGATACAGTCTGGGATGGTGATAGTTCGAGATGGCTTTGAGAACGGAGGCCAAATCACTAAGAAAACAACGATCCCCTTTGCTCTCGGAACCGGTGATTTCACGAAAGCCGCCAGCGCTGAGATTGGACTCGATCTCAATGTTAAACCAAAGGTTTTGGAACAAGAGAAAATAGAGCTCGGTATTGTGCTTTCTGTTTCTATCGCGGTCCCATCCGGAAGTGCTGCGCCGATAACCACATCGAACTCTATTAATACCAATGTGGTTCTTAAGTCGAAAGAATCGGCCGCCGTTGGTGGTATCGTTCAGAATACATCGACCACGGACTACGATAATACTGGTAATGATCCGGCGCCTCAGACGGCAACAGCGGGACAGGTTCCGGCCACACCTCTTTTCAGACTCTATCGCTCTAAGAGCTACTCCACTAATAAGAGCCAGTACGTGATCTTTGTGACTCCAGAAATCATCGAATCCGCCTCCGCGGGTACCGAAGAGATCAGGAAGAAGTTCCGGAGGAGAGAGTAGCCATGCCGGGGAATATAATCACAGTCATCGGCGGCAAGGGCGGCGTAGGGAAATCCCAGGTCGCGGCCAATCTCGCCATTGCTTATGCCGGCGAGTTGCGTGCCAAGACTCTACTGCTTGATTTTGACCAGAAGTCTTGCGGTGATCAGAACATCATCACGGGCCTTAAGTCGAAGAAGAACCTCAAAGAGCTCTCTGATTTTAGTGGTGCTATTGATCCACGCTCGATCCAACTCTTTACGGCTGACCACAAGGCTGGATTCTCTTACGTCGGAATGCCAACGGAACCGATAGCCGCTAACCAGGTGAACGAAGAAGGAATCGGTAAGGTCTTGAAGGCCGTGGTCAACATTTACCCGGTCATCGTTATTGACGCCGGTTGCGATTTAACACCTCTGGCCCTTAAGGCGATGGAGTACTCGACGTTGATTTTCCTCGTCGCATCCCCAGATCTCCTAGCTGTTAACCAATGCAAGCGGATGTACACTGACCTGGTGACGATGCTTTTTCCTAAAGATATGATCCAGATTCTTGTGAACCAGGCCGTCAATGGCCATCCGGTCAGTCCGGATGTAATCGGCAAGCAGATTGGAAAACCGGTCTTCCATGCCATCCCAAGAGACGACGCGAGCTGCATAGCTGCGCTCTCCCGATCAACCCCGGTCCTTGTTGGCGCGAAGGGTTCTCCCTTTGGCTCTGGGGTGATCGACTGTGTCCGAAAACTCATTCAGAAAAATGTTCTCAAGACGTTAGAGAGGCTGACTAAGCCTCAAGACAGTGGAGCAGCTCAGGCCGGCGCACGGACCGGTGAGGCAGGTGCTGCTGACGACGCGAAGAAGAAGGATCAATGGACCGACCTGAAAGGCCGAATTCATAAGTCTTTAGTCGAAGAGATGGATCTAAAAAAACAAGACGACAATGATCCGAAAGCGAAGATCATCCTCAGGGAGCAGACTAAGAAGATGGTCGTTGAGCTTCTCGGGAAAGAGGATACTAAGAGTATCCTTCCGACCCGAGATGACATGAACCGCATCGTAAAGGAGATTCTCGACGAGGCTTTGGGCCTTGGTCCTTTAGAAGACATGCTCGCTGACAAGTCCATCTCCGAAATCATGGTCGTGGGCCCCAAAAAGATTTACTACGAACAAAAAGGCAAAGTGAAGAAGTCTGAAGTGACTTTCACCAATGACCGGCAGGTGATGAACGTCATTGAGCGAATCGTAGCACCGATCGGGCGTCGGATTGACGAGAAGACCCCCTATGTAGATGCACGACTTGCTGACGGCTCTCGAGTGCATGCCATCATCCCGCCATGTGCGATCGATGGTTGCTGTATCACGATTCGAAAGTTTCCAGATAAGCGGTTGACGTATAAGGATCTGGTTTCCTTCGGCGCCATGACCGAGGAGATGGCGGACTTCCTCAGGATCTCTGTGGAGGCCCATCGAAATATCGTCGTCTCCGGCGGAACTGGCTCAGGTAAGACAACGCTGATTAACATGCTCGGAGGATTTATCCAGTCCAATGAGCGCATCATCACCTGTGAGGATTCGGCGGAGCTCAACTTCCCGCAGGACCATGTCGTTCGTCTCGAAACGAGGCCTCCGTCACTTGAGGGTGACGGGGCCATCGATATCCGTTGCCTGGTTAAGCAGACCCTACGGATGCGTCCCGACCGTATCGTCGTTGGCGAGTGTCGAGGTGGCGAGACTCTCGACATGCTTCAGGCAATGAACACGGGCCACGACGGATCTATGACGACTGTACACTCCAACACTCCTCGTGATGCGATCTCTCGTCTTGAGACACTCGTTCAGTATGCAGGTGCTGGTCTTCCTCAAAAGGCGATCAAAGAAATGATCGCATCTGCAGTCCACATGATCATTCAGCAATCTCGACTCGACGATGGCTCTCGAAAGTGCCTCTACATAACAGAGATCGGTGGGATTCAGGGCGAAGTCATAACTCTTCAGGATATCTTTACCTACAAGCAGGAAGGGATGAACAAGGAGGGCAAGATCATCGGTAAATTCATGGCGACGGGTTTTATCCCGAAGTTTATCGAAACACTCGAAAAGAAAGGGTACAAGGTCCCCCGGGGCCTGTTTACGAATAAGTAGTATGAGAAGCATCATTACCTTCACAACTATCCTTCTTCTAAGCTCATCGGTCATGGCCCAGGAGGAGTCGCGGCGTCCTAAAGAGATAAGTCTTCTTTTAGACGTTCTCGGCGTCAAAGGTCTTCTTATCGTTATTGGTGCAGCAGTTTTTGGCTACACCTACATTAACTCGGTCAAGTTGTTCTCGTGGATTGACGACCAGACCTTTGGTACCCGTGACTACATCCTTAAGAAATTCGAAATTATGTTTATCGAAGTTGAACCTCATCGCATTACCATTGCACTTCTGGCGATGTCCTTTGGATCTGCTGTCATGGCATTCATCGCCATCGCACTTCTGGGGAAAATACCCCTCGCGATTTTTGTCGCCATCGTACTGTTCTTTGTAGGATGGAAGTCCCCAAAGCCGATTGTTGATTACTTTGAGAATAAGCGAAAAAAACAGTATGCCGTACAAATGGTCGATGCTCTAAATCTCCTTGCTAACGGTATTCGGGCGGGTCTTACCATGCCACAGGCCATCGGTATGGTCGTCGACGAAATGCCTGCCCCAGTAAGTCAGGAATTCAACCTTGTCCTGCAACAGGCAAAGATTGGGGTTCCTCTTGAAGAGGCCTTGGAAAATCTTAAGAAGCGTTTGTACACTGAGGACAATGAAATGTTTGTCACAAGTGTCAACATTCTACGCGAAACTGGTGGTAATCTTGCCGAAGTTTTCGACACAATCGTTATTGTCATCCGTGAGCGTGTCCGGCTCCAGCTCAAGATTGATACTTACATCGCATCCGGGAAGATCCAGGCCTACATAATCGGGGCAATGCCATTCATGATGATGCTGATGTTCGGGAGCGGTGACCCCGAGTATTTTCCTCTCCTCTTTGGCACTGTCCTAGGCATCGTTTTCCTGATCATTATCTGCGGGATGGTAGGTATCGGGATGTGGGTTATTATGAAGATAATTGACATTAAAGTTTAGCGGCACCGTGACCGATAATTGTCAGGGTTGTCTATGTCTGCAAAAGGTGGATTTATGATGTTTATGAAAGGATTCTCTCTCACTCTGGTTGCGCTCCTTGCCACGTCCTTGGCCCATGCTGGAGTCAATCTCAAAAACGGGAACTTCTACATCTCTTACACAGATATTGTGGTGCCCGGCGGTGGTAAAAAACTTGAAATTACTCGGACGTACAATTCAAAGTCCACGGATGTAGGCTGGTTCGGATTCGGCTGGGGTAGTGAATTCGAGACCAAACTGGAGATCTCCGCCGACGGTTCGATCATCGTCCACGAGCATGGCTCAGGCGCCAAGACACGTTTTACGCCTAAGACTCCGGTCGATGCTGTCGCTGCTGCTACAAAGATCGTGACTGAAATGAAGAAGAAGACCGCCCTTTCGGACAAGTCTTCAAGCGATCTCATCCAAAAACTTGCCAATAATGCTGAACTTCGGCACACCTACTCTGTAAACTTCGGAGTTCAGGCGACAGTTGCGACAGGGTCAGTACTTTACTCTAACGACCGCGGACCTCAGGAGCTTTTTGTGACTAAAGATGGCTACCGGAGGGTCCATACTGACGGACGAGCAGACTTCTTTAATCCGACAGGTCAGCTTACGAAGATCACCGATAAATCCGGCTACTTCGTTGGTTTCAACTACAAGGAAGGAAAACTCGAGTCGATCAAAGATTCCCAGGCCAAGCAGATATTCTTTTCGTGGTACCCGGGTGGGCTGGTTAAAGAGATTTGGTCTTCTGGGGATAAAAAGGCATCCTACAAGTACGATGAGTCTAACCTGTCATACTCTAATGACATAGGCGACAATGCCTACGAGTATGGCTATGATAAATCCCACAATCTTTCCCAGATCCGTTACGGTGACAAGACTAGTTTGAAAATCTCTTACGATCATAATACTTTCTTCGTTACTGAGGTTGTCGACCGAAACGGAGAGCAGACAAAGTATCAGTATGGGGCCGATCCCAAAAATGCTGAGAATCATTATTGGACAACTGTCACGAAGCCTGGCTTCGATGGGAAACCGGTTGCAAACCGTTATGAGTACGAAACGAAGACTACTGCCGATGGTGCCCGTTATACTTACCGTATTCTGACAGACATTAATAGCATCAAAACCGATACAATCTTTGGAGAGAATTCTCTACCACTGAAGATTGCCCGGGGTAACCATGTCACAAATTTTGAGTACAATAGTGATGGTCTTCTCACTAAGAAATCGTCGACAAAAGGTGATTTCGTCAACATCGAATACGACGCCGCGATTAAGAAAATTAAGAAGGTCGTCAACAACGAAGGTACAACCTCGTTTGAATACGATGCCAAGGGTAATTTGGTCAAGGCCATGAATAACCTTGGTAAGACTGTTTTCCTGATTTACGATACGAAGGGTAAGATCTCGAAGATGGTTGACCAGGAATCAGAAACCTCACGTCGTGTACTCGCTTTCAAGTACAATTCTCTTGGTAAGCCGGTTGAGATCGAGATGGAAAAAGTCGGCAAGATCAATGTCGCCTACGACAATTACGGCGAAATTAAAAAAGTGGAGTCGAGTGCTGGCCATAAGATGGCGCTCCAGGTGACTCAAGCCTTTCAGAACTTGCTCACAATTGTTAAGCCTGCCGGCGTTAACTTAAACATGTAAGGAGAGATCCATGAAAATATATTTTCTCATCGCCCTACTCGCAACCTCTTCACTTAGCTTTGCCATGGGACCTGGTACCGGTTCTCCAGTCCAGCGGAATACAATGCTTGGTGAGCGTAATCCCTCGACTACAACGGACCCATGCCAGGCCCCAAGCGTTGTTGGATGTGGTCCTTGTTTTAAGGCGTGCATGGCCCAGCATCATAGCGAGGGCTCAAAAGACTTAAACTCTCCAAATCGTGGCGGGCGCAAGGCTCGCCAGAATGCGACCAAACAGTAAACATCTTTTGTAATCCGGCGGCGCCTCTCTGGTTCCGCCGGTCTTTCATCGAACAATTTTTCGACACTTTTCTTTGCCCTGTTTAATAAATCGACAACACTTTATTCTATTTCGCACACTTACCTAAAGGTTACTCTGGCGGCCGATTTGCTTATTTCTCAGCAGACTATCTCCTGGGGGAAAACTATGAGTAAGCTATTAACTGTTCTTATGTTGTTATCAATCCTGAGTACCTCGGCAATCGCAGCTGAGAGCAGCACAGATTGCGCGATGATGAGGGAATCCAGCTTCCGGAATAACCCGAAAGTGAACCTCGGAACTCAACGGCCTAGACCTAGAAACGTCCGCGGCAATGCAACCGCTCAGTAAAAGACATTCGTGTACTAATCAACAGGGGATTTAGATTCCCCTGTTGATTTTATTCGCGGCCCTTCAACCTTTCGACATAACCTCTTCCGACTCCTAAAAAATATCTCCTACTTATACCGTCAGACCTGGCACGAAGCTTGTAAGTATAAGAATTGAAACTTTTAGGGAGGTTTTCATGAAAGTACTTATTTTCTTCGTTTGTATCGGCATCATCTCGGCTTCATTCGCAGTAGAGACAATTACGGAATGTGAGCAGATGAGCGAGGGTGAGAGGACAAATCCAAAATCAACACCTAACCCTACCTCGACGCCCACTCAGACTGCCACTGCTCAATAAGGATTTGGACCTAGTGATGGGGCTTAATGGTTCTTTATGAGGGCCTCTAAACGTTCTTTATCCTTTTCTGAAACCAACTCCGCCGAATCTCCGACCTCATTCGAGGCTCGAAGCTTACCACCACTAACTCTAGGTAAGGAGTTCTCGAAAATCTTCTTTGAGTAAGTTCGGGTATTTTTGACTGAAAGGAAAAGGAAGTTTTCCACCCATGATTGTGCTCCCCTAGTCACTGGTGCCGTAAGGCCATAGAGGTGGTCAAAGACAGGAGTCCCTTTTACCGTGATGGAGAGGATCAGAAAAAACGCCGTAAGAAGGCCCAGAGACTGGATTACCGTTTTCATACTTCGCCTTAGTTAAACGCTTCAAGGCTATATTCAGTAAGGATGTTGTAAGTCAAATCTTCAAGCTCTAAATCATATTTTTGGGTCATTGACCTGTAGGATGAGTTGATCTCACGGGGAATCATCGAGAGTCGTGGAGGGGACATCGTTAGGTGGTAAGCGGCGAGTTCGTTGTCTAAAGTAATCTGTCGACCAACGAGTATATTCATCGACTCTACAAAAAGCGGGAACAGGAAGTTCCTTTCCGATTGTGATAGCTCCCGGTCATCAAGGCATAGGTAGCAGGTGATTGTACCACGGATTTCGCCATTAAGGTCAAACTGAACCCTCAGGTTATCCTTAGAGTACATAGGATTCAGGTCGTGGCGATAGAGAAGTCGGACGTTATAAAGTATCCGGATTTCGTCGATGCGTGCCAATTCAATAGGTTTAGAAAGTTCCATGTTCTCCTCTGGGTTACTTGCTGGTAAAGACCTTTTCCAGGGAGTCGAGGAGTTGCTGTTTCTGAATCGGTTTCGCAATAAAATCGCTCGCCCCTGCACCTATTGCCTCGAGGACGATGTGCTCTTGAGATAACGAAGAAATAACTATGACAGCAATGTCGTCTGCGTTCTGTGTGATCTTTTCCGTAAGCTCGATGCCACTTACTTCCGGCATGACAATGTCGGTGATAACAACGTTCGGCTTACTTTCCTTGATCACGGCGATTGCGGATTCTGCACTTCCGGCCTCACCGACGACGGAGATACCTTCTTCCACCAGCATCTTGCGTATAAGACTTCGGGAAAATTCCGAGTCGTCGACGATCACAATTCTCATCCCTGCAAATTGGCCCATGCTTACTAGGATAACAAAGATTGCGGAGAAGAAAAGGAAAACGCCCGCCGACTATTTCGCTCAGTCACTTCTTCTAAAGGTAAAGCCGGCCAATGTGCGACCCCCACTCCCATAGAGCAGGATCGAGGTCCGAAGCGGAAAACGGTTCTTTAATCAGGGGTTCGTTTGAAATTCCCCTAATTGTTCGCCCTCGATTGCAGGTAATAAAGACCTCTCCGCGGTGGCACATAACTCCTCGGCTTTCCATACCTGAACTACCACCGATGAACTCTTCTTTCTCGGGGTTCCAGAGTGTCTGGAATCCGTCTCCCCCCATCGATGTGACGATGAGTTGTTTGGTTATCTCATCGAAGCCAATCGAGATTGATTCGCCCCGGAACTGGGGCCGCGCCCATTCGGGAACCGGCAACGCGCGCACTCTTCCTGTTCCAACTTCGACCGAGAGCAGGAGCGATTCGTTCTTCTCCTGATTGTTCTTACCAATTCCGAAGACCTTTCCAAGAGATGGTAGCTGAATAAAGTGAGGTATGTAGCGTAGAGCCTCGGTGGATTTACAATCAATAAAACGATCGACCTTGCCCGAGGTTGGGTTAATCCAGCTAAGTCCTGGACTTGCAAACGGAGTGCCTGAGTTCGCAACCAACAGTTGCCCCTCTTGTGTCCACTGTACCTCGTGTGCGTAGTCGGAGTTGGTCAGGTGGCCTCGGTCCTGGCGCAGGTCCTTTGACCAGCGAGACACCAGGCTGCGCCGATTAAGGTCGTCGCGTTCAGTAACCCAAAAGAAATCCCCGTTGTCTTCCCAAACTGCATGACCAAAAAAACGTCTTTTTTCTCCTCGCACAGAGATGAGCTGCTTCGTTTCCCATCGCTTCAGATCAAAAATGGCAAGGGACTGTCCCCATTTGGGAACTAGAAGGGCTAAGTTATTTTGTTTTGGGTTATGCATTACGGAGTGAACCTCGAAGGGTACGCCGGCGCGCCGAACACTTCCTGCAGCATTAAAAAAAACCAGGTAGCTTTCGGCGTCTGGAAGGACTTCGAAGTACTTGACCTTCGGAACTTCAGCCGGAATCACTCCAGCAACGAACACTTGCCCACGGAGCTGGGAATCATTCCGGGTCCTTGCGAAGGAGCAGGCGTTTGCAAGAATAAGGCCCGCCGGTAGGTGGAATAGGAATTCTCGTCGTTTCATAATTGCTTACTTTGTCTTGGAGTCAATGTTTCGCTAGAACTCTATTTTCCATTGTCCATAGTTCTAAGTAAATAGTGGTCTGAAGCTTACTGGAGCAGTCAACGATAAGTCGAGGAACACCTGTTAAAGCTTTATCAAGTTAGACAATAGCTTATCGCATATCAAGAATGACCACATTCTGTTTTGATTTTTTGGATTGTGGAATTACGGGCTTCGCGGTCAGCGCCAAAGCATGCGATTGACGAAATGAAAGGAGGATGGAGAACCCACTTCTGTAGCTCATGTCCCAATCATCCTAAGAAACTGGGCCACCTATGTTGAATTCATTAAACCCAGGAGTTATTTGGGGGATTGATCAGAGAGGTTTAACTTTCAGGTCGAGTTCACCAAATTTAAACTGACGATAAATGGTTCTTCCCATCTTTTCACGAAGGATGATCCATTCGAGATAATTCACATGATGAAGATCTTCGAAATTTCCAATTGTCTTTAGGAGTCGTCTGCCTATCTGAGGATTATTTTTTCGAAAAAGGAGGAGTTTTGATAAGAAATTATTAGGGATACCCCGACGGAGGGCTATGCCCCAGCAAGGGATCTTGTGATCGGTCACATGAGACACCCTATATTGAGAGAAGTTTTCGTCCCGCGACTGATCTCCGAACTCCAAAGAATCATCTCTACCTGGAAGACGATTCACAATTGTGATTAGAGCATCCACCTTTCCAGTGGTAAGAGCATCGATACGTTTTTTCTGATCAGTCGTCATAAAAATCTCATGATACTTCACAGGCGATCCTTGAAGGAAAACGACTGAGGGTCTTTTATCATCAAGTGCTATCCGCTTACCCTCTAGAGACTGAAGCGATGAATATGAACGAGAACGAAGTGTGACAACCTGAACCTCTTGGTAGCAACGCTGACCATTATCGACGCTCATTACAAGACTATACTGACCGTCCAGGCGATTCATTTCATAAGGCTTCAGAATATAAGCGTCTGGTTTACGTAACGGGAAGGCAACCATGTCCCTTGCATTCAAGAAACTTGTGTCGAAGGTGAGTTCAATGTTTAATCTTGCCAGGATTTGGCGAACTTCTTCCTTAGGCAAGGCCTCAGTTTGCGAGCTTAGTGGTGAAGACATCGCTCCACGCAGATCGAGTGTCTCTTTCGCCCATGAGTGAAAAGGAATCATCCATAGGAAAGATAGTACGCAAATCATTCTATTCATTAACTTATAATAGACCCGCGAACCAGCAGGGCAAAGATTAATCTCTACCAATCCCTTGCTTGGGCTTGCATACATTCCTGCATAGCTCAACTAGAAGGATGTTCGATTACGACAACCTTTTACTAAGCCGCTACTCGTTCGCCTTTCGGTTTCGGTTTTTTATCTGCGTTGTCTTTCCGTTTGGTCTGGTCGAGGTTCAACTGACCGTTCCAGTCCACTAAAGCGATCGAGAGAACTTCCTGGATATTCTTCACTGGGACGAAGGTGATCTTCTTCCGGTACTCTGCCGGTATTTCTAGTAGATCCTTTTGGTTCTTCCACGGAATGATGATCGTCTCAATTCCTGCTCGCATCGCCGCTAATGCCTTTTCCTTAATGCCGCCTACCGGTAACACTTTACCGGTTAAAGTAATCTCACCGGTCATCGCTATATCCTTACTGATATAAGAATTTGTCAGCAGTGACGTGATCACCGTAGCGAGAGTAATTCCCGCTGACGGCCCATCTTTCGGTATGGCGCCTGCAGGCAGATGTATGTGTATCTCGTTTTCTTCAAAGAATTTTTCCTCAATCCCAAGTTCGCGGGCGTGGCTACGTACGAAACCTAGTGCTGCGTGGGCTGATTCTTTCATGACGTCGCCGAGCTGGCCCGTAAGAGTTATTCCACGGCCCTTCATCTTTGTCGCTTCGATATGCAGAATCTCACCACCAGCTGCAGTCCAAGCAAGACCTGTAGCTACACCAACCTCATCGTACTCATTAGAATCTTCATGGGAGTACAGCGGTGGACCAAGAAGGTCTTCTACGGTACTAGAGAAGATGTGAGTTTTTTCATGTCCACCGGATGCAATCTTCTTTGCTACCTTCCGACAGAGCGCACCGACTTGGCGCTCAAGGTTTCTAAGACCCGCTTCCCGCGTGTAGCCCGAGATGACACACTCGACACCTTCGTCATGAAACTCGATGTGATCATCAGTAATTCCATGCTCATCCATTTGTTTAGGGATGAGGTACTTTTTCGAGATCTGAACCTTCTCTTCCTGGGTATACCCCGCAAGATTAATAATCTCCATGCGATCGCGAAGGGGTCCTGGTATCTGTTCTAGGACGTTGGCGGTGGCGATGAACATGATCTTAGAGAGATCGTAGTTCATGTTTAAATAGTTATCTCTGAAAGTACAATTCTGCTCCGGATCGAGAACTTCGAGCATCGCCGATGCTGGATCCCCTTTAAAGTCAGAACCGAGCTTATCGATTTCGTCTAAAAGGATAACAGGATTAACTGTTTTACATTGCTTCATCGCCTGGATGAAACGGCCTGGCATGGCCCCAACGTAAGTTCTACGATGACCCCTGATCTCAGACT
Organism: Pseudomonadota bacterium; assembly: GCA_027487685.1. GTDB lineage: Bacteria > Bdellovibrionota > Bacteriovoracia > Bacteriovoracales > Bacteriovoracaceae > Peredibacter. Next base: position 23,788 of record JAIYDC010000082.1, on the reverse strand, counting down.
CATCCTTGACGCCCCCGAGGGAGATCCGGACGAATTCCCGGCCTGTGGCGCGAGCAATCGATTTCCCGAGTGATGTCTTACCAACCCCTGGAGGTCCGGAGAAGCAAAGGATTGGACCTTTAGCCGCGCCACCCTTGAGTGTACGTACTGCGAGGTATTCCAAAATGCGCTCTTTGACTTTTTCAAGATCGAAGTGGTCATCGTCGAGAACACCTCTAGCGAACTGAAGATCTGTCACCTCCTTCGATTCATCCGTCCAAGGAATATCTGTGATCCACTCGAGATAGGATCGAAGAATACTGGCCTCGGAGGAATCCGGGTGCATACGTTCTAGTCGGCCAAGTTGCTTAATTGTTTCTTTCTCAGCTTCGGCCGGTAACTTCTTGGCGAGAAGTTTTTCTCGCAGCTCCGAGAACTCATCGTTTTTATCTGCAGACTCGTCGTGGAGCTCCTGTTTCATGGCCTTGATTTGTTCCCGCAGTAGGAAGTCTTTCTGGCCTTTTTGGTCATCTTTTTGGCTCTTAATTTTTGCCTGTTGGGAGAGGATTTCTAGTTCTTTCAAGAGAACCTGATTAATGTGCCCTAGCCGCTCAACCGAATCTTGGATCTCCAGTACGCGCTGTGCATCCTGAACCTTTAGGTTTAGGTTTGAGGCGACGAGGTCGGCCAGGCGACCGGGATCCTGGATATCTTCAAGAACCATGAGGATGTCCGGGGATAAAAGTTTCCCCAAAGATATTACTTTTTCCAGGTTCTCTTTCACGGTTCTTGCTAGCGCTTCGATTGTTGCCGGCGCGGCGGTTACAACTTGGGCCTCTAACTTTTCTACCTTTACTTGGTAGAACGGTTCCATCGAAACAAACTCTTTGATCCGCGCTTTCGCGAGGCCCTGGATGAGGATTTTAATCCTTCCGTCCGGGAGCTTGCGCATGCGCATGATCATCGCGACGGTTCCAAGTTCGTAGATCTCCGACGGTGTTGGAGTCTCAGCAGTTATATCCCTCTGCGAAGAGAGAAGGATAAGTCGGTCTGTATTATTCAACGCCTCTTCGACAGCACGGATTGAAGTCTCACGCCCGACAAAAAGGGGAAGGATCATGAATGGGTATACAACTAGATCTCGAACAGGTAGGAGAGGGAGATGTTCCTTGAACTCAATCGCTTCGCCCTCGTAATTTGTCACCATACTTACACTCCTCTAGCGTGGTCTCTTCCATCATAGGTTTGCAAAGCCTAGTTCGGGATATTTGCTGAAGCGCTTTAAAGGTATTTCATGTAAAATGAAGAAAAAAGAAGCCAAAGTCTCAATACATACGCAAACATTTCACTAGGCTTCTCCGGTCTTTTTCGTTTAGTTTTAAGCTTATTCAGATGCTTGAAGTTTTGGATCAAAAAGGTAGATCACATGGCTGATACAATTGGTTTGGTAATCCTTGCCGCCGGCAAGGGAACAAGAATGAAAATTGATACCCCTAAGGCACTCGCCCGCACCGCAGGACAGGCCCTTCTTGACTATGTCGTTGACGCCGCCATAGGCTTCGCCCAAGAGTCTGGCCTCGTTGCCGAGGTGGGTCTTGTCGTTGGTCATAGGAAGGAACTTGTGGAGGCATGGCTTAGTAATCACCCCAAGCGCGAGGTCATCCGAACGGCGTGGCAGCGAGAACAGAAGGGCACCGCCGACGCTCTCAAAGCTTGCTTCGACGATCTCCCGCAATTTTGGAACTACGACTATACTCTCGTCGCTTGCGCTGATACTCCTCTAATTCAGTCCTCCGAGTTCCGGACTCTCTTCGCCGCCCTTCAGGCCGATTCCTCTCTCGTAGGCGTTGCTGCGACTTTTGATGCCAGGAATCCGAAAGGATATGGACGCATCCTTCGTAGTCATCCAGGATTTCACATTGTCGAAGAGAAGGACGCCACGGACACTGAGAGGCGTGTTTTGGAAGTGAACTCCGGATTCTATATATTGCGTACTCAGCATGTTCGTGAGGTCCTGAGTTCTATCCGAAACGATAATAAGTCTGGAGAGTTTTACCTCACAGACCTGTTTCAGGATCAATTTAGCGTGCGGCCGGTGAAGTTTCCATCGGAAGAGCCGTTTCTGGGAATCAATACCCTCGAGCAGCTGGCCGAAGTGACGACCCTTCTTAGAATCCGCAAGCTCCGACGCCTCATGCTGGAGGGAGTAGAATTTCTCAACCCCGGGACGGTTCATATAGACCAAGCTGTCACCATAGGTCCGGGTTCCATTATCTACCCTAATGTGACTCTACTTGGTCATACGAACATCGGAGATCGGGTGGTTATCGAATCTGGTGCATTCATTCGAGATTCCGAGGTCCGTGCCGGCTCAGAGATTCTCGCCCACAGCTATCTCGAAGGCGCACTCGTCCATGAGGCCGTGACCATAGGTCCTATGGCACGACTCCGCACAGGAGCAGAAATCGGGACTGAATCGAAAATTGGAAATTTCGTCGAAGTCAAAAAGTCGAAACTTGCCAAGGGCGTGAAAGTTTCCCATCTCTCTTACGTAGGTGACGCTGAGATCGGCGAAAATACCAACATCGGCTGTGGTTTCGTCACTTGCAATTATGACGGAGTTAATAAACATAAAACTCTCATTGGTCGTAATACTTTCATCGGCTCGGACTGCCAGATGATAGCTCCCGTTTCTATTGGCGACGATGCTTTCATCGCCGCCGGCTCGACGATAACTAAAGATGTCCCCGCCGGCGGTTTCGGGATCGCGCGCGCTCCTCAAGTCACAAAAGATGGTGCCGCTCGACGTTTCCTGAAGACTAAGAAGGCATAAGAAACTCCGCGTAAAGCGCTTCCCTTTCCCGCTCTTTGGGAGAGGGAAGCATTTGTAAGATCTCTCGTGAAATGATAGATTGGTGCCCTTAAGTTGTAACTGTCATTTTGGAGATACTCATGTGCGGAATAGTAGGCTATTCGGGCCCTAATAATTCAGTCGGCCCGATCATCGAAGGACTTTCCCGGCTCGAGTACCGTGGTTACGACTCGGCCGGAATATGCCTGAAAATCAACAATGAGCTTCAGATCCTAAAAAAAGAGGGGAAGCTCGAAAATCTTAAAGAACTTATCACAACCCAGAAACCCTCATCCCATACTGGCATCGGCCATACGAGATGGGCCACTCATGGTGCTGTGACCACCGATAACGCTCATCCGCATGGGAATGATCTTTTTGCTGTTGTCCATAATGGCATTATCGAAAACGCTGCTGCTCTTAAAAAAGATCTCATCTCCGAGGGATTCGCCTTTAAGTCTCAGACCGATTCTGAGGTCTTCCTGGTGCTCCTGACTAAGTTCCACAAACAAGGTCTCTCTACCCTTAAGGCGATCTCCCATGCCTTCGGCACCATCACAGGAAATTCGGCTTTTGTGATTATGGAGAGAGCGAGTGATAAGCTCTACGCAGTTAAACGCTCCGCACCCCTCGTTGTCGGTGAGAACAAGGAGCTTCGCGAAGCCTACGTTTCGTCTGACCCCTTTGCCCTTGTAGGCTTTGCTCCCACAATCTACTTCCCGCAGGACGGGGTTATCTGCGAAGGCGTACCCACCTCAGGTGATGTAGCTCTAAATTTCTACGAACTCGACCTTTCTCCGTCCACTCGTTATAAGTTTCAGAGTAACTCCATGGCGATGGACGCGACCACAAAAGGGCCCTACCAGCATTATATGCTCAAGGAGATTCACGAGCAGTCTGCTCTCATCGATAAGCTGGCCGCTTATTATATTAAGAACGATGGACGCAAGGTCCTGAATGAACTTGCCGGCTTCAGTTGCGACGAATGGCATGTGACCGCCTGCGGTACTGCTTGGCATGCTGGCCTTGTGATTAAGAACTTCTTCGAGCAAATCAACCGACAGCGTGCGACCGTTGATATCGCCTCCGAGTTTCGTTACCGGAACCCCATCTTGCGGAAGAAAGAAATTGGACTATTTATCTCCCAGTCCGGTGAAACGGCCGATACCCTCGCCTGCCAGGAACTGTGCAAAGAGAAAGGTATACCTACGTACGCTATTGTCAACGTTGAAGGCTCGACTCTTTTCCGTAACGCCGACAAGAATTTCCTCATCCATGCCGGGGTAGAGATCGGAGTTGCCTCTACTAAAGCTTTCACGCTCATGGGCTTGACTGGGTACCTCATGAGCCGGGCGATGGAAGGCACTCTCGACGACCCAACTCTTTTTGGCGAACTCAAACTGCTGTCGACTCGGATCGCTGATCTTTGCGAGCATTCAGAGCCTATCCGTGCCGTCGCTGAGAGGATATATACCAAGAAAGGATTCATCTTTACTGGCCGGGGGAAGTACTTTCCTATCGCATTTGAGGGTGCTCTAAAGCTCAAGGAGATAGCTTATGTCCACGCTGAAGGCTATGCCGCCGGCGAGTTGAAGCACGGGCCTATTGCCCTGATCGATGAGAATCTCGTAAACATTGCTATTGTTGGTCCTGAGCTTCTCGATAAGACCGTTTCTAACGTTGAAGAGGTTAAGGCCCGCAGAGGCCTCATTGTGGTTATTGGGCCTAAGGATAATTCCGAGCTCGAAGAACTGGCCGATGCGTACATTGGCATCGACTTCAAGGGTCTTCCAAACCTAAGCCCGCTCTTGGTAAACGTCGCCCTCCAGTTCCTCGCTTATCATATCGCGAAGCTCAAGGGTACTGACATTGACAAGCCTCGCAATCTCGCAAAGTCGGTCACAGTAGAATGATGAACCTCGATTTTCTAAATGAATCTCAGCGGCAGGCCGTGCTCTTTACTGACGGGCCTGTAATGATTCTTGCCGGTGCTGGCTCGGGGAAAACCCGTACTCTCGTAGCACGTATCCAGTACCTGCTAGAGGAAAAGCGCATCGGCCCATATCAGATTCTCGCCGTGACATTTTCTAATAAAGCCGCTCGAGAAATGCGTGAGCGCCTTTCTGCAAACACTCAGATTAACGTAGGCGCTTTAAATATAACGACCTTTCACTCTTTCTGCGCAAAACTGCTCCGAATGGAGGCGACTTATCTCGGACTTTCTCGGAACTTCACCATCTACGATGACGGAGAGTCCCAGTCCATCATCAAGGCGCTTTTAAACAAACGAGGGATTAACCATAAAGAGCTCTCTCCCTATACTGTTGCAGCCTTTATTGATGGTCTCAAGAACCTGGGCTACTATATGGGACTTCCTCGATCTGCAGAGGTCGAAAAATTTGCTGAAGACAAACGTCTCTTCGATATTTTCATGGAGTACGAAGCTGAACTCCACCGGAGCAATGCCCTTGATTTCGGAGGTCTCATCACGGGTGTACTCAACCTCTTTCGCTCCTTCCCCGAGGTCCTAGTTAAGTATCAACAAAAGTTCCGCTACGTCCTTGTCGATGAGTACCAGGACACAAACCGGGCCCAGTTCGATCTTATCCATCAACTGAGCCAGGGGCACCGTAACGTCTGTGTTGTCGGGGACGAAGACCAGTCGATTTATAGCTGGCGGGGCGCAGACATTCGAAACATCCTCGACTACGAGAGTTTTTTTCCTGAAGCGAAGCTTATAAAGCTAGAACAGAACTATCGGTCTTCAAAAAAAATCATCGAAGCAGCGACCGAAGTTATCGCCCGCAACGTTGCCCGTAAGGGGAAGCAGATGTGGACCGATAACGCCGAGGGTGACGAAATTCGGATTGTCGAGTGCCGCGACGACAAAGCCGAGGCCGAGTTCGTTGGTCTTGAGATACGTCGACTCCACAACGGAGGAGTCTCCCTTAAGGACATCGCAGTCTTCTATCGAAATAACGCCCACTCACGAACTATCGAGGACGCTCTTCGGAAGGAGAAGTTTCCCTACCGGGTTGTGGCCGGCATCAAGTTTTATGACCGTAAAGAAGTTAAAGATATGATCTCGTATATGCGAGTCGTAGTTAACAAAAAAGACTCCCTCGCTCTGACTCGGATCATTAACACACCAGCTCGAGGTGTTGGCGCGACGTCACTGCGCAAGTTAGAGGACGAAGCCGTTCGACTTGGCTTATCTCTCTTTGAACTCATTGAAAAAATTGCTGAGTCGCCATCGGAATTCCGTCACCTTTCTCTCTCCGGTAAAGTTTCTAGCGCCATTAATCAGCTCGTCCATTTGACTCAGGAGGTTCAAGTCCTTGAGTCTCAGAACCAGTCACCGAGTTTTAGCTATGAGAAACTCCTAAACGAGTCCGGTTACCTCGAAGTCCTTCGGGCAGATAAAAGTTATGAAGGAGCTGCTCGGCTGGAAAACCTCGAGGAACTGATGAGTGCCATCAAGCAATTTGAGGACACCGAAGTTGAGGCTAACCTTACAAAGTTCCTTGAGGCCATAACTCTTGATACTTCTACTGAGGAAACATCTGGCGAGCAAGTGTCTCTCATGACCGTTCATGGTTCAAAGGGTCTCGAATATCCCTATGTTTTTCTCATTGGAGTTGAAGAGAATATCTTTCCTTCTTATAAAAGCCTTGAAATCGGGCCAACAGCTATCGAGGAAGAACGTCGCCTCTTCTATGTTGCAATGACTCGAGCGATGAAGCAGCTGACCATCACCTTCGCTCAGGGCCGACTACTTTGGGGTAGTCTTAAATTCAACGGGCCGAGCCAGTTCCTCCATGAGATTCCGGAAAAGTACTACCGCTGGGATTTTTATCAGACGGGTTCTCAGCGAGATGCCACTCAGATGTACTCGCGTTCATTCGACGACTTTGATCAGCGAGTCTCGGCCGATGCTGAAGACAGTGTTTTCTACCGTGAGAAGGTTTATCACACAAAGCGTCCTGCCACGATCGGGTCGAATTATACTTCAGGCTCGAAAATTTTGCATGCTCTCTACGGTGAAGGAACCGTACTGGACTCCGAGGGCCTAGGACAGGACGAAAAGGTCACAATCCTCTTCCGAGATGGAATTAAGAAGAAATTCATGGTCAAGTTCGCCCCGCTCCAAAAGCTCTAGGGGTCAAAGGTTATAATGCGGATATCTCTAAAGCTGATTTTGATTTCGTGGGCGGTGCTCTTTATGATCATCGGGGGCTTGCTATTTAACGCGTATTCTCGACTTAAACCTGAAGCTTTTATCGCACTTCTGACCCAGCAGATTCAGCGCAACTACCCCGGTGCGGAGCTCACCGTTGGGAAGGTCTCCTACCGCTTCTCGCTGGACTTTAACCTTAACCTTCAAGGTATCCAGCTTCGTCGCAGTAACAAGCTCCTTGCGAGCATTGGTGGCGTCGAACTCAAGGTCCCCTGGTGGCTCCTTCTGGTCAAGAATGGCAACGTTCAGGTGAACCTGAAGAATCTGGATATTTTTATAGATCAAGACGCTGCCGAGGTCACTCCCAGTGCCCTTGATCCTCGCCCAGGAGTCTCACAGACCGTCAGAGTTACACTCCCTGACTACTTGGTCGATGCAAAGTTCACTCTGCGTGCCAAAGAGATTTCTATTCGTGACATTCATACGTCGCGACGCTATTTCAACGTCTCAAAGCTCCTTGTTCGGGAGTTTCAGTATGGCAAAAATTCTGCCTTCGAACTCAATATTCCCATCACTGTGAAGCACAAGGACGCGCAGTACCTATCAGACCTTTGGCTTTTCGGAGACCTCACTCCTGAAACTAGCCGCTGGCTACTTAACTACCGTGGGGAGTTTCGAACCAAAGAGGCCAGTGATCGCTTTCAGATCGAAGACCTTGTCATTGGTGGAAGCGCAACATTCATTCCAACCTCTCTCGAGGTTACTTCCAATGTAAACCTCGTCATTGACAAGACTCCAGCAGGTAAAGGCCAGTTTCATGTAGATAAAGAATCCCTGGGTATTTCTCTGGAACTTTCGCGACTTCCTCTTACATACTTTTCTTTTGTCTATGACGAAATTAAAAATCCCTATCTTGTTAGTCCCGAGGGCAACGCAAGTGGATCAGTTAAATTTCTCCGGTCCTTCGGAAATCGCTCAGCTAAAGTGACTGGTAAACTTAATTTCCCCGGGAGCCTCTTTCTGACGAAAAAGGATTCTATAAACGGCCAATGGCAGGTTGGATTTCAGGACTCGCGATGGGAAGTCTCCTTCATGAGCCCTAAAGGGGAAGCGAGCTTCTTCCGTCGATCTGTGATTGACTTGAATACCGGCAGTTTGACCCAATATATTGAGGAAATTGGATTCTCGGGACTCGATTTAGGAATTACGATCGCACCCGTTGTTCCGGTTGCCGATTTCGCTGGTTCGACCTTCGGAGTTTATCATAGTACGACTGTTTCCTACAAAAAATGTCTTCTCGGTGATCAGGTCATTGATGGTCAGTTCCACTATGGGATTACGCCGGAGAAAAAATTCTACGTAGGGGAGCTCACCTCCTCATCCGGGGCGCGTTTAAAATTGAGTTTCGGACAAGAGGCTGAGCATCACTCAATTGACCTCGTCCTTGAACGATTCCGCTGGAACTCCTCTTTTCGGTTCCTCCAACCTTTCTTCTCTGCTGAAGACGGCGTTCTCTCTGGATCCGTAGAGGGACGCTGGGATGACAGTTGGGAGAAGGGGAAATGGCGATTCCAGGTCAACAGCACAGGACTAGCGCAGTCGGCCGGAAAAATTCCTGATTTTATCGAGCGCACCGCTACCTTCTTTGAAATTGATTCGAAAGCTTTTGATAAGCAAAACCTCACAGTTTCCGGTAAAAACGAAGTCCTAACCTTGGTGGGTCTGACACTTGATAACCTCGATCAGCTGAAGATTACAGGTAGTCTAAGCTCGCGGCAAAAGTCTTTTCTCTCTCTCGCTTATCCGAAGAACCGAAAGGCCAAGGTGATCAGGAAAGAAGTTCTAGAAACGTACTGGAAGCAAAAGGAAGCACAATGAGCGAATCCTATCAACCTATTATCTGGCGCGATGACACCTTGTTTCTCCTTGATCAGCGGCAACTTCCGCAGGTAGAAACTTTCGTCGCGGTGACCGATCTTCCACAGACCGCTACGGCGATCAGGGAGATGGTTGTCCGGGGTGCTCCGTGTATTGGTTTTACCGCTATATTCGGAATGGCGCTTTGGGTGCGAGGTCAAGCTTCATTAACTCTAGAGTCTTGTCGGAATGCTGCTTCCGAACTCATTGCCGCTAGGCCTACTGCAGTGAACCTTTCTTTCGAGGTCAACCGCTGTCTTGACCTCATGGAAAATCATCTATCAGAAAAGGGAAGTTCTAGCGGGCTCTTCGATCGGCTCGTTGCTTTCGGTAAGCTTCAAATTGACGAGAGCCAATCAAAAAACACAGCGATGGCCAAGTTGGGTTTCGCCGAACTTGAGCGTACTTTCGGCGATCGCAAATGGCGGCTCATGACCCATTGTAATACCGGATTTCTTGCATGCGGCAGCCTTGGAACCGCTCTGGGAGTCATCTCCTACGCTCATCGGCTAGGCCGAATTGATTATGTTCTTGCTGACGAAACTCGTCCCTATCTACAGGGCTCGCGACTAACGGCGTTTGAACTCGCTAAGGAAAAGATCCCGTACTACCTTGTCGTTGAAGGAGCCGCATCCTACCTTTTGTCTCGAGGTCAGGTCGATGCGATTTTTGTTGGAGCTGATAGGATTGCCGCCAACGGAGACACTGCTAATAAGGTAGGAACGGCCACCCTCGCGATCATTGCTAAGACTTACAATATCCCCTTTTACGTGGTCGCTCCCGTGAGCTCTTTTGACACATCAATTCCAGACGGATCGCATATTGAAATCGAGCTGCGGGCCGAAAGTGAGCTCACAGAGCACAAAGGGCAGATGATTGCCCCAGTGGGCGCTAGAGCGATCAATCCAAGCTTTGATGTCACCGATCACCGTTACATTACAGGCATTATTTGCGAAAAGGGTCTTATCAATCCATCCATTATGGGCAACCTTCTCAAGGTGGTAAATTCATGATCAAAGACATCCGTGCCTCCATCGATGTTGGCTCAAACAGTGTTCTTCTTTTGATCGGAGACTTTTCCAGCGGAAAGCTTCGAGAGATCGTAAAACGAAGTGAAATCACTTCTCTCGGACGCGAACTCGACAAGAACCGGGCTTTTCACCCCGACTCGATGGCCGCTACTTTCGATGCAATTAAAAGCTACGCCGAGGAATGCGACCTGCATGGAATACCTCGTGAAAAAATAATCTCGACTGCCACTGAAGCCGCCAGAGTTGCCCAAAATGCGGGAGACTTCTTTCGACGTATTGAAACTGAACTCGGCGTTTCGACCTCCGTCATTAGCTCTGAAGGAGAGGCTTATTTCTCAACCAAAGGGATCCTTTTCGACACTCGCTTCGAAACCGACGTTATCACTATCATGGATGTAGGAGGCGCCTCGACAGAGTTGATCCGCGTTAATACGAAGAACTTTCAGATTCTCGAATCTATCAGCCTCCCGATTGGCGCGGTCCGATCTACTCAATGGCTGAACGACCAGCTCTTCGTGCAGAATCTTCAGAAAATCTTTCTCGACTACCGTACAGACCTCGACAAATTCCAAGGGAAAGAGCTTTTCTGTGTCGCTGGAACTGTGACTTCTCTTGGCAACATGCATCTACTGCGCAAGGAGTTTGTTGAAGACGACGTTCATGGTCTCGTCCTCAAAGGAGAGGACATCGACAGCATGTTCAAAAAGTACTCCGAGTTTTCTCCTGAACAGTTTCTCGATCTCTTTCCCTTTCTTCAAAAAAGATCTCAAAGTATCCGCGGTGGACTTAATCTCGTATACCATCTTATCCATCGGCTCCTCGTAAAAGAGCTTACCATCTCGACCTATGGGCTTCGCTTCGGGACTCTCCTCGAAGGGAAGGTTCGGAAGGAATTCCTTTATGCAAGACCGTAGCTTCGAACGTCATACGGTCATTTTCCGTGAGGGGAATCCGGCGACTCAGCTCTTTCTCGTCAAATCGGGAGAGGTCCTTTGTCTAAAATCGTCTCGAGACCGGCTTGTTCCTTTTTTTTTAGCAAAGGCCGGTGATGTGATTGGTGAAGCGGCAATGATCCCGACAGTTCCTTATGCATACTCGGCGATTGCACTGGATCGTGGGGAACTTGTAGGAATACCGGCGTCGAATTTCGAAGAGGTGTTTCGCGAATCCCCTGACTGGATCACCCAGCTGAGTCGTACCATGATTGAACGTTTCCAAAACACGGCAAATCTTATTGCCGAGAATCGACTCATTCACCCCACTGTTATCGGGGAAGAGCAGTTCTCATCACAGCTCGAGACAGAGTTTAGAAAACTCCTCTCTTAGTAGAATTGAATGATGCGATTGCGATTAAGGTTCAGCGCGAGTTCAAGAACTTTATGCTGAGCTCGGATGCATTCGTTGCGGTTTCCAGTTAGGTCTTTTTGCATGACATCGAATGCCTTTAGCGCGACTGTCCTGGAAATCAATGAAAGAACACGGCGCTGATTTTTCACATGGACTAAACTGAGTGCCAGACCAAGGATTGTCGGCTGAACCTGAGAGACTACAGTCTTGAGGCTTTCGTCATCAAGGTCCCAGATACTTTCAAATGAAATACACGATTCAGTGAGCTCTTTGGCAAGTATAGGATTTCTGATACGAAGATTTTTCAGCAATCGGGCCTTATCCGCTGCGTCCATCCGCTGCAGAAGCTCAATGACCTGATTCTTCCCGTTTATAAAGACGCCGTTTTCTGAATTCTTCTGACTCATCTATTCTCCTTTCTGGATCGCGATGTCTTGGGAATGAACTATGCTTCGATCTTCGCCTTCTGCTGTTCAAATTTCATCTGGGCACGTTCGAGGTACTCACGATGTTTCAATTCTTGGTTCGCAGCTTGTTGCTCATGGGAAATCTTTGTCTCCTCAAAACGAGCAGCATTTGACTCCTTAAGATCTTTAAGAAGTTGTTCGAAACGCTTCGTTTCCTCTTCGATCGTCCTGCTATACTGTTGCCGAACCTTCGAAAGTTTTACCTCCGATTCGGTCTTGTCTTTTCCAATCAGGACCTCGTAGTCCTTTTTAATTTTTGATATTTCTTTTTCATTTTTTTCACGAACTTCAGTCACTTCCTTTTCGAAGGAATCGCTGAGCTTTCGGAGCTCGAACGCTTGCCTCTTCTCCATCGCTGCCTTACCTGCGGCCAAGCTAGGGTGTGTCCCTGATACGTCCGACATAGAAACCTTTCCCTTTAATCTTGCAAGATGCCTTCACTGGCATTCTTCACTATCATACTTAGATACCGTGACCGCTCACAAGGCAGGCAAAAATTGATGGGTCTGCATCAGTCCGTTCCTCGTCGCTAAGGCCTTGATTCATCACCCCAGGTTTGATGCCTCCCTTTCTCCAGAGGGCAATAATTGCCAGTATTATTCATTTTGGCGGGTATTTCCTCCTTAAGCTTTAGGGTTGCAGAAAAAGTTTAAAAGACCGCGCCCTTGATTGTTTATGGTGGGGAAAGTGCGCTACTATTTAAGAACCTATGATGCTTACAAAATCCGATTTCGAACGATTTAAGGACTGGCTAGACCTCGATATCAACTCTATTGCTTGGGAGGGCCGATATGCCGAATCCTTCAGTGGATTCTGGGAATCCTTCTTTAAGGACCAAATTGCGCCCGCCGAGCTCGGAGAGCGATTTGAGTATGCGAAGAAGATAGCTAAGTCAGGGCCTCTGATCTCCTGGCTCAATTGGCTCTTTGAAAAATTTATTACCTTCACCTTTGTCCACCAGGGTAAGTCTGTCCGCGAGATTGCTTTTGGGTTCGATCTACCGGAGAAGTATGTCTCGACCGTGCTACGCAATCACCTCATAAAAGTCTATCCGCTCTACGAGGACCTTATAAATGACAATTTTCAGATCAGCAATGTGAGTTCTAAAAATCTCTTTCTCCGTTTCGACAATTTGATTGGAGTCCTTGGAACTGCCGCTCAGGCCAAGGGTACCTTTGAGGACGATATCCTGGCCAATATGGAAGTCACCCTTTACCCGGACTGGCCAAATCTCGTTAAGGAGCTGCGCAAAGATATCCTCGCACTCAAGGTCGATTTTGAGAACTTCCGCAAAAAGACTGCCTTCAAAAGGCAGCTCAAGTTTCTGCAAGAGGTCATCGTCCTTCTCCTTATCCTGAGTGTTGTAGTCTTCGCATTGAAGAATACGAACAAGTGGTACGAGGACTACCTAATCAACAAGATCACGCTGTTTGAGCCGAACTTCTTCTGGCTCGATAAGACTCTTTCCTACCAAGAACAAGACTTGCTGGCCAAGCAGCAAATCGACCTTTCTAATAAGGAGCTCGATGAGCTCGAGCGGCTTGAGGCGCAGACGGTTTTCTCTGACGAGAGGCTTGGCTCCCGCTATGACCCAGAGTCTGACGTCGTGGTCCTTGATTCTGTCGATGATGTTCCTAAGAGCTTTGGAGAAGCCGAGACAGAGCAGTCAGAATATGAGGAGAATAAAAAGGGTGGCTACCGAGATAGCTCTTACGCGGTCTCTAACAAAAAGGCTTATAGGATTCTGATGGCATCAGTTGATCCGGCGGCGGTACGGGATGGAATCCTCCCCCTCATGAAGAATTATGGTATACAGCAAGTCGATAACGTAAAGCCGGGTATGCAGATCCCCGGAGGCATGTATTTTAACCTTCAAGTTCCATCAAAGAGTCTGAAAGACTTCATGTCGAAAGTATCGACTCTCAGCGAGGCGAGCATATACGAGAGTCGCTCCCAAGGCGGCGAGCAGCCTGGAAAAAACCGAGTTTTTATTTGGATTAAATCTATCTAGGTCTTGTGTTATTACCACTTGCGCGCTCTTCACCTTGTTTTCCCAGAAGCTGATCAATTAGCTCCATACCTCCGAGTTGTTCGTTGGCACCTATGCCATTAGGGTTCTGTTCTGAGTCTGAGGCGCGAAGATTAGCAAATAGCCCTGTATTTATCTGTGATCGAGATAGTCCCTCCTCTTCTTTTCTCCAGGCGTTTACGTTCCGTCCAGCACTGGTTCTGTTTCCCTGAGCGTCGCGCCTCGTGAGTTCTAGGTGAGAGGTAATGATGTTGTTAAAAAGGACAACCTGGGCCATTCGTGCACGCTCTTCCTTACTCTGCTTTATAGAGGTCTCTGAGGCCCTTCGGATCTCATCCGGGTTCGCCTCAGCTCTGACCTGCCGAGAGCCGAGGTTTCGGTTTATCTGCGCTAAGGTGGCCATCTTCTTGGCTTCAAATTGTGCCCCGATTTCCTCAACCAATTGCTCGTCAGTCAGGTTCCCGGCCTGTAGCCTTTGCAAGAGCGGAAAGTATCCTTGCTCTCTAAGATAGTCCTCGAGCTTTTGCTGGTCCTGCGCTTTTAGAGCACGAACTCTTGCCATTTCCACTTCCCGCTTCAGAGTCATTTCCATATCGACGTCATGTTTCGCACGATCGAGTTGCTCCTGATTCACAAAGAAGTTCTCGCACGTAGCAAGTTCCGGGTTACTGCTGCAGCGCTGAGCTGCCGACTGTGCCTGATCATTTTGCCTGCTTCCACCTTCAAGGACATCTGCGGAAGTGTAGTTTGAAAGATTATCGAGCGTCTCAGCTCCGTCTTGTCCTGGTGTGAATATCTTGCCGCCTATTAAGGCAAGAGCTGCGCTTTGTGGGTTCTCGGCCATCTGGTCGAATTGTTCGCGGATCTTTTGAGTGTCCGCCAAGGCCTTCTTAATCTCCATCACCTTGTTTTGAGCGAGGCATGCCACCGCACCCTTTCGTGGTCCTCCAGCACTTTGCGCCGTCGCCTCCGGGGCCTGCGCTTCGGGCGCTTCAGCTCCTGGATCTGTAGCTGCAGGGGTTGCAGTTCGTGTGGCCGGCTGCCCTGTTGCTGGAGTGGCCGTGGCAGCACCGAGTCCTACCATTGATCGGTTCGCCTGCATATTCTGCCGCGCCGAATCCTTGAACCCATCACAAAGAGGCCGGATCATAGCCCCGCAAGTCATAAAAAATTGTGATAGCTTTTCTCGTTCCAGACCGTTTTGTCCTCCAATACTGAGACTTCTAAAGATGTCCTCATAGACCTTCTCTTTCTTTTCCGGATCCGTCATGGCCCCAAAGTCGACCGCACTTCCAGTATCCGTTACGTCGGCAACTTGTAGGTTCTCTTGGAAGTGTTCCTTCCAGTATTCACCAAAGCTTTTTCCAGTTGAGGTCGCACCTTCCTTACGAAAACTCTCAAAGCAGAATCGGGAAACCTCATACAGTGCGTTCTTGCTAAGTTGCGTTTTATAGAGATCGATAAAGAGGGCCTGATCCAGATGCTTCTTATTCTTAAATTTCAGACTGTCGATCAGCTTTCTCTTGTCGGCTTCCTGGCGATCAACGCCGGTCATCGCCTTGTACATCTTGTCATCAAGGAAGTTTTGAATATCCCGAACGTTCTTACTTTTAACGAGGCCGTATTGCTGAAGGTTCAAGAGTTCTGATAGCTGTTGAAGCCTGCGAGGGTCTCGGAGATCCGAAACTTTTCTTCGAAAACACTCTTGCGCCGCTTTCGTCTTCTGATCCCGGACAGCAGGAGAATCTCCTGCTGTGAACTGATTTTTCCTTCTGCACTCGTCGAATTCACTTGTTTGCCGAAGCATCTCTTGAACTTCAAGGTCCCGGATCTGAGAGGTTATATTTTGACCGTCCTCGCGGTTAACGATTTCAGGGCCAGCTGCACAAACCGGTAAGGATAAAAACAAGATGAGGCAAACGAACTTTTTCATTCGTCTATCTTATCGGTACAAAGAAAACCAACTCTTAGTGCACTTTCGGAACTAATTTTTTTGAGTGATTCCAACTACATGGAGTCTTTTGAAATACCAAAGAGTGATTTCATCTCACGCAGTAATAGGTGGCTTTTTTTCAAGTAGTACCATTGTCTTACAAAACAGATCAGCATCGCCGCAATAAAACCAAAGGCAACACCTGAGTGAACAACTTTGGAAACTAATCCGGTGTCATGGGCACCGCCAAGTAGAAAGGCGATCGTACCAAGGACGAGCATCAGCATCGTCCATGGAATAGTCTGTCGTTTTGAGAGCTGAGATTCGTGAACGTATCGTGCAACTTTTTTCTTATAAGGGGCGAGGTCTTGGGGTGGTTCCTCGAAAAGTTCTTTCAGATTGTTTTCACTGTTTAAGGCCGTCCATACGTTTTCCACCAGTCGTGACACGCCGATGAAATAAAACATCACAAAAGCCTGGCTGAAGATCACGAAAAGGAAAGCAGGAATCGCCAGACGGATGTGGCCATAGCCTATGTCTAACCAACCAAATGAAACACACGTCACCAGGAGAACGCCAAGGACCATAAGAGCTAATAAAAATCTTAGAAGGTAGGCCATAGGTCTTCCAATTTGCGGTTCGATTTGTTAACTTCCGACCTACATGTACCCCATTTTTTTACTATAAGGAATTCAAATGTCCGAACAACCTGGACCTTCCAAAAAAATCCTGGAAAGCTCTCCGTTTTCGGGGATTACTGTTCCGATCGCGATCGTGCTGGTGGGAGCGCTCATCATTTTTGGTGTTACAAAAATGCTTTCAACTGGAAAAAATCACCGTGATCTTGTGGAAGAGATGAATTCTAAGACCTTCGGTAATCGCTGGGTGGCGGCTTACGAACTTTCGAAATTTCTCGCAGGTCAAAAGATACCCAAGGAAGATATCCCTTGGGTTATTGAAAATCTCTCCCGAGTATATACAGAATCTGTTGATTCCCGAACAAGAAATTTTGTTGTTCTTGCACTTGGTAGTTTGATGAACCCTTTGTCCCTTCCAGTTTTAAACGCCGGATTAGAGGACCAGGATGCTCAGGTTAAGTTTAATGCGGTGGTCTCTCTCGGTAATATGCCGCGGGGCTCCAGTATTAGATGGGATAAATTGGAGGCGATCTTAGATCAGGATCAGGATCCTGGCCTAAAGCAAGTTGCGCTGCTTGCCATAGCCTCCCATAACAGGCCAAATACCGAACAAAAAGCGCTAATATATTTGAATTCCTCTGATCGAACTGTTCGGTATGCCGCAGCAATCATCCTTTCTCATATGCGCAATCAAGTAGCCGTCCCAGTTCTTGAAGAGATACTAAATCTTCGGTATGACACATCGCAAGCAGGAGAGTTGAACGGTGCGCAAGTGGAGGGTCTCAAGGTGAACGTTTTAGAGAATCTGGAAAAATCGAAATGGTATGCGCTGTCGGAGTTGGTTCAAATGGTCGAACAAAATGACACAAACATTAGAGTCAGTACAAAAGCAAAACAGACTCTAAAAGTATTGAAAAATTAAAAGTTTACACCCATAATGTGGGGAATTCCCAAGCCCTCACTTCTCTAGAGCCAACACGATTGGTCTAGATTTTTAAACTTTCGGAGATCTCTCATGAGTGACGACGCAAAGACCAGTTTAAATCGCCGCGAATTTTTCAGCTTCCTCGCCGTTGGCTGGATTACGTTTGGAGCAGCGACTGCAGGTTTTGCGAGCCTGATTTTCAGATTCCTTTACCCGAATGTTGTCTTTGAACCTGCGATGGATTTCTTGGCCGGATTTCCGGATGATTATCCGGAGGGTGTTGATGAGCGATGGAAAAATGGTTTCGGTGTCTGGATCTACAAAAAGGATGGCCGCCTCGTGGCCATGTCAAATATCTGTACCCACCTCGGCTGCATTCCAACTTGGCTTCCTGCTGAATCGAAGTTTAAGTGCCCTTGCCACGGTTCAGGCTACTACCCAAATGGCATCAACTTCGAAGGCCCAGCTCCACGTCCACTCGAGCGCTATAAGATCTCCTTCAATCCTGAAGGTAAGATCATCGTCGATAAAACAAAAGTGTTCCGTTACGAGAAAGGTGAATGGAACATCGACGGTGCCTACATTGAAGTTTAATCTCTAGAGGAAAAATATGTCTGAAGGTTTTGCAAAGAAAGTCGCTAATACCCAAGTCTGGAAAGCTATCTTCCGGCATGGGCCCCCGAATAATGCCCGTAACCGTGCCGCTGTCATTGCTGGCAACGTCTTCCTTCATCTCCATCCTATCAAGCTTAAGAAGTCCGGTGTTGAGCTTGGCTACACTTGGTGCATGGGTGGTTTGACGTTTTTTGTGTTCCTTGCACTAACCGTAACCGGCGTTCTTCTTATGTTTTACTACCGACCTACGGCCGAGTACGCCTTTACTGATATCATCGGATTGCGTGAGCACGTGCCACTCGGCATCATGCGAGAACTTCACCGCTGGGGCGCTCACTTAATGGTTATTACTGTTTGGATCCACATGTTCCGTGTCTTTATGACAGGCTCGTATAAGCCACCCCGCGAGTTTAACTGGGGTGTCGGTGTTGTCCTACTCATCCTTACCATGCTCCTCTCGTTCACGGGTTACCTCCTTCCATGGGATCAGTTGGCGATCTGGGCGATCACCGTAGGCTCAAACATGGCAAAAGCGACCCCTTTCGCCGGACACGGTGGTCCCGGAGCAGCTCTCGCTCGGATCGGCGACTTTGTCATGGTTTCGGACAAAAATGATGTCCGCTTCCAGCTGCTTGGTGGCCGCTTCGTTGGAGAAGCCGCTCTTCTTCGCTTCTACATCCTTCACTGTGTCTTCATCCCTCTGGTTGTGGCCGTCCTCATCGCCGTCCACTTTTGGCGTGTTCGGAAAGACGGTGGAATTTCGGCCCCACTCTAATCGACTAGGACACATATGATTAAGGAAGCGATCAACTACCTCTCCTCTCCTCTCTACTCCTTCACGGCGTTTATCGTGCTGTTCTTGCTGAGTCTTAAAAGAATCGACATCGTCGGTACTAAAAAGTTTGGCTTGGGCCTTTTGATATTCGTTCTCTTTGTGTTCGGCTGGATGGTGACCGACCCGGTCTTTTTCTCAGTCATTTCTCTGCCAGATAATATTCCAATCATTATTCTTAACGGTCTTGTTTTCTGGTCGACGTGGTTTGCCCTCTATAAAGGCCACCAAAACGATCTTCGAATTGCTCGTGGCGAACAACCGATTGAGGGTAGTCCTGAGAATCGGGAGAAGGTATGGGCTTGGCCAAACCTCGTTTACACCGAGCTCTTCTGCGGCATTCTCTGTACTATTTTCTTGATCGTTTGGGCGATATTCTTTAAGGCCCCACTTGAAGAGCCGGCTAACCCAACATGGGCCCCAAACCCGGCCAAGGCTCCCTGGTACTTCCTGGGTCTTCAGGAAATGCTTGTGTATTTTGACCCGTGGATGGCAGGCGTTGTGTTACCTGGTCTGATTGTAGTGGGTCTCATCGCCATTCCTTTTCTTGACGTAAATCCAAAAGGAAACGGCTACTACACATTCAAGGAAAGGAAGTTCGCCATCGCTAGCTTTCTTTTCGGTTGGCTTGTGTTGTGGATTTTCTTAATTCAGGTCGGAACTTTCCTTCGGGGACCCAACTGGACGTTTTACGGGCCTTTCGAATACTGGGACGCGCACAAAGTTGTCGCTGAAAATAACATCAACCTCTCTGAGATCATGTGGATAAAGCTTTTTAATACTAGCCTACCAAAGAACATTGTAGTTCGCGAAATTTTTGGACTCATTGTTGTCTTCGGCTACCTCTTTGGACTCCTTCCATTGATCATGAAGAAGTGGGGCAAGAACTACATCAACCGAATGGGCGCAGTCCGCTACTACATCATGATCTTTCTCATTCTTGGTATGATGAGCCTTCCAATCAAAATGTATCTACGGTGGTTCATTAACCTTAAATACATCCTGGCCATGCCAGAATTTGAACTTAACCTTTAATTGTTTTTCATAAGGCAGCGATAAATGAAACGTGAACCCGGAATGGCATACGACACCAAAGTTCTGAATAAGATCTTTGCCCTCGTCTCCGTAGTCTTCCTACTCGTAGTTATCTGGATGGTCTTCGATGACTATATCCGTCCTTGGAAAGCCGTACAGATAAAGGCCCTGGACATCGAAAAGCAGAAGATTCAGGAGAAAATCCGCGAAATCGACGGCTCGATGGATGGCAATAAGCTCAAGGAAATTAAGCAGAAGATTGCTAATGCTGAGAAGGGCTTGCAATCCCAGGAGGAGAAGATCGAGAAGATCAACTCCCGAATTACCGAGATCCAGCGTAAGATCTATGTGCAGAACATGGTAAACGGTGTTAACGGTTCTCAAGCATCCGAAAATCAGTTCAAGTACGAACACGCGATGATGGAAAATCATCCGGCAGAAGCCAAGAAGATCAAGGTTACTTTCGATGAATATAAAAAGAAGGAAATAGAGGGTAAAGATAACCTTAAGGCCCTCCTGGCCGACGAAGTTAAGGCCCAAGAAGAGCTTAAAGTTATCATGGCGGATAAGACTTCTGCGGAGAAGGAACTGAAAAGCCTTGTCGGCGATAAAGAGCGCATGCTCCAGGCGATGGCGGGTACCGAGAAGTCTCCAGTCTGGGCATTGCGGAACGCACCTTTCATCGACTTCCTTGACCCTACAATCAAAATTCGCCAGTACGTTATTACTAATGCAACAAGTGACTTCTACTTCCAGCAAGTTCCTAAAATTGATCGTTGTACGACTTGTCACGTGTTTATCGATCGTCCTGGCTACGAAGACCAGGCCAATCCCTATAAGACACACCCAAAGGTCGGAACTCTGGCCGTAGGTGTTAACTCTGCACACCCTGCCAAGGACTTCGGCTGTACCTCCTGCCACGGCGGAGTTGGAGACCGAGTCAACGATTTCAATTCCCCGGCCCATATTCCTCAGAATAAGGAGCAGGAGAAAGAGTGGAAGGAAAAGTACCATTGGCACGAGCCGCATAAGGTTCCTCAGCCGATGATCCCACTTCAGCATACCGAGGGTATGTGCATGAAGTGCCATAAGGATCAGGAACGTCTGCCTATGGCCGATAAACTGAACAAGGGTCGTCAGCTCATCGAGAACTACGGTTGCTATGGTTGTCACAAAATCGAAGGGTGGCAGCATTTAAATGACAACAAGCCTGGACCAAGTCTTTACAAAATCACTTCTAAGGTTAAAGCCACTGAGTGGATCCGGAATTGGATCTGGTCACCGTTCGCGTTTAATCCACGCTCGCGCATGCCTCACTTCTTTGAGCAGGCCAATAATTCGAAGCCTGAGTTTAAGAAAAAGAACATCGCCGAGGTCAACGCTATCTCCGAATACATCATCAGGACATCGCAGGAGTACAAGCCTTTTGCTCGTTACGCAGGTGGGAACGCTGAAAATGGTAAAGTGCTGATGGAAACAGTCGGCTGCGTCGGTTGCCACCAGATTGAAGGCATTGATGATAAGTGGAACGCCGTCGGCCAGCGTAAAGGACCTTACCTTGTTAACCTTGGATCTAAAGTAAATCCAGACTGGCTTGTATCTTGGCTTAAGCAGCCAAAACATTATGATCCAACTTCGATCATGCCGTCTTTCCGCCTTTCAGATAAGGAAGCGAATGACATGGCCGCTTTCTTACTAGCTTCACGGAATAAGCAATTCGAGGAGCTCACCTTCCCGGCACTCGATAAAAAAATTCGCGACGAAATCCTTGTGACAGATTATTTCTCAGCTTTCGAAACGATTAATGCAGCCCAGGCCAAGCTCGAGAAAATGAGTGATGAAGAACGTACTACCGAACTCGCTAAGCGTTCGATCAACAAGTACGGCTGCTATTCGTGCCATGAGATTCATGGTTTCGATGGTGATCTTCCTCAGATCGGACCTGAGTTGTCGAAGGAAGGCTCAAAGCCTGTAGAGCAGTTCGGTTTTGGTCAGCAAAAGCATGTTCCACATACTCGTCAGGGATGGCTCACTCAGCACCTAAAGCTCCCGAGCATCTGGGACGTAGGTGTTCCAAAGCCTTTCAAAGATTTAAACAAGATGCCGAATTTTTACCTCAAAGACGAAGAGATTGAGTCGATAGTCGGAGTCATTCTTGGCTTGGTATCAGATAAGATTCCTCTTCAGGGTCAAAAGCGTCTAACTGCAGGTGAAAAGCAATACTACGATGGGATGAAAGTCGCTAACAAGTACAACTGTTACGGTTGTCACCAGATTGATGGCATCGGTGGAAGCTTGTCCAAGGCTTTTGAGGACCAGAACTATGGACCTCCTTACCTCACGAAGGAAGGATTGCGCGTAAAGAGTGACTGGCTCTATGATTTCCTTCAGAACGTCCATCCGATTCGTCCTTACGTTAACGTAAGGATGCCGTCATACCCGTTCGCCCACGCTGAGCTCAATAAGCTTGTGACTGGATTCCAGGGCGGGGCCAACCAGCCTACCTACGAAGCCCCAGTTCAAATAGAGTGGGAACCGGGAGAGCGTGAGGCAGCACAGAGAATTTGGAACGAGCTCGCTTGTACTTCTTGCCATTCTCTAGGCTTCACGAGTGATGCCCCTCAGGCTCCAAATCTTCACTATGCGAAAAATCGTATCCGTACTGAATGGATGGAGGCTTGGATCGCTAATCCCCAGTCGTTCATACCTTATACGAGCATGCCTGCGTATTGGGATGATGGCAGTGGTAACTTGATACCTGCAGTTGACGGAGTATTGGATAATGATCCGAAGCGCCAGATCCGAGCAATTAGAAAGTGGGTGCAGGAATTTGGCTACGATAAGGGACCGACACCTTTTGCTAAAAACCTCTAAGTTTTTGAGTGGCCCACTGATGCCGCTCATCTTCCAAAATTAGACCCTTAAAAATACCCCATGTACGGGGTATTTTTTTTCTACCTAAGGGCTTAAATATTGCTTGTACCCTGCACCTTACCCCACGATGAAGAAAATATCCCTTCAAGCCTGATGGATAACCAACATTTTTGACGATGATTTAAATCCTCTATTCCTTGAATACCTCATAACTGTTGATCATTTTACTAATGGGGGAAATTAGGCAACCCAATACGAGACTCAAGATTTCCGGGCATGGACTAAAGTAAATTCTCTTCCGGCTAAGCCATCTCGGGACTAGTTTTAATGATTTGGCGGCTAGTTTAAAATCTGATTAACAACATCAGGAAGACTTAGGGGCAGGTCTTTAGTGTTGGACGTCGTTCCGGTTTGGAAGGCGATATGAAATACAACACTCTGCGATCGCCTTAAATGTGCATCAAAGCAGAAAAAATGGGGTTGTTTTGAATAGTAAAATGGGCACAGACCGGTAACCTTTTATTGCTGGCGCAGCAGTAATTTCAGACCGAAGCATGAATGAATAAACATCGAGTTGAAACTCTCGGATCGACGGAGCTTATGTAACTAAGATGAGGTAAGTTTTAATCTGAAATAATCAATAAACAGAGAGCTGTTGCTAAGATCAGAATTCAAGCGAACTCGATAATAAAACAACTACAAACTCATGATAGAGTGTGGGCACATTATTTTTGAAAAAACTGATTCATATAATATTTCTTCGTTGACATAAGAGTCGCATTTCCTCTAAATTGACATCTCGCGATTTTATCGATGTGGGGGTGTAGCTCAGCTGGGAGAGCAGTAGCTTTGCAAGCTACGGGTCGCAGGTTCGATCCCTGTCATCTCCACCAACTTTTTCAAAAGTGATTGAGAAAAAGTAACGAAATCGACAAAGATTTTTCTAGAGAAAAACCTAGACGAGTCAGAGTCGGACTGATAAAACGCTAAGCTCTTTGACAACTTAATAACGAAATAAAATTTTTGGTGCATTAATTTGCATCAAGATGAGATGAGAAAGGAACCAGTTTTATTGCCTAGTCTTACGTAAGATTAAATACTCTTCGGGGTATAGGAAGACGGCATCTCAATTCTTTTG